>JAPPOT010000927.1:0-5589 GCA_028817855.1 Myxococcales bacterium
ACGCACGGTGGCGAGCAAGGGCATCCACCCGCACCTGCTCGCAGCCGAGCAGTCGGTCGCCCGCTTCTACAACGAGGCGCGCGCCGCCAGCCGGCTGAACCACCCGAACAGCGTCAGCATCATCGACTTCGGCCGCACCGACGACGGGATCCTCTACCTGGTGATGGAGTTTCTGCAGGGCCGGGATCTGGCGCGCATCGTGCGCGAGGACGGTCGGCTCAGCCACGCGCGCGTCTGCGACCTGCTCAGCGCGGTCCTCGACGCGCTCGGAGAAGCCCACGTGCTGGGCGTGGTGCACCGCGACCTCAAGCCCGAGAACGTGATCATCGAGCGTCTGCGCACCGGCACCGATCTGGTGAAGGTGGTCGACTTCGGCCTGGCCAAGCTGCTCAGCGGCCCCACGGCCGAGAGCTCGATCACCTCGCCAGGGCTGGTCTGCGGTACGCCCGACTACATGTCCCCGGAGCAGGGGCGGGGCTTCCCGGTCGACGAGCGTGGCGACATCTACTCGGTGGGCGTGATGCTGTACGAGCTGCTCACCGACCAATTGCCCTTCGTGGCCGACACGCCTACCAACGTGGTGCTGCGCCACATCCAGGACCCGGTTCCGGACCCGCGCGACGGCGCGCCCGACGCGCACATTCCGTCGGCGCTGGCTGACGTGGTCATCCGCGCGCTGCAAAAGAAGCCCGACGACCGCTATCAGAGCGCGGAGGAGATGGCGGTCGCGCTGCGCGCCGTTGCCGCCGAGCTGGGGGGCGACGCGGGCGAGGTTGCCTGCTCCCAGTGTGGCGCCCACTCGCCCCGCGGGAAGCGCTTCTGCGCCGAGTGCGGCGCCCAGCTGCGCGACTCCACCGTGCCGGGACTGGCGCCGTCGCCGAGGATGTCGATGCCCCCGCGCATGACGATCGCGAGCGGTGAGCACGCCATGCTGATCGGCCGCGACGACGAGCTGGTCAAGCTCGAGACACTTCGCGCTCGTGAGGGCTTCGCCTCGGTCTGCATCGCGGGCGAGGCGGGCATCGGAAAGACGCGGCTGTTGGCCGAGGTCGCGGAGCGAGCCGCGGAGGACGGCGACCTGGTGGTCGGTGCCGGGCCCCACGACAGCGGCGCCGCGGTTCCGTACCACCCGATCCGGACGGTCCTGCTGTCGCTGCTGGGCGTCGACGAGGCGGGCCTGAAGCTGCGCGCCAGGGAGCTGGCCGAGCACCATCCGCTCGAGGCGGCGGGGATGCGCGAGGTGCTGAGCCCCAGCGGCCTGCGAGGTGCCCAGGGGACCTCCCGCGCCGGCGGCGTGGCGGCCGCCCTGGCCTACGCCATCGGGCAGGCCAGGGCCGAGCTCGGCGCCGAGCGCGTGGTGTTGATGATCGACGACCTGCAGCGCTGCGACGGCTTGACGCCGCAGGTACTCGGCGAGCTGCCGCTGCACGTCGGGGACAGGCCGATGCTGCTGATCACGGCGATGACCACCGGGCTGCACCCCGACCTGCCCGAGGGCAGCGAGGTGCTGGCGCTCGGCTCCTTCACCATGTCGGAGGCGCGCGCGATGATGGGCGGCTACGAGCCGATGCCCAGCCCCGGCCAGTCGCTCGAGGAGCGCCACATGCTGCCGCTCTACCTGGAGCAGCTGCGCGCGCTCGGCCTCGCGATCGACGGCGTCAAGGCCGCGCTGCCGCGGCGCCTGGCCGACGCCGTGTCCCAGCGTGTGCAGCGCCTGAGCCTGGCCGCGCGCCGGGTGCTCCAGGCGGCCTGCGTGCTCGGCAACCGCTGCGACCGGCAGGATCTGCTGCAGGTGGCCCAGGCCGATGGGACCCAGGGGCTGGACGTGCTCAAGAGCGTGGGCTTGCTGGTCGAGCTCGACAGTCAGGTGGAGGTGGTGCACCCCTTCATCCGCGATCTGGTCGAGGCGTCGATCCCGGCGGAGGCGCGCAAGGCGCTGCATGCGCGCGCACTCGAGGCGCTCGCGGACGCGCCTCTCGAGGTGCGCGCCTACCACGCGTTCGGCGCCGGCGAGGTGATCAGCGCGCTGATGTTGCTCGAGCGCACCGGCGACCTGGCCTTCGAGCGGGGGGACCCGACCAGCGCGGTGCTCAGCTACCGCTCGGGCCTGGACCTGGCGCGGCGCGAGCTGCTCGAGACCGGCGAGGCCTCGCTCGAGGACGCGATGGCGGGCTTCAGCCGCAAGCTCGGCACCGCCATGGCACACAAGGGCGACCTGACCGGCGCCGACGGCGTGCTGCGCGAGGCGCTGGAGTACTCGGGGCCCACGAGTCTGCTGCGGGCCTCGATCCTGCTCGGTCTGGGGCGCGTTTCGGCCCAGCGCAAGCGCTCACGGGACGCCTATCGTCTACTGGGGGAGGCGCTCGAGGTCGCGATCCAGTGCGAGGACGACGCGACCCAGGCGGCCATCCACAGGGCGGTGGGCGAGCTGCGCCGCTCCGAGGGCAACCTGGTGGGTGCGGCCGCGTCCTTCACCTCGGCCCTGCGCCAGCTGACCGACGTCGGTGCGCCGCGCCTGGAGCTGGCCGGCTCCGCGGTCGAGCTGGCGACCACGCTGGCCCAGGGTGCCGACCCGATCGCCGCCGGCGACGCGCTGGAGCGGGCGCGGATGCTGGCCGAGCAGGCGGACGCGCCCCATCTGGAGGCGCGCATCGCGGCCGCGGAGGCGCTGCTGTGCGAGTCGCGTGGAGAGGCCGCGGAGGCCGCCACCCACTACCAGCGGGCGGGCGAGGCCGCCGCCCGGGCCGGGGACGCCGGCGCCTCCCGCACGTACCTCTCCGCAGTCGGGCCCTTCGCTGCCCTGAGCGGGGCTCCTCCTGCCTAGGTGCGATTCCCTCGCCATTTGCTATTAAGGGACGCCATGCGCGCCTCCGCGACGTTGAGCACGGTGCTGCTGGGCCTGTGTGGCCTGGCCGGCTGCGAGGATCTGGACGAGTTCCGCACGGACGACGGCTCGGTCTTCCACGGCACGGTCCTCGGGTCGAATACCGACACCGACAGCGATGGGCCCTCCTTCATCCGCCGCGGCTTCGAGTCCCACACCGAGATGGAGGTCACCTTCGACCCCGCGCTCGCGGCCGGCTCGCCAGCGGCTGAGGGGGAGCCGGCCACGGTCGGCACGATCCACACCTACCTGTGTCCGCCGGAGACGGACCTGTGCGACGAGGAGGAGCGCACCGCGGGCCGTTTCAGTCGTGCCAAGCTCGAGCCCATCGCCAGCCTCGAGCACGATGCGCTCAGTCAGTACGACTTCCCGGGTGCGGGGCGCATCCGCAACTTCATTCTCGGCGCGCGCTTCGAGAGCGATGCCGGCGACGGATCGGTGTCGCGCCACGCGATGGTATTCATCTCGCTGATGGAGAATGGCAAGATGGAGGTGCGCGTGATCGCGCCCAGCGTGCTGGGCTCGGAGGGCGAGCCGCTCCACTCGGAGCTCTTCGGCGTGTTCAACCTGGGGCGGCGTACGCTGTGATCGTCCTCGGCATCGAGAGCTCCTGCGACGAGACCGCCGCCGCGCTCGTCCGGGATGACGGTCTGGTGCTGGCTGACGTCGTCTCCAGCCAGGTGGCGCTGCATGCACCCTACGGCGGCGTTGTGCCCGAGCTGGCTTCGCGCGCGCACATGCAGAACATCGTTCCTGTGCTGCAGGGAGCGCTCGACCAGTGGGAGGGGAAGCTGGCCGACGTGGACGCGATCGCCGTCACGAACGGTCCCGGGCTCGTCGGGGCGCTGTTGGTGGGCGTGCAGGCGGCCAAGGCCATCGCGATGGCGCGCGATCTTCCGCTGGTCGGCGTCAATCACCTGATCGGACACCTGATGAGCGTCTACCTGCACCGCGAGGGCGACGACCACCGCGCGCCGCAGCTGCCCTTCATCGCGCTGGTCGCCAGCGGCGGCCACACGGCGCTCTACGAGGTGCGCAGCGCCGACGACGTGGAGCAGCTCGGCCAGACGCGCGACGATGCGGCGGGCGAGGCCTTCGACAAGGTCGCCAAGCTGCTCGGCCTCGGCTACCCCGGTGGGCCGCGGATCGACAAGCTCGCAGCCCAGGGCGACGGCGAGAGCGTGGCGCTTCCGCGGCCACTGCGCCGCCGCGGCAACCTGGAGTTCAGCTTCTCCGGCCTCAAGACCGCGGTCGCACAGCACGTGGCGAAGCACGGACGCCCCGAGGGGGAGCAGGCGACGGCGGACCTGTGCGCCTCCTTCCAGGGGGTGGTGGTCGATGCCCTGGTCGAGAAGTCCCTGTTGGCGTGCACGCTGCGCGAGGTGCCGCGGCTGGTCATCACCGGCGGGGTGGCGGCCAACCGCGGGTTGCGTGCGCGTGCCGCGGAGCGGGCCGCCGAGCTCGGCATCGACCTGCACGTGCCCCCGCCCCGGAGCTGCACGGACAACGCCGCGATGATCGCCTACGCGGGCGCCTGCCGGTTGCGGGGCGGGGCCAACGACGGGCTGGATCTGCCGGTATTCTCGCGCAGCCCGATCCTCGGCGCCCCCGAGGGCTCGCCTGCCCGCAAACGCTACCGCTCGATGCGGCTGCCGCGCGCTTGAAAGGCGGGGCATCGGCCGCCCATACTTTGGGTGGCGACCATGCTTCCGAAAGCCCGCGCAAACATTCTCGACGCCATCGGCGGCACGCCGTTGGTCAAGCTCAACCGCATCGGCCAGGACGTGGCGGCCGACATCTACGTCAAGTGCGAGTACATGAACCCGGCCGGGTCCATGAAGGACCGCATGACGCTCAACTTGGTGGATCAGGCCGAGGCGCGTGGCGAGCTCAAGGCGGGCGGGACGATTATCGAGGCCACCAGCGGCAACACCGGCGCCGGGCTGGCGATGATCGCCGCGGTGCGCGGCTACACCTGCGTGTTCGTGATGCCGGACAAGATGTCCCAGGAGAAGATCGCCTCGCTGCGCGCCTTCGGGGCGCGCGTGGTGGTGTGTCCGACGGCGGTCGAACCCGAGGACCCGCGCAGCTACTACTCGGTGGCCAAGAGGATCGCGGAGGAGACGCCGAACTCCTTCTACGCCAACCAGTACCACAACCCGGACAACCCCGGTGGCCACTACCGTTCGACCGGCCCGGAGATCTGGGACGACACCGACGGCCAGATCGACATCTTCGTCGCGGGCATGGGCACCGGTGGCACGATGGCTGGCGTCGGGCGCTTCCTGAAGGAGAAGAAGCCCGAGGTTCAGCTGGTGGGCGTCGACCCGGTGGGCTCACTCTACTACGACTACGTCAAGAGTCAGCGCATCACCAAGCCCTTCACGTACAAGGTCGAGGGCATCGGCGAGGACTTCTTTCCCAGCACCTTCGACCCGGCCTTCCTCGACGACATCGTACGCGTCGATGACCGGGAGTGCTTCATGACGACCCGGGACCTGGTGCGTCTCGAGGGGCTCTACTGCGGTGGCTCTGGCGGCGCGGCGGTGGCGGGTGCGGTCAAGCACGCGCGGCAACAGGAGCAGGGGGGCAAGGGCCTGAACATCGTCGTGCTGCTGCCCGATGGAGCGGCCAAGTACCTGTCGAATATCTTCAACGACGAGTGGATGCGCGAGCACGGCTTCCTCGATGACGAGGGGCTCGGC
>JAPPOT010000927.1:5599-7285 GCA_028817855.1 Myxococcales bacterium
CAGCGGACGTGCGCACGGCGCGCGCCCAGGACCGGGTGCGAGACGTGATCGCGACGCTCAAGGACCACGGGATCTCACAGATCCCGGTGCTCAAGGACGGCAAGCTGATCGGCGTGGTGACGGAGGTTTCGCTGCTGCGCTACCTGGCGACCGGCGAGCAGAGCCTCAACAGCACCGTGGAGGAGCTGGTCGAGAGCGACTACGCGACCGTCTCGCGCAACACCAGCATCGAATCGGTGTACGGGCTGCTGGGCGACGCGCGCATGGCGATCGTGCTCGACGGGGAGGACCTCGTCGGCGTGATCACGAAGATCGACGTGATCGAGTACCTGGCCCGTGGCCGCGGCCGAACCTCCTGGGTTCCGCCCAAGGGCTGAGCATCAGCCCTCGATCGCGTCGAATACGCGATCGATGCCGGCGCGCCACGTGGTGGGCTCGGTCAGCAGGCTCAGCACCACGAATGGGCCGCGCTCGAAGTCGTAGAAGTAGCCGGGCTGCACCAGGACGTCCGCCTGCTCGAGCAGCTGCAGGGACCAGGCCTCGTCGTCCATGGTCGCCGGCAGGCGGAGCACCGCGGACCAGCCGCCCTCGACCCGCAGCAACGTGCAGGGGCTGTCCGCGCAGGCGCGCCGCAGCGCCCCGTGATTGTCGCGCAGGCGCTCGAGGATACGCCGCTGGAGCTGCCCGTGCTGCTCGACGATGGCCGGCGTCGCCAGCTGCACCGGGGTCGAGACCGAGAGGAAGGCGTCCGCGATCAGTTCCAGGCGCCCGAGCGCCTCGGCGACCTGGGCATCGGGGCCCGAGACGCATATCCAGGAGAGCTTGAGCTGGGGCAGGCCAGCGAGCTTGGAGAGGCCGTGGAGGGTGAAGGCGAGTCGGTCCTCCGCCTCGCGCGCGCTGCCAGCGGCGTTCGCGTCTCGCTCCAGCGCGTAGGGCGCGAAGACCTCGTCGCTGATCAGGGGCGGACCGGCCGCGGCCAGGTAGCGCAGGTCGTCGCGACAGACGTAGGACCCCGTGGGGTTGTTGGGGTGGACCATCACCAGCGCGCGCGCGCGGCCGTCGATGGCTGCGGCCAGGGCGGCGCGGTCCACGTACCAGTGTCCATCGTAGCGCAGCGGGTAGGGCGCGGGCTCCACGCTCTCCAGGCGGCAGAGGTGCTCGAAGAGCGGGTAGCTCGGTCGCGGGATCAGCACGCGCTCACCGGGATCGCACAGCAGCTTGAAGAGGAAGCCGTAGGCCTCGCTGGTGCTGGCGGTGAGCACGATCCGCTCCGGGTCGACCGGCGGGCCGTCGCGCGACATCAGCTCCGCCACGGAGCAGCGCGCGCGGTGCAGCCCGCGCGGTTCCGGGCGGTAGCGCAGCGCAGCCCGATCGGCGAGGGTCGCGAGCAACTCTGGCGCTGGCGTCAGGCCCAGCTCGGTCGGATTCGCGCAGGTCAGATCGATCGTCTCTCGGCCCTGCCGCCGGCGCGCGCGCAGGGCCTGTGACAATCGGTTTTCGCGCCGATCGAGCCCGCTGCGCCCGGAGAACATGCTGGCCAGGGTAGCGCGCCTGCGCCCGCCCCGTCCGGGGGGGTGTGGTTCTCAGACGGATTGGGAATCGTCGAGGTTGGCCCAGGAGCGGGGTGCCACCACGGGAAAACCCAAGACGTAGCGCGGCGTCCCCGCCGGGTTGGCCGGCGGGGGG
>JAPPOT010000868.1:0-1645 GCA_028817855.1 Myxococcales bacterium
GCCGCGATCGAGCGGACAAGAGCGCAGGCGAAGCCGCTCCTGGGCGAACCTCGGCCGATTTCTTCAGGTGAACTGGGTGCGGCCGGTGATGTTCCACCAGGCCTCGTAGCGCTTCTTGGCCTTGTCCCGCTCGCGCTTGGACGCGGTGGCGGCGTAGCCGTAGTAGACCTGGGACAGCTTCTGGAGCTCGTTGCCGGCGATCTCGCGCACGCGCTCGTCCGAGTGCATGAGGCTGTCGATCAGCCACTCGGCGCGGTGACGGTCCTTGTTCTTGTTGAACCAGTTGCGCCACTTGCGCGCCGAACCGCCGAAGTCCTGTCCGGTGAGCGCCGTCAGCGCGCGCGTGGCGGGCACCGAGAGCTGACGGCTGTCGTGATTGCTCAGCTCCCACAGCAGCTCGACGCTGCCCGGATCCCGCAACACCGAAACCGCTTCGAGCGCCGCGAGCCGGTTGGGCAGTTGCTCGCTGTCGTCGCCCGCGCGCGTGCGCAGCGCGTCGAGCACCTCCCCAAACGACTCCACGTTGCGGTAGAGCGGCAAGTGCTCGTACATCAGTCGCCGTACGCCGCCATCCGAATCGAAGATGCGCTCGTAGAGCGGCCACAGCAACTCGGGCAGCACGCGCTCGACCGCCAACAGGATCGCGTAGAGGCGGACGTCGCCGCGCGAGGACTGCAAGAGGCGCGCGATGTAGGGCGCGGCCCGGTCCTCGAAGGCGTAGAGCGCACGTGCGACGGCGCTCACGTCGCGGCCCGCTGGCAGACGCTGGTGGGCGAGGTTCCGGTTGAACCACAGGCCGCCGGGGAAGCGCTGGGTCAGCGCCTCGAGCGCCGCATCCCCAAGGCGCAGCAGGGCCGCCACGTGGTGGCCCTCCTCGTCGGGCGCGCAGCGCGCCAGCTCCTCCACCACGCGCTGGGCCTCGCTGCCGAAGTCGAGCACGATCTCCTGGGGCCCGTCGTCGACCGGCGGTGACGGTGGCAGCAACGACTCACTCACCTTCTCCGGGATCGACACGCGCTCGGCGCTGGGGCTCGGGTCCTCGTCGTCGCGCCTCGGGTCCTTCCGCCCCGGGCCGGCGCGGGAGGGGTTGGTGTGATTGGCATCGTCATCCGGATCGACCTGCTCGACGGTACGCGCCGCGGGGACGGCACCGGAGCTCACCTGCTCCTCTGCCGTGGGCGGCGGACCCGGAGGGCGCTCGGTGTTGCGCGGGCGCTGCCGCTCCCCGGGCGCGCGCGCCTGCGCCGGACGCGAAGCGCGCCGTTTCTTGACCTCTCCCGGCAACTCCACGTGCTCCGAGTGCACTCGGTTGACGTTGTAGCTGCCGATCCCCGGCGACGACTGGGACAGGGTGCGCGGCGGGGGCTTGCTGTCCGGGTGGTTGGCAGCCTCCGCCGACTGGGCGGGCGGCCCCTTGCGCGGTCGCTCCGAGCGCGTGGTGTCTCGCTCGTCCCGCGGGCCAGGTCGCGATGACTGGTGATACGCTCCCGGGGATGGCGCCTCCTTCGGGGGTGCACTCTGCAGCACGTGGGTCGCCGCCATCGTCACGGTCGGTCGATTTTCGAACTCCTCGTCCGCATCGCTCGGGTCGCCGGCCGACGCGCGTGCACCCTCGCCACCGCCGGGCGGCGCGGGTGCGGCCCCG
>JAPPOT010000868.1:1655-7248 GCA_028817855.1 Myxococcales bacterium
ACCCCAAGCGAGCTCAGCGCGTTCTGCGCGAGACGTTCGCCGATCTGCGAGCGCCGAAAGGGCTCATCTACGCGTGGCAGTCGCGGCGCACGGCGACGCGGACCCTCCGGCGAGCCCGGCCCGTGGGAGTCGCTGGGACTGGGTCCGGTGCTCGTATCGACCTCGGCGGGGCGCGACCCCGGGTTGGTGCCGCTCGCCTCGCGGTCGCCCTGCTCACCGCTCGGAAGCGCGGAAGGCGGCGCGGACGCTGCGCTCGGGGCGGGTGGACGGGAGGCCGCGAAGGAGCCCTCCGGCACCGACGGGCGCGCCGGTGCCCGACTGTGGCGGGCCTGCATCACCAGCACCTTGTGCTCCTGGATGATGCGCTCGAAGGCGCGCGTCACCTCGGGCAGGGTCTCGATCAGGTCGGCCAGCTCCACGAGCTCGAAGCCTTGCCCGTCTCGATCGCCGTAGAGCAGGGCGACGATGCGCTTGCGAATCGCCACCGGCACCAGGGCAGCCGGCTGCATGTCCCGCCGGCCCAGGGCATCGACCAGCGTGCGGTCATCCTTGCGCGTGGCCAGGTTGATGACACGCGGCCGGTGCGAGAGCACGACGTCGTTGACGGTGCCGTCGCGGCTGAAGGCCACGTCGATCGCGCGGGCCTCGAGCGCCGAGCGCAAGCCCGAGGCCTCGAGCCCGATCAGGTGGCCCTCGCGCAGCGAGAAGAGCGCGGTGCACTCGAAGTACTGACGTGCAAAGGCGAAGAGCAAGTCGAGCACCTGGTCGCGCGTCGCGGCCTCGCCGAGCAGCTCGATGGTGGCGTCACGCGTGAGCGGTCCGCGCGGCGCCTGGCTGTGCCGCGGCGGCGGACGCGGCGAGGAGCGCACCGGGGCCGAGGCGCGCCGCGACGGCGGTCGGTTGCCGGGGCGCGCCGGCCGGGTGTCGTCCTCGTCAGGCTGTGGCTGCTGCGAGCGCGCGGTATCGACGCCGTCGTCGGTTCCCGCCCCCAGCGCCACCACCGGAGCCACCTGCACGAGCGCGGGGGCGTCCTGCTCGGACTCGCCGGGAGCCGCCGGCGTGGGCGGCAACTCCAACCCACCCGGGGCGGGAGGAGCGGCGGAGGCCTCGTCGTCTGGCTGCGGCACGTCGGAGGGCGGCGCCACCTCACGCAGCTCACCGGCGGCGCGCGAGTCCAGTTGCTCGGCGAGGATGCGCAACCGGCTCGGCGGCTCGAGCCCATAGTGCTTCGCCAGGGCAGCCGCCACCCGCACTTCGGTTCCAACACAAAGCTCGAGCTCGTGCTCCAGCTCCGCGCCCAGAGCCTGCAGCTCGTCCGGCGGCAGGGGCTCGGCCGCGCACAGGATCAGCCGGCCGTTCTCGCGGCCGACCGGAACCACCCCGAGCCGCTGCGCCGTCTCCTGCGACAGCATCGCGAGGGCCTCCGGATCCGGCGACATGAGCCGAGCGCGAGTCACCGGCTCGCACTCGAAGCTGGCCGCCCGATAGGACGCCAGGACGTTCTCGTCGGCCGCCCCCAGCTCCAGCAGCGCGGTGTCGATCTCACCGCCATCGAGCACCTGTCGCTGCAGGGCCTCCTCGATGGCGTCCACGGAAACGATGGCGTCGCGCGCCAGCAACGAGGTGAGCGTGGACATCGCGGCTTGCCAGCCATCAGGATACCCGATTCGGCGTGCCCGAGGCACTGCCACCTGCTCAGGTGCGCAGTCGCCCGAGCCGGTCCAGCAGGAGGGTCGCGGCCACCACCGACGCGGTCTCCACGCGCAGGATTCCGGCCCCGAGCCCGACGCACTGGAAGTCCCGCGCCTCGAGGGCACGCACCTCCTCCTCCTCCAGGCCGCCTTCGGGTCCGATCACCGCCCACACCTCGCCCGCGTCGGGCGAGAGGGCCTGGTCGAGGGGACGCTCGGCCCGCTCCCAGAAGACCAGCTTGCGCGCCTCGGCGGGCGCGCGCGCGGCCACCTGCGGCAGCGGCGCGAGGCCCTGCAGCTGCGGCGCCCATGGCTGCCCCGACTGCAGGCACGCCTCGAGCGCGACACGACGCAGGCGCTCCATGCGAGCGCCGTGGTCGGCGGGCCGTGGCACGCTGCGGGCGCACTGGGCCAGGTGCAGGGCCGAGACGCCGAGCTCGGCGTACATGCGCACGACACCCTCGAGCTTGGCGCCCTTGGGGAGCCCGAGCACGCAGCTGAGAGCGGGCTCGGGACGCGGCAACCTTCGCGGCGGCTGCGCCACACATCGGACACCGGCGCGATCGAGCGCGAGCACCTCGGCGCTCGCCTCGTGCCCAAGGCCGTCGATCAGCGTGACGGCATCGTTCGGCTGCAGGCGCAGCACCTTGGCGTGCCGGGATGCCCCGGCATCCAGCGTCACCTCCCCGCCTCGCTCGGGCAGCTCGCTGCACGGGAGGCGGCGCTGCCGCTCAGCCACCGGTGCCCTCCGGCCCCGGGGCGCGCAGGCGCAGCGCGATCCAGTCGCCCATCGCCGTGGTCTCTTGGAGCTCGAAGCGCGCGTAGGCGGACAGCACGCGCTCGCGCTCCGGCGCCAACACCCCGCTGAGCACGAGCGTGCCGCCCGGCGCGACCCGCGCCATCAGCGCCTTCGCGAGGGGCACGAGGATGCGCGTCTCGATGTTCGCGAGCACGAGCGGAACGCCGCCCGCGATCGACTCGATCGGATCCACCGACGCGCGAATGCGATCGCCGAGCCCGGCGAGCGCCGCATTCTCGGCCGCGATGCGCACCGCGTCGGGGTCCACGTCGAGCGCCCGCACCCGGCCCGCGCCGAGCAGGACGCTCGCGATCGACAGGATCCCGCTGCCACAGCCCACGTCGAGCACCTCGATCCCGGGCTCGACGAGCGGCTCGAGCTGCTGCAGCACCAGACGCGTGGTCTCGTGGGTGCCGGTGCCGAAGGCGGTGCCCGGGTCGATCGTGATCACCAGCTCCTGCGGCGCCGCCTCGTACGGTTCCCAGGAAGGCCGCACCACCAGGCGCTCACCCACGCGCGTGGGCTTGAAGTAGGCCTTCCAGGCGTGGCGCCAGTCGTCACCCTCGACGAAGGTCACGTGCGCTTCCCAGCGGCTCGACAGCGCGCGCGCGGCCGCCTCGGCACCGGGCTCGTCCTCGAAGCCCGCCAGCAGCGTCACCACGCCGGCGCTCGCGGGCTCGGGCGCGGTCAGGGTGCGCGCGTCGCGCTGCTCGATGCCGCCGGCGCCCAGCTCCCACAGCTCGAGCGAGCAGAGCTCGGCCTGGGCCTCCGGCACGAGCACACAGACGTAGGGATAGCGCGCGGTCATGCCAGGCTCCGCAGCACGATGTACACCAGCGCCAGCAGCAGCCACAGGCCGCCCAGCAGGCGCAGCCCGGACATGAAGCCGAGCACCGGCGTCAGCGGCGGCACGAACGACAGAACCCGGAGCCAGGGCCGCAGCTTTGCAGCACGCACGACGCGCACCGCCAGGTGCAGGTGCGACACCAACCAGGCCGCGCCCACGATCACCAGGCCGAGCAATACCGCCGCGTCGCGCGACACGCGCGGATGCTAGCCCGGATGTTTCACCGATGCGCGCGATGATCGTGCGAGTGATCGGGTTCGCGGTGGTTTCGGTGAGTGGAGCGCATACGGTGTGTATCCGCGACCGAGGCGGAAGCGCTGTGGAGTCGAACGGTTGTGCGAGGGCGTGCGGATCGGTGAAGTTAGCACCCGAAGGACGGCAACCCCTTTCGAGATCGTGGAGGGCGACGCGCGCTGCGCACTGCGGTATGAAGGCGCCGACCGAGGAGCAAAGGTGTCGGAAGGCGAGAAGGACCTGACCGGGATCGGAGAGCTCCAGGCCCTGCTGGGCCGGGGCACCGAGTTCGAGGGCAAGCTGATCTTCCAGGGTCGCGTGCGCATCGACGGCACCCTGCGCGGATCGGTCTTCAGCGAGGACGTCCTGATTCTAGGACCCTCGGCCGATGTCCAGGCCGACGTCGAGGTGGGCACGCTGATCGTGCGCGGCGGCAGCCTGAAGGGCGACGTGACCGCCCACCGCCTGGTGGAGATCTACGCCCCGGCCAAGGTTCGCGGCGACATCCGCACCAATCAGCTGTTCCTGGACAAGGGCGTCACCTTCGAGGGCAACTGCAGCCTGCTCGAGGACGCCGAGGCCGCGCCAGAGACGCCCGAAAGCGCTGCGGAAGAGGCCTCGGCAGACGAGTGACAGTTTTACTGGTTTTCCTGATATTCAGGCCGCTTTCAGTCGCTTGACTCCCTCGACCCCAATTGCTACACACCGCGCGCTTGCCGGCGGGAGGGATGCCCCCTTCGGGGGCACCAAAGCGCCGGCGTAGAGCCCTGGCCAAGGTCCCGGTCGTGACCCTAGAGGCACGGTCGAGCGAGGAAAACATGCTGTCCTCTGTCCCAATGGGCGTGCTGCTCTCAGGCGGGTCACCGATCGACCTCGACGGGAGCTTCGTGGTCCAACTGGCGATCTTCTTCTTCGCCTTCTTCATGTTGCGATCGCTGGTCTTCAAGCCGGTGATGGATCTCTTCGATGCCCGTGAGAAGGCCATCGATGGCTCACGCACCGACGCCGACCGCATGGAGAAGGATGCGGACGACAAGCGCGAGCACTTCGAGGGCGAGCTGCGCAAGGTGCGCGAACAGGCCAGTCAGGATCGCGAGCGCTTGCGTCTGGACGCCCAGAAGCTGGCGCGCGACCTGACCGAGAAGGCCCGCCGCGAGAGCGCCGCCACCCTCTCGAGCGCCAAGGCCCAGCTCGACCTGGAAGCCAAGGATGCGCGCGAGAAGGCCACCTCCGAGGTGCCGGAGCTGGCCAACAAGATCGCCGAGAAACTGCTCAGCCGGAGCCTGAACTGATGCCGCGCAAGCGATTCTTCGCCCTGCTCGCCCTGCTGCTGTCGATCCCCGCCGTGGCCATGGCCGCCGGCGGTGGCGGCGACCACGGGGACTTCGAATTCAGCCATCTCTTCACCGTCCCCGAGATTCGCGACGTCTTCCTCGGCTCGATCATCAACTTCGGGCTACTCGCGTTCGTCCTGTGGAAGTTCGCCCACAAGCCCTTCGGCTCCTTCCTCAAGACCCGCCGCTCCGAGATGGAGGAGGCGATCAAGGAAGCCTCCGAGATGAAGGAGAAGGCCGAGGCCCGCTACAAGGAATACACCGAGCGGCTCGGCACCCTCGACCAGGAGCTCAAGAAGCTCAAGGACGACATCGAGCGCGCGGCTGAAGAGGACAAGAAGAAGATCATGGCGGCGGCCGACGAGAGCACCAAGCGGCTCAAGGTCGAGACCGAGTCCCTGATCGAGCAGCACGCCGCCGCCCTCGGCCAGAGCGTGCGCCGCGAGGTGGTGCAGGCCGCCGTGGACGCCGCCGAGGAGCTGCTGACCAAGCAGATCGGCGCCCACGACCAGCAGCGCCTGGCCGACGACTTCAAGCAGCGCGTCACCGACAGCGCACAGGAGCGGGCATGAGGCCGGAGGAGCGAAGCGACGACCTCGCGGGATGGGGGGCCCCGAGCGGCTCCGCCGCACGGGGGGAAGGGTCGCGTGGCCCTTCCCCGGGTCGGACCGTAGGTCCGACGAATAAG
>JAPPOT010000481.1 GCA_028817855.1 Myxococcales bacterium
AAAGAGACCGCCCGCCCCCCGTTATGCCGTACATACGCTCCGCTCGCACACCATGACCGACGGAGACAAGAACGTCAGCGAACCGCCCGAGCGGGGTCCGATGGACCAGTTTTCGGCCCACATCGACCGCGGCTGGGACCTGGTGCACCGCGGCGATCTGCCCGGCGCCCAGAAGTCCGCCGAGAAGAGTGTTGAGCTGGACGCCTCCTCGCCAGAGGCCCACAACCTGCTTGGCTTCGTGACCGCGGCGATGGGCGACGCGGAGGCCGCGCTCGAGCACTACCGGGAGGCCATCGCCCTCGACGACAGCTTCGTCGAGGCCATGCTCAACGCCGCCGAGGTGCTGATCCACCCGGTGCACGACTTCGAGGCAGCCGTCGACATGGTCGAGGACGCCCTCGAGTGGGCCGAAGGGGACGAGGAGGTGGCCGACGCGCTGCTGCTCAAGTTCGACGCCTACATGCACCAGGGCGACCGGGAGCACGCCGCCAAGGTGCTCGCCACGCTGCCCGAGGGCGAGTTCGAGAGTGGTCGCGTCGAGTTCCTGATCGGCCGTGCCTTCTTCGAGAGCGGCAACGCCGAGGCTGCCGCACCGAGGCTGACGCGCGCGGCGAGCCTCGAGCCCGACAACCCGGACGTCCACTACTACCTGGGATTGGCCCACGATGCCCTCGAGCGCTCAGACGACGCGACCGTGGAGTTCCTGCGCGCTCGGGAGCTCGACCTGCTGATGCCACCCGCCCACTGGGCCTTGCCGGTTGCCCACTTCGAGCGTCTCGTGCAGCGTGCGATCGACCGGCTCAGCGATGACCACAAGGTGGTGATCGACGGCGCCCTCGTGATCATCTCCGACGCACCGGGCCCCGAGGTGGTGGCCGAGGGTGTCGACCCCCGGGCGGGCGTGCTGCTCGACGCCCTCTCCAAGGAGCAGGAGCCCCCGCGCGCGCGCCGCATCTTCGTCTACCAGCGCAACGTCGAGCGCCTCAGCGAGGGCGTCGCCGAACTGGAAGCCGATCTGCTCGCGCTGCTCGAGGCCGAGATGGGCGTCGCCTTCCCCGCCCTGGCACCCAAGCCGGCGGAAGACGTACCGGATCCCTGAGGCTCCGAGCTGCGGGCACGCAAGCCCGGCTAGGGCAAGCTCTCGGCCAGGGAGGCTCCGCCGAGCGCATCCCAGGCCCTCCGAAAGTCCTGCCGGGGGAGGGACTCCAGTCGCAACCGTGCCTGCGCTGCCCCCGCGTCGCCGCCGAGGTCCGGCAGCTCGATCCGGGTGCAGTGCAGCATCACGCGTCGCAGCGACGCGACGCTCCCACTCGGCAGCACCCGCCGGCGCTCGCCCCCGTAGTGCTTGTCGCCCAGCAGCGGCACGCCCGCGCGCTCGGCGTGCACGCGCAGCTGATGGGTGCGGCCTGTGCGCGGCTCGAGCCACAGCAGCGCGGCGTGGGGGGTGACCGACAGCGTGCGGTAGTCGGTCACCGCATCGCGCACGCCCTTCCCACTGGCGCCCTCCTCCACCACGACCCGCCGGCGTCGGTCACGCGGATCGATCCCCAACGCCCAGCTCCAGGTCCCGGCCTCGGGCTCGGGCGGCCGTGCGCTCAACGCGAGATAGGCCCGCGCGTAGCGGCCCTGCTCACGCGCCTCGATCAGCCCCTGGTTGGCTGCGCGCGTGCGGGCGAAGGTCACCAGCCCCGAGACCTCGGCGTCGAGCCGCGAGGTGGGGTGGAGGTTGGGCGCCTCGGCGTCCAGCTCGCCGGCGACGGCCACCAGGCTGTGTCCCCCGGCCGGTGAGGTGGTCGCAATCCCCGACGGCTTGTCGAGCACCAGCAGCGCTCCATCCCGATGCACGATGCGCACATCGGTGTCGGGCTCAGCCACCGCGGCCACCCAGCGACAGGCGCTCGACGGTACCGGCGTCCCCGTCGACGCGCAGGCGCTCACCAGTGCTCACCTGCCCCATCACCCCGGGCACGGCGACCACGGTCGGAAGCCCGTACTCACGCGCCACCACGCAGGCGTGGGAGAGCGGTCCGCCGTGCTCGGTCACCAGGGCCCCGGCCAACGCGAACACGGGCGCCCAGCCCACGTCGGCGGCCTCCACCACCAGCACCTCGCCGGGCTGGAATTGGCTGATGTCCTGCGGTGAGCGCAGGACGCGGGCGACCGCCTCGGTCGCGCCTGTGCTGGCCCCGATGCCCTGGAGCGTCACGCCGCTCTCGGCAGGAGGCGCGACCGGCGGCGGATAGCCGACGAAGGTCTCGGGCGGGTCGGGCAGGCTGCGGTCGCGTTCGAACTGGGCCTGCCGCAGCCCCACCAGGGCGGCCACGCTGCGCTGGTGGCCGCGCAGCACCGCGTGGAGCTCCTCCAGCGTCAGGAAGAACGCCGCGTCCTGGGCGACTCCAGGCTCACGGACGGTCAGGCGGCGCGAGGTGTCGAGGGCCACCACGCGGAACAGCCCCAGCACGTGCACCACGTGGGAGCGCAGTCGCTCGCGCAGGCGCATGTAGTGGTGGACCACCGCGAGCAGCGCAGCGATCGCGGGACGCGACGCCACCGGCAGCGCCGTGAGCGCGCGCTCCCGCTCGGCCCGCGCGTCGGCCACGCGCTGCAGCAGGCGCTCGCCGTGCGCTCCGTCGTGCGCGAGCTGCACGCGCAGGGCATCGAAGAGTAGCTGCGGCTGCTCGCGCCAGCGCGGCTCGGAGAGCTCGGCTTCGCGCACACCACGGTGGCCGTAGCGCGAAAGAAAACGCTTCAGCGCCCCGCTCGCGCCGCCGGGCGGGATCTGATCGAGCGCATCGGCGCCGCCGAGCAGGATCTCGCGAGCGGCGCGGTCGTGCGCGAAGGCCTCGGCCACGTTGAGGAGCTCGACTCCGGGATCCGCGCTCTCGACGTCGTCGATCGTCATCAGCAATGCCGAGAGCACGCGCTCGCGGTCGCCGCTCACGAGCAGACGCAGGGCCGCGCGCAGCGGCACCAGCGCCGACAGCAGCCCACCGTAGGCGGTGAGCATCAGCGCGCCGGTCTCGTCGAGGAGGGTGCGGACGTCCGAGAGCGTCTCGTCGAGGGCCGCGGCCGGCAGGATGCGCAGGTCGAGCCGCTCGATGCGCGTGCGCTCCGCAGCAAAGCGGGTCTCGAAGCGCTCCACCTTGCGTCGGAAGCCCAGGTTCGACTGCGCGAAGCGCGTCGCGGTCGCGGGCAGCCGCAGTAGAAAGCCCGCACGCCCGACCCGGGGCGCCTCGCGCTCGAGTCGCGCGGCCTCCGCGGCGCCCCCGAGCGGCAGCACGGTGGTGGGACGCAAGCCCGGAACCTGGGAAGCGATTGCGGTCAGCTCGGTCAGGTTCAGGTAGATGCGGCCACGGAAGTTGCCGACCAGCACGGCGTCGCGCGGCACCTTGCAGCCGAGGGCCGCGAAGGCCTGCCGGAAACCGAGGTCGCTGAAGGCGGAGAGCACGGACCACGTCAGCGGCGAGGCGACGCCCGGCAGCGCCTCGCCCACGTTCACGCTCGACCAGACGAGGTTGCGCGGGTCGCCGCCGAGACGCTTCGACTTCTTCCCGCGTGAGGCCTTCGTCGAGCGGGCCGCGGCAGCCGTGACAGGACGCGCCTGGAGCACGTAGACCGCGTCGCCCGCAACCGCGAACTCCACGTCGCGGGCGTCGCCGAAGTGCTCCTCAATGCGACGGCCGAGCGAGACGATCTGCTCGAGTTGGTGCTCGTCGAGGGCCTGCTTGCGCGCCAGCGCCTCGTCGACCTCTTCCTCGACCAGCGCGCCGCCCTCGGCGTGGCAGCGCAGGCGCTTGTCCCCCAGCACCCGATCGCGGATCCAACCGCTGTGTTTGTCGATCCGATAGGTGTCGGGTGTCAGGCGGCCGTCGGTCACGCCCGTGCCGAGCCCGTAGCAGGCGTTGATCACCATCTCCGAGTCGTCACCCGTCAGCGGATTGACGGTGAAGAGCACGCCCGCCGCGTCGGCCGGCACCATCGCCTGAATCACCACGCCCATGGAGGCGGCGCCCTCCACGCCGAGGGCCTCGCGGTATCCGGCGACCGAGGGGGTCAGCACGCTGGCCCAGCAGCGCCGCACCGCGTCGAAGAGCTCTTGCTCGGTGCGCACGTGGAGGATGGACGCGTGCAGCCCGGCGGCAGACGCCGCGCCCTGGTCCTCGCTCAGGCTCGACGAGCGCACCGCGACGCTGCCCACCGACGCCCGCAGCAATGCGCCGAGGGCCTGTCGCAGCTCACTCTCCAGCTCGTTGCCCAGCGGGATGCTCAGAATGCGCTCGCGCACCTCGTCCAGGACCTCCTCCGAGATCTGCGGGCGCGCGAGCAGCCGGTCGGGGTGCAGCTCGGCGGGCAGCGTTCGACGGTAGGCCTGCTCGGCTGCCTCACAACTGATCGCGAAGGCCGCCGGAACCGGAAATCCGCCGCGAACGAGCGCCGCCAGGTTGCGCGCCTTGCCGCCGAAGGCGGTGGAGGCACGGGGCAGCAGAACGTCGATCGGGCGAATCAGCATCGGGGGTGAAGCATATCCGGGCCGAGCCCGGAATCCCTGGTAGACGCCGCCGGCCCGCAGCGCTAAAGATCGCGCGGCGGCACCGATGGACGATTCCAGCGACTTTCTAGACGACGATCACTTCCACGACCAGTGCGGTGTTTTCGGGGTGTACGGGTCCGAGGAAGCGGCCAACCTGACCTACCTGGGCCTACACGCGCTCCAGCATCGCGGTCAGGAGAGCGCGGGCATCGCCACGGCCAGCCATGGCCGGCTGCTGCTGCACCGCGAGCTGGGCCTCGTCCGCGACGTCTTCAACGAGGAGAGCCTCGCGCGGCTCAAGGGTAGCCGGTCGATCGGGCACGTGCGCTACTCGACCGCCGGCGAGACCCACGTCAAGAACGCACAGCCCCTGGCGGTCGACTACGATCTGGGCTCGATCGCCGTCGCCCACAACGGCAACCTGACCAACTACGAAGAGGTCCGCGCTCGTCTCGAGTCGGCCGGCTCGATCTTCCAGTCGACCAACGACAGCGAGGTGCTCGTGCACCTGATCGCGCGCTCGAACCAACCCACGGCGGTCGACCGCATCGCCGACGCCCTGCGCCAGGTCCGCGGCGCTTTCTCCCTGCTCTTTCTGGCACCCGAGCAGCTGATCGCGGTGCGCGATCCCCACGGCTTCAGGCCGCTCTCGATCGGCCGCACCAAAGACGCCTACGTCTTCGCCTCCGAGCCGCCCGCCTTCGACCTGATCGGCGCGGAGTACCTCCGCGACGTGGAACCCGGCGAGATGGTGGTGGTCAACGACACCGGCCTCGAGAGCTTCTATCCGTTCGCGGAGAGCGAGCGGCGCATGTGCATCTTCGAGTACATCTATTTCGCGCGCCCCGACGCCAGCCTGGGTGGCATCAGCGTCTACGAGGCCCGCAAGCGCCTCGGCCGGACCCTGGCCCGGGAGGCCGCGGTCGAGGCGGATGTGGTGGTCCCCGTCCCCGACAGCGGGGTGCCTGCGGCCCTCGGCTACTCCCAGGATGCGGGGCTGCCCTTCGAGATCGGTCTGATCCGCAGCCATTACGTGGGCCGCACCTTCATCGAGCCCCAGTCCTCGATCCGCCACTTCGGAGTGCGCCTCAAGCTCAACCCGGTGCGCGACGCGCTGGCGGGCAAGCGCGTGGTGGTGGTCGACGACTCGATCGTGCGCGGCACGACCAGCCGCAAGATCGTCAAGATGCTGCGCGACGCCGGCGCCCGCGAGGTCCACATGCGCATCAGCGCGCCGGCCACGCGTTGGCCCTGCTTCTACGGCATCGACACGCCCTCGCGCAGCGAGCTGATCGCGAGCAACCACAGCGTGGAAGAGATCGCCAAGTACGTCACCTGCGACACGCTCGGCTACCTGAGCATCGAGGGCATGCACCGCGCGATCAGCGGCGAGGGCTACTGCGACGCATGCTTCAGCGGCGACTACCCCGTCCCCTTCTCGAAGCCGGGAGTGCAGCGCCGCCAGCTGGCCTTGATCGGCGTCTAACTTGGATGCCGATGGATAGGGAATCCTGGAGGTTCGCCCAGGAGCGGCTTGACGTAGCGCCGCAGCATGCGCTCGCAAGCCCGCTCAGTCCGGCTCGCCCTCGGGTGCGGCCTCGACGACCTCGCCGCGGATGACCTGCAGCATGCCCTCGGCCTCGGTCGCGACCTCGATCTCCGGTCCCGTCTCGAGAAACTTGGTCAGGTAGTCCTGCGCGGCGGCGTTGTCGCCGTGCGCGAAGTGGGTGGCGCCGAGCAAGAAGAGCGCGTCCGGGTCGTGCTCGTCTCGACTCAGCACCTGCTTAGCCATGCGGATCGCGTGCTGGTGCCGCCCGAGCATGCGCAGCGTGTGCCCGGCGTTGATCATCGCCCCGACGTACTCCGGCGCGAGCTCGAGCGCCCTCACGTAGGCGGCGAGCGCCTTCTGGTAGTTGCCGAGCTCGAAGTGGGCTGAGCCGAGGAAGAAGTAGCCGTACTCGTTGTCGGGCTGCTCCACGACCAGCGCCTCGAGCACGGTCAGCGCGCCCTCCGGATCGCCCTCCGCGACGCGCTCCGCTCCCTCCTGGGCCGCCTCCCAATGATCCTCGGAGCTCATGGCCCCCTCTTTAGCCGATGGAGCGGGCGATGGCCACGCCACCGGCTGCGCAGGACACTCGGCACGGACCCGGAGGATCGCCCCGGGGGAACGGTTGGATCCGCCGGGCCCGTGCCCGAGATTTCTACCGACGCTCAGCGACCACCGCCGACACCGCGCAGGGCGTTCAGCTCGCGGGCGCGTTGCCGCTGCCACTCGGTCTCGCCGCTGCGCCACTCCCACAGCAGGTAGTCCTGACGTGCTTCATGAAAGGCCGGCAGCTGCTCGCGCGTAGCGCCGCGCCCATGCTCGGCGTGGACGATGGAGCGCACCCAGCCACCGATGAAGACGCTGGCGACGAGGAGTAGCGCGGCGATCGTAGAGTTGCGATTCATGACATGCCTCCTTTCACTACCGGGTGTCGGTCCCACCGCCGAGCCGCGGACGCACGTCTCCCGTCGGGCGCGCACGGCCGCTTCGGGCATGCGTGCCGCCCCTTCGTGAAGCGCTCGCGGTCTACAGCTCGCGGTGGGTCAACGCTGGTGCATCGGGAAAAGCCCCTAGGGGTCGCTCCCGCAGCGCGAGGTCACTACCAACGCGGCTCGTGCGTGCGGGGCTCAGGTCTCTGGCCGACCCCCGCTCCTGCTCCGGAGTGAGGG
>JAPPOT010000051.1 GCA_028817855.1 Myxococcales bacterium
CCGGAACGGGCGGCGGGCACGGCGCGGGCACGGCGCATGGGGGCAGCCTTCAATCGCGTGATGGCGGTCGTCGACGCCGTCGATCTGGTCGCCAAGACGATCGACCTCTACGCGCTGACCCGGGACCTCCAGGCCAGCCGCCAGGGCGAGGTCTGGACCGTCGATGCAACCGACAACACGGTCAACCTGGAGCCCCGCGAGGCACGCGTCGCCCAGGGTAGCTCGATCGAGCTGACCGTACACGTGCCGGACGCGGAGGACGGAGCCCTGCTCGAGTACCGCTATGCCACCTCCAGCAACCTGGGCACCTTGACCACCACCCGTGGCAACGGGAGCACCATCGAGGGGGATGCCCTCACGACCACGACTGCAAACGTCACCTTTACCGCCGATGGCGGCGGCTCTGGCGTGGCAGCGGTGATCGTCGAGGTCTTCGACGCCCGCATGAGCGATCGTCCGCTGATCGGACAGGCCCAGTCACTGGTTGAAGTCACCGAAGAGATCCGGGGGCGAGGGAGCTTGACCGTCGTGATGGACGCGCAGAACCAAGAGGCTTGCGCCGAAGTCGGCAGGTACGCCGGCCTCCTCTGGTTCTACACCTGCCCGGACCTGGGTACGCCGGACCTGCGCATGGAGGCCCGCTGCACCGACGACGGTGCCGCGTGCCCCGTGGGCTCGGAAGGCGTCGTGATGGGCTCCGGACCGCCCTTCATCGACGAGACCGCGGAGTGGGCACACTTTGTGGAGCGCTACGGCCCACTCGCCGACGGCACCCACTGGCTCCTGTGGGGCGGGCAGGGCAACTCCGGCTGCAGCGACGAGCCGCCGGCCGAGCTGACGGCCGAGGTCGACTGCTTTGGCTACGACGACGGAGTCGACTTCACCCCAGTCTCCTGCGCCGAACTGGAGCAATTCTTCCCGAACGCGGTGAACTTCGAGCTTGAATGCAGGGAGCTGGTGGCGCCCCTTGACCACAGCCTCCACGGCAGCCCATGCGCGGACATGCTGGAGCTGCTGCAAAACTCTGGCCTGTGCCGCTGAGGTTGAGCCGGCACGCTGGTGGGTCGCGAACCTGGTGTCCCGTGCACAGCGCGGAAGCGGGCCGGTTTTCCGGCATGCCTTCCGCATCGCGCTCGACGCCGCTGGTGGACGGGCCTTCGTGCTCGACAACAGTGACCATACCCCCGCGATCGGCGGCGACCGCGTGCTGCGCGTGGACCTGACCAGCGGGGACCGCACGGTGCTGGTCCACACCGATGGCGTCCCTTCAACGCGGACCGCAGTCGCTGCAGTCGGTGCCCAGCGCGCAGTCGGACCAATCCGCGCCGGGACCGCCGTCGTCGCATTCGCCGTCTTGGAAGAACACGCAATCGTCGGTGCAGAGGCCGGCGCCGTCGCCGTCCCCATCGCCGTCCCCATCGCCGTCCCCATCGCCATCACCGGCTCCGGGAACGTTGTTGCCGATCACGATCGTCGAGAGCGCGACCTCCACGCCGCAGTTCTCCAGATCGCGACGCACGGCCGGCGGTAGCTCGATGCACTTCTGGAGACCGACGGCGTAGTCCTCGGCGCAGGGGCCGACGTCACCGTCGGCGGCCTCGCTGCACACGAGCCGGTCATTGAGGCACTCACTGAGATTGCGCTCGAGTGGCATGATGCAGTCGAGGTAGCTCACCGAGTTCTCCTCGTCCTCGGCGAAGGCGTCCTTGGTGCACTGCTTCTTCGAGGGACCGATCGGCACCTGTGCGTTGACGCACATGCTCGGACTGTCGAAGAGCAGCTCGTCGAAGCAGTCGCAGATCGTATCGATCTGGGTGTCGCGCTCCGTCACGAACAGCTCCACGGATTCCGCACTGCTGTTGGCGCCGTCGTCGCCGCATGCGGCCAGCATGGCGACCGCAACCAGGGCCCCTGAACCAAGTATCGCCTTCATCATTTCCAAGTCTCCCTCCAAGCGCGCGCAGTATCACCCGATGGGACGGGAGCAGGCAAGGCGGGCCCCCGGCATCGGGAAGTGGCAGGACAAATCGAACGCCCGGCCCCGGCCAATATTATCCTCGAAGCCCCGACGCCCGCCCTCCGGGCCCCCGGATTCGCTCGCCGAGCGCTACCCCGAGGGCATCCCGCACATGCGCGCCCGGCGCGGGCCCCGACTGCCGCGCCGCCTGCGCCTCCGCGGAACGCTCTACCACGCGCCCTGGAACCTCTACCTGAACCAGCTCGCTGAGCAGGTGGACCGGGGACTGGTCATCTACCTCGAAACGGTCCCCTCCCACGCGTGCGCATGGCAGATGATGGGTCTGTGCGTCATCGGCGGTGGCAGGTGGGGCCCGAACCTCCTCGGGCCCCAGGTGGCGGACTTCGTGACTGCGGCCTCGGATCACTCGGCGCGGACGAGGCGCGTCGAGTCGCCCGGATCCGTTGCGATCGCATCTGCCTCGAGGCAACGGTAGGTCACCGTGCGCGCTTGCTCCTGCTGCTCGAAGCGCCCGCCGCAGTGCTCGAAGGCCTGCTCGCGCGCGTCCCCCATCGCAAAGCCGTAGGAGCCGTTGAGCTTGAACTGGCCGCCGCCCGCGTCGCGCTTCACCAGCGTGGCGCTACCGCAGCCCGCGGCTGCAGCCAGCCACGCCACGCCCATCCATCGAACCCATGCATCCATGCGCCTCTCCGATCCGCGTCTGCACCCGCGCACCACGATGGGTCCGAGGCTATCGGTCGACGCCGGCTGCCGTCCTGGGCGAAGCCTTGAGAATTTCTTGGCGGATGGCGCACGGGAATGGGCGGCAGGAGCACGGCGGGACGCTGTTGGCGCGGCCGGCTTTCGCCGGCTCGGCCGCAGCATTGCTCCTCGTCGGATCTTCGGCCGGACCTCCTGGGTCGGGCCTGCGGCGCTTCAGGGCCGATTGTCCGGTGGCCGTCTGCGGGACGTGGCAGGCTGCCCGCGCCGTCGCGTCCACCGGGCGCTCGAGGACGGTTGCGCGAGCCTTGTCCCCGCCAGGGAGGGGCCGGCGGCGTGGCCCGCGGGCTGGGGGTGGGCCACGCCGCCGGTCGTGCTCAGCCCTAGCTACCGGCCGAGCTTGCGCTGCGCCTTGCGGCGCTTGCGCTTCGTTCGCTTGTTCGCGTCGTCGTCGCGGTCGCCCGGGTCGCCGACACCGCCGTCGGCGTCGTCACCCGGTGGTGGCGGCGGCTCCGGGTCGTCTCCATCCCCGTCTCCGTCACCACCGCTGCCGCCGGCGCCGCCGGTTCCACCACCGCCGTCGGTCGGCGGCGCGCCGCCCAGCGCACACTCGTCGGCGCACCGTGCCTGCAGGCAGTCCGCCGTGGCCTCCGCAGGGCCCGCTCCGTCGAGGCAGCTGCTGCACTCGGCGGCGATGCAGGCGATGTCCTCGCCGTCGCTGTCGCAGGCGTTGACCACACACGTCAGCAGCGAGCGGCAGCTCCCGTCGCAGTCGGCTGTCTCGTCGGGGCACTCGAGCGCGCCACATTCGACGCACGCATCGCCAACCGCGTTGGCGAGATCGTCCTCACACGCATCCGCGCTTGGCGGCTCGGGCTCGCCGTCGGGCGGAGGAGGCTCGTCCTCGGGCGGTAGCGGCGGCTCGTCGTCGCCCGGTGGTGCGGGCTCGACGTACTCGCACACGTCGGCGCAGTGCTCGGTCAGGCAGCCGCCGAGATCGGTTGCGGGTGTGGCCGCACCCAGGCAGCTCGAGCAGCTGGCGGTGATGCACGCCAGATCGTCGCCGTCGCCACCGCAGGCGTCGACCACGCAGCTGATCAGGCCTAGGCACTCGCCGTCGCAGGCGGCCAGCTCGGCACCACAGGAGGCGGCCGAGCAGTCGGCGCACGCGGCGCCCGTGCGGGCGGTGATGGTGTCCTCGCAGGCGTCCAGGCCCGGATCCTGCGGCTCGCCGCCGCTGCTGGGCGCGTCGGCGCCGCCGTCCGTCTGTGGCGGCGGGTTCGGCTCGCCGCCGCCCGCGTCGGCCGCGTCGCCGTGTTCTTCGCCGTCGTGGAGCGCGTGCTGGGACGCGCGTATTTCGTTCTGCGATCCGTCTTCCGACCAACCGCAACCGATCAGGCCAACGAACCACGAGCTCACGATGAGCGACGCGCACGAGGTGACGCCGCGTCCTGTTCTGGAAATCATGACTTCCCCCTGAGATGGGCCAAATGCGTGCCTCTCTCGCTTTGTTGGCACACCCGGGCACACGTCGGGCGCGCGAGCGCCGAATGAGCAAGTGGGGTGCCAGCGCAGCCCCGCCATGGGGCCGGGCGCAGCTCCGCTGGCTGGCAGCGCCAGCGCATTCGGTTAGGATGTCGGCACCCACGGAGGTGTCATGATCCCGTCCATGCTTCGACTGAACCTCATCCTCGCCCTGCTGTTCGCGTTCGGCTGCGGCGGCCCCGAAGCCGCGGAGGCGCCGGCCGCGGCGGATACCGAAGGCGACGAGACTGCGGAGGCGGAGCCGGAAGAGGACGAGGCCAAGCTCGCCGACAAGGCCGCCGGCACCAACGCTGCGCGCGAGGCCAAGATGCGCGCGATCGAGGCGCGCAAGGCTGCCCAGGGCGAGGAAGCGGGCGACGATCAGGCCGCCGACCAGTAGCGCCAGGTGTGCCCTCCCTCCGTGTGGGAGGGCGACGGCTACCCCTGTTTGCCGACCTCTTCAGCCAGGCCGTTCACCGCCTTCTCTAGAGCCTTGCGGTTGTTGAAGACCGGCGACAACAGGATGGCGCCGGTGATGGTCCAAGCGCCGATGAAGACCGAGAAGGATTGCACCAGGATGCCGAGGATCGCGGCGGGTATGATCGCCGCCCCTGCGAGCACCGCACGTGTGACGATTGGGAAGATCTCGTTGATGCCCCCGACGAGGACCGCATTGCGCTTGGTGTCGAGGTTGCGGACAGCGAGGTAGTACTTCCAGGTGTCGAAACCTTCCTTGCGATTGCCCAGCACCAGCACGACCTGGTTGCCGTTGCGCACCGCGATGTAGGCGTCGTCCACGTCGATGTCATATTCGTGACCGTCTTCGCCAAGGATGTGCAGCGCGTCGTGTCGCGTCGTGGTGGATGTGATGTGGACGTCCGCGACGTACCCGCCTGCGCGGCTTCCCCCGCCGCTGCCAGACACCGAGGTCGAGTACGCGGTGGCGCTATGCACGACCGTCCCGCGCACGGCTTTGAGCCGGACGCTCGCGCCTCCGACCTCGACGACTTCCTCGACCGGGTTGGTCTCGACAGGTGCGTTCGGGACTACGGCGGGCTGTTCGGCGGCAGGCGGAGGCGTCCCCGAAACCACGTCCACGTCCTGCATCATGAGCGTCCCGCCGCGCTTGGACGGCTGGCCGTGGATCGTCAGCAGGGTCTTGCCCACGCGCACCGGCATCTGCGGATGCAGTGTGTGCGGCCCGACAAGGCGGTCCCCGTTTGCAAGAAAGGTGCCGTTGGTCGACCCGAGGTCGACGATCGAGGCCCCCTTTCGGTCGACGTCGAGCTGCGCGTGGGATTCCGACGCGTTCGGGTCACCTAGCACCAGGTCGCCGGACTCGCGGCCGATGACATACGTCCCCGGCCCCAGCGTCCTGGTTTCCGAGCGTCCGTCCTGGTGTGTGACGGTTATCGTGACTCCCTCCATGTCGCCCCCTTCCTGTGGTGCAGCGGTCACGCGCGACGCCGCCCCAGGCCTCGTTAGCTCAGTCAGTTGTGATCGGCAAGAGGGTGTGAGGTGTCTCGGCTGTCGCCGCGTATCCGCACCACGCGAGGCTCCTACAAGTTCTCGCGTCCGCCCTACGCGACCAGGTTCTGGCGGAGGTGCTCGACCCGCGCAATGCCGCGATCTCGCACCAGGAGCACTTGCTCACCGACGTGATCGCGTCTCGACTACGAGGGCGGCGAGATCTACGCGCGTCCGATCGAGGAGGACCTGCCCGAGGATGACCACCGCTTCGCCTTTGGCAATCGACGCCGCCGCGCGCTGTGGGGAGGTGGCGATCGGCTACACCAAGTGCAACACGCGCGAGGAGGGGGACAACGTGGTGCTCACGCCCGACCCGAGGCTGGCGATCGAGGGCGACAGGCTGCTGGTCATCGCCGACCCGTAGAGTTGCGCCGCGCCAATCGGTGGACATGTGATGCGAGAGCCGCTTCTCGAGGGGCAGATGGCCACGATCGTCGAAGAGCTGGACCGGGATCACCGGAACCTGCGAGCCCTTTTCCAGGTGCTCGAGCGGCAGCTGTCGCTCCTGCGCGCGGGCGGCGATGTGGACTTCACCCTGATCGAGGCGGTGCTCGACTACTGCCAGAGCTACGGCGACCGCTGCCATCACCCGACCGAGGACCTCGTCTACGCCGCGCTCGAGCGGGACTCGGGCACGATCGGCGATCTGAGTCGGGACCTGCACACGGAGCATCGCTCGCTGGCAGAGCTGACGACGACCTTTCGCGAGATGCTCGAGGACGTGCTGGGCGGCGGCGTGCTGCCGCGCGACCGGTTGATCCTCGTGGCCGAGCGCTTCCTGGCCGACTACCGCAACCACATGCACCTGGAGGAGCAGTTCCTCTTCCCGGCTGCGCGCCGCCTGCTCGGCAACGCGGACTGGGACCGGATCGCCGAGCAGAGCGAGCGCATCTCCGACCCCCTCTTCAGCGAGCAGGTCGAGACGAGGTTCGAGGCCCTGCGCGAGTACATCCGCGGCATGGACCGCGCATCGGTCCCACCGGAGAGCTGATCTGCACGCGCTGAACGTGCCCCTGCCCTTACCCGGCTATGAACGGCTCCGGCCAGGGCGCACGGCAAGGGCACGTTCACCAGTCTGCTAGCGAGCGCCGCGCACGGAGTAGAGCCGCACCACCACGTGCGGTTGCCCCCTGCGCAGCCCCGAGCTGCTCCCCGCGCGGATCTGGATCTTGCGCGCCGGCAGCCCCGCCGCGGTGAGCGCCGCGCGCGCTGCGCCCGCGCGCTTGCGGCCGGCGCGCTTGCGCTCGCTGCCCGCGACGTCGGGTACGTAGCCGCTGAGCTGCACGCGCAACAGGGGATCGCGCTCCAGGTGTTGCTGGAGCGCCCGCGCCCAGCCCGGCCCGGGCGCTGACGGGAAGATGGCGCCCCGGCGCAGCGCGCCGAGTCCGGGGACCGCGCCCGATTCCGAGCCCATATGCACGCGCGCCTCCGACCTCGTACTCGTGCGCGTGCGCGAGCCCGTCCCCGACCCCGATTCCGTAGCCGAGACCGATCCCGCGCCCGACTCCGATCC
>JAPPOT010000897.1 GCA_028817855.1 Myxococcales bacterium
AGGCAGCGCCGACGAGACGCGCTGCCACCTGCGAGTCGCCAAGGCCTGGGGCTGGGTCAGCGACGCCGACATCGCGCAGCCGCTGCGGCTTCTCGACCGGGAGCTGGCGATCCTCTGGAAGCTCACCCACTGAGGCCCGCGGGCCGCCGGCACCTCCGGCGGCCCGCGCCTCCGCAACCCGTCGACATCGCGAGTCAACTTGTGACCAATCGTCAGACGAGCACGAAGACGACCACGAGCACGGCGCCTCGGTCGTCTCGCATCTCACCCGCGCGCAGCGCGTCCCTTGCGCGGTAGCGCAGCGGGCCGCGGAAGCGGCACGCAACTGCCACCAAGAGAGCGACCGCGCATGCCCTCACCTGGGACCGCCGGTGACACAACCAGATGCCTCGGCGAAGTAGGTCGGGCCCCTGGGCCCGACGCAGTGACATGTGGCACCCAACAGAAAGCCCAGCACCCGGAGGAGGAGCGCAGCGACGACGACCTCGCGGGATGGGGGGACCCGGCGGCTTTGCCGACGGGGGGAAGGGTCGCGTGACCCTTCCCTGGGTCGGGTCGTCAGACCCAACGATTATGCGTTCGCGTAGATCGCCATGGCCTTCGTGAGAAGGCTGACGCCGTCGGCTCTCGTGCGCTGGAAGCTGTTGCGGCCCATGATCGAGCCGTAGCCGCCGCCCGCTGCGATCTGCCGGAGCTCTTCCAGCACGTCCTCGGTGCCCTTCGCCGGGCCACCCGAGAAGATCACGATGCGCTTGTTGTTGAAGGCGGCTTGCACCACGTGGCGCACGCGCTCGCTGAGAGTCTCCTTCGGGACGCCCTCGTAGGACTTGCGCGCGGCGTCCTGCTCGATGTGCGCGCTCGGGGGCTTGACCTTCACGATGTGCGCGCCGAGCTGGCAAGCGATGTGAGCGGCGTAGGCGACCACGTCGAGCGCGGTCTCGCCTTCCTTGCTGAGACCGGCACCGCGCGGGTAGGACCAGATCACGCTCGGCAGTCCGACCTCGCGCGCCTCCAGGATCAGCTCGCGGATCTCGCCGTACATCTCGTTGCGATGACCGGAGCCGGGATAGATCGTGAAGCCGATCGCGGCGGCGCCCAGCCGCAGCGCGTCCTGCACGCCGGAGGTGACCGCCGAGTAGGGCTCATCGGGACCGCCCACCGAGTCGCTGTTGTTGACCTTCAGAATGAGCGGCAACTTGCCGGCGTACTCGCCCGCGATCGCCTCGATGAAACCGAGCGGCGCAGCGTAGGCGTTGCACCCGGCCTCGACCGCGAGGCTCGGATGGTAGGCCGGGTCGTAGCCCTCCGGGTTCGGCGCAAAGCTCCGCGCCGGACCGTGCTCGAAACCCTGGTCGACCGGCAGGATCACCAGCTTGCCGGTGCCGGCCAGGGTGCCGGTGTTGAGCATCCGCCGGAGATTGCCGAGCACACCCGGGTTCTCGCCTGCGTAGTTCTGCAAGAGCTGTTCGACGACTTCGCTCAACGACCGTGTCTCCTGTTGGCGGAGGAGGAGGGATTCGAACCCCCGGAACCCTTGCGGATTCAGCGGATTTCAAGTCCGCCGCCTTCGACCGCTCGGCCACTCCTCCTAAGGCGCTGGACCTCGTTGGGCGCCAACTTACACGAGCAAAGGCGGGCGTCAACGCCCCCGGCGGTCGCCGTTCAGAACGCAATTGTGAAGACGCGGACCGACCGGCTCAGCTCGCTGGCGGGTAGGCGACGGGCGCGACGCCGAGACGTTCCAGGTCGGCACGATGGGCCCGGCTGGCGGCGCGCTGCCAGACCAGCACGAGGGCGAAGATCACGTTCATCGCGCCAAGCCTCAGCCAAAGGTAGACCTCGAGCTGATCGAGCATTCCGCAGATCGCCATCAGGTAGGAGTGGGGCGCCAGCGAGACCATCGCCCACAGCCGAATCGGCCAGCGATTGTGGCGCCGGTAGCTCTCCACCGACTCCGCGCTCACCGTATAGGTCTCCTCGTGGCGCAGGCCCCAGGGATTGGTCAGCCGCACGACCCGTGCCTGGCCGGTGACAAGCCCGATGTACATGTGCATCGCGAAGCGCGTGGCCAGCCCGGCGCCCTGCTCGCGTAGGCGCGGCAGGCGTGCTTCAACCTCGTCCAGCCGTTCCGGATGCCCGTCCCAGGCCGGGTCGGTCATCTGCATGTACGACTCCTTGTAGTAGTCGTAGAGCTCGATGTGCAGCACGGCCGACGCGATCGCTGCGGCCGCCAGCACGATCAGCGACACCGAGCCCTGGGTCGTCCACAGGTGGTAGAAGGCGCCCGCAACGGTCGCCAGCGCCACGATCGAGTCGGCGCTGCCGTCCAGCGCGCGGCCCATCTCCGAGAACTGCTGCTTGGCCCGCGCCAGAATGCCGTCGGCGCCATCCAGGATTGCGCTCAGCCACAGCAGCACGCCGCCCCAGACCATCTCCTCCGGCCCCCCCCGGAACCACAGCACGCCGGCGGCGATGCCGACCAGCATCGCCATCAGCGTCACCATGTTCGGCGTCAGCGGTGTGCGGTAGATCAGCGCCACGAAGGCGTACGCCAGCGGCCGGTGCACCCAGAGGTTGACCGGATCCTCCACGTCGCGAGACTTGAGGAGCGACTCGAAGGCCGGCAGCTTCGGCGTCGTCGGCATCACGCTCAGGGTCGCGAGCGGCCGGGGCGAGGGGGCCGGCTCCGGGACCGGCAGCTACCTATCAGAGCGTGCCACAGGGGCGCAAGGCGCCGTCCCAGGGCTGGGGTGGCGCGGCTTTGGCCGGCGGCCGGGGCGTGCTACATGACGGGGCCCGGAGCCCCCGCCGGAGAGCTCGATGTACTTGCCCAAGAACCCCGTGGCCATGGTCCACCGCGCGGCCCGCGCCGCCCTCTCGCCGGCCACCCCGCTGCTGGTCCAGATGGTGGTCATCCGCCGCTGCAACCTCAGCTGCGGCTACTGCAACGAGTACGACGACCACTCCCCTCCCCTGCCGCTCGAGGACCTCTACCGGCGCATCGATCACCTGGCCGAGATCGGCACGGTCACGGTCACCCTGACCGGTGGCGAGCCGCTGATGCACCCCGACCTGGACAAGCTGATCGCGCGCGTCGTCAGCCACGGCATGGTCTGTACGACGATCAGCAACGCCTACCCGATCACCGAGCGCTGGATCCACCGGCTCAACCGCGCCGGTCTGTCCTGGATCCAGATCTCGATCGACAACCTGGAGCCCAACGACGTCTCCCAGAAGAGCCTGTCGAAGATCCGCAAGAAGCTCACGCTGCTCAAGGAGCACGCCCAGTTCGGCGTGAACATCAACGCGGTGCTGGGCTCGAGCCCGCCCGAGCACACGCGCCAGCTGGTGCGCGAGATCGAGGAGCAGGGCTTCTACATGACGGTCGGCCTGATGCACGACGGCGAGGGCCAGCTCGATCCCGGGCTGGCGGGCGACGAGCTGGCCGAGCTCTACGGCGAGCTGCGCGAGCACAGCAACAAGACGATCTTCCACCTCGCCGGCGAGGGCTGGGAGCGCAAGATGATCCGCGAGGGCACGGTGCCGTTCCGGTGTCGCGCCGGCGGGCGCTACCTCTACGTGGACGAGTTCGGCAAGGTGAGCTTCTGCAGCCAGCGGCGCGGGGACCCGGGCATCGATCTGCTCAGCTACGGCAAGCAGCAGCTGTGGGACGCCTTCAACGCGCCCAAGGGATGCGAGGACGCCTGCACCATCTCCTGCGTGCGCCGGGCGTCCGCCACCGACGAGTGGCGGCGGCAGGACGGCCGCCCCGTGCCACCGGCCGCGCCGGCCGAGAACAAGCACTCGCTCCCGATCATCGAGTAGATCCTCACGGGCCGGCGCGGTCGCGCAGCGTGCGGGGATCGAGCAGACGCAGGGTGCCGTCCTGCTCGCGTACCAGGCCCTCTTCGGCCCAGGCGCGCAGGACGCGGTTGACGGACTGACGGGTGTCGTCGATCAGGTCGACGAGGTCGCGCGGGGAGCGCGGCAGCGGCATGCGTAGGGAGCCGTCCTGTGCGAGCTCGCCGTGGCGCTCGGCCAGGGCCAGCAGGCGCTTGGCGAGGCGCTGGGAGACGTCGAGGCTGGTGGTGTTCTCGAAGTGTTCGACGCTGCTGCGGAAGCGCGCCACGACCAGTGCCAGCAGGCGATCTGCGATCGTGCGCGAGCGGCGGTGCAGGTCGAGGAAGCCGCGCCGCTCGACCACCACCAGCACCGACTCCTCGAGCGCCGTCACGCGCGCGCTGCGCACACCCTCGTCGAGCATCGCGAGCTCGCCGAATACGTCACCGGGGCCCAGGATCTGCAGCGTGGCGTCGCGGCCGCCCTCGCGCGGTGCGACCACCTTGAAGCGGCCGGTCGAGACCGCGTAGACCGCCTCCGGCGGGTCGCCCTGCTCGATCACCACCTCGCCGCTCTCACAGCGCCGGGTGCGAGCGGAGCCGTGCAGGCGCCGGTAGTCGTCCTCCTCGAGCCCAGCGAAGAAAGGGATCGCCTGCATGGCGGCCCTCAGCCGCCCGCCTGCCCCATCTTGTCCAGCACCCTCGGCCATTGCCACTCAGCATAGCCTGCACCAAATGGTCGCACCTGTCGGCCAGACGACAGCAGACGCCCCAGTTGGCCGCTACCGTGAAGCACGTACCGGGTTGCCCCCGTGATCTAGTTCACACCCGGTCGGAAAGGCCCTCCATGCGAATCGCGCTGATCTCGGACATCCACGGAAACGCCCTGGCCCTGGAGGCCGTGCTCGAGGACGCCGAGGCGCGGGGAGCCGATCGGATCGTGTGCCTGGGGGACGTGGCCACGCTGGGACCGGAGCCCCTGCGGGTGCTGCACATGCTCGAGGAGCTGGGCTGCCCTTGCATCCAGGGCAATCACGACGCCTTCCTGCTCGATCGCTCGCTGCTCGCGAGCTACACGCGCGCGCCGATCGTCGTGGAGGCGATCGACTGGTGCATGGCGCAGCTCGGCCCGCGCGAGCGGCGCTTTCTCGAGAGCTTCGTCGACGGCCTGTCGCTCGCGCTACCTGGCGGCCGCAGCCTGGAGCTCTTCCACGGCTCACCCGGCTCGCACACCCAGGACCTGCTGGCGACCACGCCCGCCGAAGAGCTCGATGCCCACCTCGAGGGCACCCACGGGGACGTGCTGGCCGGGGGGCACACCCACATCCAGATGCTGCGACAGCACCGCGGGCGACTGCTGGTGAACCCGGGCAGCGTGGGCGCGCCCTTTCGCGAGCACGTGGCAGGCAGCGCACCCACCATCTTGCCCCACGCCGAGTACGCCATCGTGGTGGCCGAGGATGCGGGCGTCGAGGTGCAGCTGCGGCGCGTGGAGCTCTGCCGCAACGACCTGCACGGCGCCATCGCCTCCTGGCGCGGGCCGAACCTGCTGCGCAGCGATTTGCTGCGGCAGTATTCGTGAGCGTTCTGGCAAGCATTGACGGCGCACCCGCGCCGCTTCGGGTTTCCTCGCGCGCGTAGCTTTCGGTACAACAGATTGTTCCCGTAGCCATGGGGAGGTTGGATGGGACAGCCGGAGTACCTGAGCGGCCCTCGTGAGGCTTATCGGGCGGGAATGACGCCCGCCTTCACAGCCATGAAAGCGCCCGACCGCCTCGCGGTCGTCTCGGAAGCGGGCCAGCGGACGTTCGGCGAGCTCAACGCGCACGCCAACCAGCTCGTGCGTGCGCTGCGCGCGCGCGGCATCGGCCCTGGCAGCGCCGTCGCGCTGATGTGCAGCAACCGGCCCGAGTTCGTGGAGGTCTACGCAGCGATCCTGCGCGGCGGCTACCGGCTCACCTCGATCAACTGGCACCTGCAGGTCGACGAGGCGGCCTACATCGTCGAAAACTGCGAGGCCAAGGCATTCATCGCGGACGTCGTGATCGGCGACGTGGCTGCGGAGGTCGGGCGGCGCGTGGGTGGCTCGATCGCAAAGCTCGCGATCGGTGGCGCGATCGACGGCTTCGACAGCTACGACGCGACGCTGGAGGAGCAGTCGGGGCAGAACATCGAGGACCCGAGCTTTGGCGGCACCATGCTCTACACGTCCGGCACCACCGGGCGGCCCAAGGGCGTCTATCGCGCGCGCGGGACACAGGTTACGCAGACCCCGACCGTCACCACCACCGCTTCACGCAAGCCGATGAAGAGCGGAAGCTCCATGTGTCTGTGCACGGGGCCGCTCTATCACGCCGCCCCCTTCGCCTATAACCTGGCGCAACCGATCAACTACGGCGTGGGCGTGGTGCTGATGGGCAAGTGGGACCCGGAGCACACGCTGCAGCTGATCGAGCAGCACAAGATCACCCACACGCACCTGGTGGCGACGATGTTCCACCGCCTGCTGGCGCTGCCCGAGGAGGTGCGCAAGCGCTACGACATGTCGTCGCTGGAGCTGGTGGTGCACGGCGCGGCGCCCACACCGGTGCATGTGAAGCGCGCGATGATCGAGTGGTGGGGCCCGATCATCTACGAGTACTACGCGGGCACCGAGGGCGGCGGGACCGCGATCCACTCCGACGACTGGCTCAAGAAGCCGGGCAGCGTGGGCAAGCCGACGCTGGGGCGGGTGGTCGAGATCCTGGACGACGAGGGCAAGCCACGGGCGACCGGCGAGGTGGGGCGCGTCTTCTTCCAGGCGCCGCAAACCGGCCGCTTCGAGTACTACAAGGACGCGGACAAGACGGCAGGCGCCTACGTGGGCGACCGCTTCACGCTCGGCGACCATGGCTACCTGGACGAAGACGGCTTTCTCTTTCTGACGGGGCGCACGTCGGAGCTGATCATCAGCGGCGGGGTGAACATCTACCCGGCCGAGATCGACGACGTGCTACTGCAACATCCTGCCGTCGCCGACGTGGCCTGCGTGGGCGTGCCCAACGACGAGATGGGCGAGGAAGTGAAGGCGGTGGTCGTGCTCAAGGAGGGCCAGGAGCCCGCCCCCGAGCTCGAGCGCGAGCTGATCGCCTTCGCAAGGGAGCACCTGGCCGGCTACAAGCGCCCCCGCAGCGTGGACTTCGTCGCCGAGCTCCCCCGCAGCGACGCCGGCAAGATCTACCGAGCCAGAGTCCGCAAGGAATACTGGAAGCACCTAGATCGGGAAATGTAGTGGGAGGGAATCGTCGAGGTTCGCCCAGGAGCGGCTCGTTCACCGTCGGGCTACGCCCGACCCGCGGGGGGCTCACGCGACCCTCCCGCCCCCAGGCCCGCCAACGGGCCGGCCTGCACGGCGCTTCGTAG
>JAPPOT010000045.1 GCA_028817855.1 Myxococcales bacterium
CCGGGCTTCCCCACCCCGACAGCCTCACGTCGTGCCACAGGGTGAGGGAATGCGCGGCGCTCTCTTGATGGCAGTCGCAGGCCGCCACCGCGGCCTGCTGCGCTACCGCGCACGGGACGCGCTACGCGCGGGCGGGGCGGAAACTCGGGGCACCGCGCTCCGTCCTCGCGCTCGTGGTCGTGCACGTGCACGTCGTCGTCGTGCGCGGGCGATGGTCATCCGCTCGCCCCACGCCTCGCCCCGCAACACTGTTGGCGCAATGCCGAAAATTCTGCCATTCTGGAGCGACATACAGCTGTGAGCACCATGACAACTGAGTTGGCAGGCGAGTTGCTCGCGGGGCGCTACGCGTATGACCGCGAGCTTGGGCGGGGGGCCTCCGGGCGGGTCGTCCGGGCGTTGGACCGCGCCGAGGGCGACGCGGTCCGGGCGATCAAGCTCGTGCCGGCGGAGCACGCGGCCCAGCTGCGCTGGGAGCTCGGGCTGCTCTCGGGGCTCGCCCACCCGGGCCTGGTCCGGGTCTACGAGCTGCTGTCCGTCGCGCGGCCGGTGCCGGGTTTCGCCGCTCCAGCCGGTGGTGCGGCGCTCGTCACGGAGCTGGCCGCGGGCGAGCCCGCCGGTGCGCTCGCCGCCCGCAAGGCCCGCGATGGCGACGCCCTGACCGACCTCGTGCTGCGGCTCGGCCCGCGCGTCGCTTCGGCCCTCGCCGCGCTCCACCAGCGCGGCCTGGTGCACGGGGACGTGAAGCCCGACAACCTGGTTGCGGAGGCCGACGGCTCGCAGTGCAAGCTGGTCGACCTCGGTCTCGCCGGGCCCGCGATCGGCGGTGCCGGGGCTGCTGGCACGCCGGGATACATGGCGCCGGAGCTGCTGCGGGGCGAGCGCGGCCCGGCCGCCGACGTCTACGCCCTCGGCGTCACTCTCCATCACCTGCTGCGCGGCGCCCCGGCTTCGGATCGACGCACGCGCCGGCCCGACGAGCTGCTGGGTGAGGCGCTCAAGCCATTCGACGCCCGCCCGGCCCTGCCGACCGAAGCGCCGCCTGCGCTCGCGCGCCTGCTCGGCGACATGCTGGCAGCCGATCCCTCTGCACGGCCCAGCGCGCGCGAGGCGGTCGCGCGCCTGCTGCCGATCGCCGAGGCGCGCGGGCTCGCGCCGGAACACGCGGTCGTCGGCGGTGGCGGCGACGACGCACCTGGGCTCGCGGAGCGCGCGGCAGCCGTCCAGGCCCTCCCGCTGGAGGGGCGCGCGCGCGAGCTCAAGGCCCTGGCCGCCGCCCTCTCATCGCCAGGCATCCACGTGGTGTGTGGCCCTCCCGGCTCGGGCCGCAGCAGGCTCGTGCGCGAGGCCGTCTGGCAGCTGCAGGCCTCGCGCCTCGCCGCCGGCGAGGCCGCGCCGACCTACCGCGTGGCGCGCGTGCTGGACGGCGATCCGGTGGCAGTCGCCACGGTGCTGCACGTGGAGGACGGCGACGCGGTCGATCTCGCGGAAGCCGAAGCCACGATGCGCGGTGCCGAGCTCGAGGGCGCGCCCCTGTCCCTGGTACTGGAACGCACGCGCCCGCTCGCGCAGGGCGAGGCCGACGTGAGCCTAGAGCCGATGACGGAGGGGGGGACGCGCAAGCTGCTCGAGCGCGCGCTGCCCGGCGTACGGGTCGGCCAGGCGCTCACGCGCGAGGCGCAGCGCCAGAGCGGCGGTCTTCCGGGACGGCTGTGCCACCTGCTGTCGGCCGTGCTCGCGGCGGGCGAGGAGCCGAGCCGTCCCGAAGCCCTGCGCGACGTCGCCAGCCTGTTGTCGGCCGGCAAGACCGAGCTACCCGAGGGCACCCGCGCGCTGGCGGAGCTGCTCGCGCCCTCGCGCAGCGGCCTCTCCGTCGAGGCCTGCAGCGCGGCGCTCGGCGGCGAGCCGCCGGCCGGCGCGGCCACGGCCCTGTGCGCAGCCGGGCTCGCCGCCATGGACGGCGGGCGTCTGCGCCTGCGCCCGGACGTGCGCGAGGCGCTACTCGCAGAGCTGTCCGATGCCCGCCTCGAGGAGCTCGTGGCACGGATCCCCCAGTCCGCGCTCGATGCGCGCTCGCGCACGGAGCTGCAGGTGCGGATCGGCCAGCCCGCGCGCGCGCTGGCGATGGTGCTCGACGCCCTGCAGCGCCTGCGTGCCCAGGGGCGCGCTGGCGATGCCGCGGCGCTGGCGCGGCACGCGCTCGCTTCGCTGGGCGACAGCGATGGCGACGGTGCGCTGGGGCTGGCCCTGGCTGACGCGGAACGCGCGCGGGGGCGCTACGCCCAGGCCCTCGAGCCGCTCGATCTGCGCGAAGATGTCGCAGCGCTCGCCCTGCGTGGCGAGATCCTACGTCTGCAGGGTGCGCGCGCGGAAGCCAGCGCATGCGTGGAGCGCGCCCAGGGTGACCCGATGGCCGCGGCGGTGGCCGCGCGCCTGGCGTTCGACCGCGGGGAGCTCGAGCGCGCCCACGGGCACGCGGCTGCGGCGCGCGAGGCCGGCAGCGGCGAGCCTGCGGCGCTGCGCGCGCTCGAGGTCGACGTGCTCGCGCGCCTCTACGGGGGCGAACCGGCAGCGGCAGCCGCCGATCTCACGGCCGCGCTGGCCGCCGCGCGCGCCGCCGGCGATCGTGCCGCCGAGGCGCGCCTTTGCTCGATCGAGGCGCAGCTCGCGCGCAGCGATGGCGACCTCCACGGCGCCGCGCGCAGCTTCGGTCGCGCGTTCGAGCTGGCCGACGGGGTGGGCGAGCAGCACGCCGCCGCCAGCTTTCTCCACAACGTAGGCGCCCAGCGCCTCGACCTGGGCCAGCCGGGGCCCGCCATCGCCGCCCTGCGCGAGGCCGCGCGCAGGCTCGCGCGTCTGGGTCGCGACGCCGACCTGGGCCGCGTGCTCTACAACCTCGGCTACGCAGCACACCTGATCGGCGTCGAGGAGCTGGCCGCGGACGCGGCCGACCGCGCGCTCGGCGCCAGCGAGGCCGCGGGCGACCCCTCCGGCTGCGCGTACGCGCTGTGTTTGCAGGCCGAGCTCGCCCTCGCGCGCGGCGAGCGCCGTCGAGCCGGCGTCGTGCTCGAGCGATTGCCGGCGCTCGAGGGGCTACCCCCAGAGGAGGCGGCGATCGCCGGCGCGCGCGCCGCGGCCGTCTCGATCGCGCTGGGCGCGCTGGATGCAGCCGAAGTCCAGCTGGAGCGCGCCACGGAGCTCGGCGGCGAGTCGAGTGGGGAGCCGGTGCAGCTCGAGCTCGGCCTGGCCCGCCTTTCGCTGTCCCTGTCGCGCGGCGAGCGCGAGCAGGCAGCCGAGCTGGCGCTGCGCGCGCGCGTGCAGGCCGATCGCGTGGGGTCCTTCGACGCGCGCTTGCGCGCGCTGCTGCTGTCTGCGCGCGCGGCGTCCGGTCCAGGCGAGGCCAACGAGCACCTCGCTCGCGTGCGTGACCTGCTCGACACGGCCGCGCGCGGGCTCGATCCCGCCGATCGCGCGCGGCTGCGGGCGGTCGACGCCTACCGGAGCGCCTTCGAGGCCGCGCCCGCCGCCACGTCCGCCGAGCCCGGCGACGCGCGCCTGCGCAGGCTGGCGGGCGTGGCCAAGGAGCTGGCCGCCGAGCGTCGGCCCACGCGCCTGCACGAGCGCATCCTGGACTCGGCGATCGAGCTGGCCGGTGCCGAGCGCGGCTACCTGGTCTTACTCGACCGCGACGGTCGTCCGCGCGTGCGCGCCGGTCGTGGCATCGATCGCGCCGCCGTCGCCCACGACGACCACGCCCTGTCGCGCTCGATCGTCTCGCGCGTGCTGGGCAGCGGTCGCCCACTGAGCACGATGGATGCCGCGAGCGACGAGCGCCTCTCCGGGGCGGCCAGCGTGCACGCGCTGTCCCTGCGCTCGGTGATCGCCGTGCCGCTGCGCCTGCGGGGCGAGGTGCGGGGCGCGATCTACCTGGAGGATCGCCTGCGGCCCTTCGCCTTCGGCGAGGTGGAGCTGTCCCTGCTCGGCGAGCTCAGCGACCTCGCCGGCCTGGCCCTGGAGTCGGCCGAGGCCCTGCGCGCCGAGCGCCGGGCGGCGCGCCGCGAGTCGGTGTTGCGCGCGCGCCTCGCCCGTCGCGTGGAGGCCCAGGCGATCGAGCTGGACTCGCTCAAGCGCGCCAGCGCCCAGGAGCTCGGGGGCTTCGCCGGCATCGTGGCGGAGAGCGCGGCCATGCGGCAGGTGCTCGCGCTCGTGCGCAAGGTGGCGCCCTCGGACGTGCCGGTGCTGGTGCGCGGCGAGAGCGGCACCGGCAAGGAGCTGGTCGCGCGCGCGCTGCACGGCCAGAGCCCACGCGCGTCGCGCCCCTTCGTCAGCGAAAACTGCGGCGCGATCCCGGAGACGCTGCTCGAGAGCACGCTCTTCGGCCATGTCCGCGGCGCCTTCACCGGCGCCGATCGCAAGCGCCAGGGGCTCTTCGAGGTCGCCGACGGGGGCACCCTCTTCCTGGACGAGATCGGCGAGATGACAGCGGCCATGCAGGCGCGCCTGCTGCGCGTGCTACAGGACGGCGAGGTGCGCCCGGTGGGCGGAGAGCGTTCGCGCCAGGTCGACGTGCGCGTGGTCGCGGCGACCCACCGCGATCTGGAAGCGATGGTGGCGGAGGGCAGCTTCCGCCAGGATCTCTACTACCGGTTGGCGGTGGTGACGGTGGAGCTGCCGCCCCTGCGTCAGCGGCCGGGGGACATCCCGGCGCTGGTCGCCCACTTCGTGGACAAGCACGGCGACGGCCAGGTGCAGGTCGACCCGCGCGTGCTCGCCGCCTTCAGCCAGCACCCCTGGCGCGGCAACGTGCGCGAGCTGGAAAACGAGATCCGCCGCGCGCTGGTCCTGGCCGACGGCCGGATTGCGCTAGAGCATCTGTCCCCGGCCCTGTTGGGGGATGGCAACGAGCCCGTGGATCCGCTCGACCTCAAGGCCCAGATCAACCAGCTCGAGCGACGCTTGATCCGGCAGGCGCTCGACGCCGCCTCCGGCAACCAGACCCACGCGGCGAAGATGCTCGGCGTCTCGCGCTACGGCCTGCAAAAAATGCTGCGACGCCTCGGCCTCTCCGTAATGCACTGAGCCCTGTGACGTTGGGGTAAGAGTCGGTGAAGGTGGGTGTGGGCCTGCGTGCTCGGGATGACTACAACGGAAAATTCCGTGACGGATCCCGCCGTCCCCGGACAATTTGGGTCATAGTGTGTAGGGGCTTGGGTGTTCAGTGCCGGACTTCCGGAATTCTCACAAATCACGCCAGCTTCCGACGTGTGGCGAGCATCGCCACACGTCTTTACTTGGGCACCGTGGGGTGTCATTAGATCGCTCTCGAAACCCACTATTTTATGGGGCGCTGTGGGCGTTGCGTCCCCTGGGGGAGTTCATGCTTCGCAAGAGCCTTTTCGTCGGTGTGGTGGTCGCGACGGTCGCGTCATTCTTTGTGCAAACCGAGCGTGCTTCCGCGCAGATCTGCGCCGCGGACGAGACGGTCAAGCCGTGGTTCCTGATCGTGTTCGACACGTCCGGCTCCATGGCCTTCGAGCCGCACGACATCGAGAACTCGTGCGGCTTCACACCACTGCACAAGAACAGCGCAGCGCGCTGCGCTGTGCAGAACATCGTCAACGCCACGCCGGACGCGGAGTTCGGGCTGCTGCGCTTCAATCCCGCACAGTGCGACGAAGACCCCGCGTCGGCGTTGATGACGGTGGAGCTCGATCAGTTCGGCGGCGCCAACATCCTGCCCTGGGTCGATGACGACACAGGCGCGCCTGGCGAGCTCGGCTCGGACAGCTGGACGCCGCTGGGTGGCTCGCTCGCCCTGGCCCAGGAGTACTTCGAGGGCGCAACCGCCTTCACCGCGCCGTCGGTGACCAACCCCACCGCGCTCGGTTGCCGCCCGGTCAACGTCATCCTGCTCACGGATGGGCAGGAGATCTGCGACAGCTGCCCCGGCGGCGGCGTCACGCTCGGCTGCCCCAAGGCCGAGGCCGACGCCTTCGACGTCATCGATCCCCTCTCCTGCATCTCCACCTGCAGCGACGGCGAGTTCACCACCGCCCCGGAGCGCGCCTACGAGCTGTTGACCGAGATGGATCTGCCCAGCTCGGGCTCCGACGACTGCACCGGTTCCTCGCCCGACCCGGGCTGCGTGAGCGTCCCGATCAACACCTACGTCATCGGCTTCGGCATCCCGGATGGCGACGACCGCATCGAGGACATCGCGATCGCCGGCGGCACCGACAACTCCCTCGACGGGCCCGGCGGCCTGCGCGCTTTCTACGCCGGCAACGAGGCGGACCTGTCCGAGGCCCTGGCGCGCATCATCTTCGAGAGTCAGCTCAGCGAGTCCTGCGACGGCGTCGACAACGACTGCGACGGCCATGTCGATGAGGACAACCCGACCTGGTGCGACATCGACGGCATCCGCACCGAGAACCCCCGCGTCATCGATCCGGTCTCGGGCGTCGAGGTCTTCCAGGACGAGGTCGCCGGCAGCAACCTGACGGAGACCTGCAGCGGCGGCACCTGCGTCGAGGTCGACGGCACACCCGACGTGGACGTCTGCGACGACGCCACCTGCTACGACGAGAAGGCGGCGTCCTGCTCGCCGGTCAACAAGCTGTGCGAGAGCCCGGGCGAGGTCTGCGACCAGCAGGACAACGACTGCGACGGCGACACCGACGAGGGCCCCTTCGTGCAGGCGCCGCCGCCCGAGGACTGCTCGACGCCGATCGACGACGACTGCGACGACAAGGTCAACGAGGAGTGCCCGCCGAGCTGCCCGCCCGAGACCTGCAACAACACCGACGACGACTGCGACGGCGAGGTGGACGAGGACCTCGACCGCAGCTGCGGCTTCGCGATCGGCGAGTGCACGGTGGGCACCCAGATCTGCGTACTGGGCGAATGGGGCGCGATCTGCCCCGGTGGCGCCAGCGGCAGCGGATGCAGCGTGGACCAGGTCCTCGTCGAGCGCACCATCCCTGACCAGGCGTTCCCGAGCGACTGGGTCACGGACGAGGGCACCTGCGACAAGGCCACCACGGAGATCTGCGACGGCCTCGACAACGACTGCAACTTCGCGATCGACGACAACGTGGATCGGGTCGCCTGCATCCCGGATGTGAGCCCGGCCGACGGCATGGACGACTGGGTTGCCCAGGGCATCTGCTCCGAGGGCACCGCGGCGTGTGACTACCAGGGCCCCGCCGACATGTACGGCGAGTGCGAGTTATTCAACGGAC
>JAPPOT010000330.1:0-499 GCA_028817855.1 Myxococcales bacterium
CGATCACAAGGATCTCGGCGTGGTCGCTGCCGACGAGCTTCTTGAACTCGCGCAGCCCCTCCTTCTCGTCCTCCCAGCCGATGCTGCCCTCGCCGTAGGTGTTGTCGACGAAGCTCGGGTCGAAGGTCAGGCGCACACGCAGGGTGTCCTTGCCCTCGACGAACTCCAGGATCTGCTCGATGGTGGCGGCCGGGGTGGTGTCGTCCTCGGGGCCGAAGAAGCAACGCGTCACGCTGCCGACGTTGTCGACGGGAGCGCCCGCCACGTAGTCGCACAGGCCCGCGTTGGCCAGCGGCCTGGCCTCATCACTCGTGCCGCCGCCCGGGAACATGGGAATGATGCCCCCGTGGATCGGGAGCCCGTTCACCGCCGGGCTGCCCTGCCCACCGCTGTCTCCAGCCCCGCTGCCAGCGCCGCCGGGGGCGCCATCGCCCGTAGCGCGCGGCGAGTTGCCGAAGGGCAGATCGGTCTCACCGTGACCGCCCCCGCCGTCGTCTCC
>JAPPOT010000330.1:509-7211 GCA_028817855.1 Myxococcales bacterium
GTCATCTCCACTGCAACCCACGAGCCCCGCTGCCAGCAGCAGCGCGATGCCCGTGCCGGGCCCCGTCATCGATCCACGCATGCGTTCGTCCTCCCATCCGGGCCTGGCCCGTCGCGGGTGAGTCGCCGCGCACGACGCGAGTGATGAAAGTCGATCGACGCGGAGAAGCCGGACCTGGACATCGATGCCGCCATCGGCCGCGGCTCATGGTTGTGAGCGGCGCTTGACCCGGAGCCGCGCGCGTATCCAGAAGAATGACACTGGATGCACTGCTCTTCGGGATGAGCTATATGATTTCAATAGTTTAGAAGCATTCACATGCAGCTAGTGTATCCAGTCAGGATGCAAAATCGTCGAGCACAGACTGGTCAGGGCCGCATCGCGGGTGCACTCTTCTGGTGTGGCAACGCGCTCCAACATCGACGTGTACGGCTACCTGGACTACCGGGCGCTGCTTCGCGACTACTACGAGGATCGCAAGAAGCACGGGCGCGGCTTCTCCTATCGGGCGTTCTCGGCGGCGGCCGGGCTGCGCTCGCCGAATCACCTCAAGCGCGTGATCGACGGGGACCGCAACCTGCCACCGGAGATGGCGCTGCGCTTCGCCGACGCGTGCGGCTTCGAGGGCGACGACGCCCGCTACTTCTGCGAGCTCGCCGCCTTCAATCAGGCCCAGACCACGCGGCAGAAGCGCGCGCGCTACGAGGCGCTGTGCCGCTACCGCGGCTTCCGCAAGGCCCACAAGCTCGACCTGGCGCAGGCGGAGTACCACGCGCACTGGTACCTGCCGGCGATCCGCGAGCTCGCCGCCAGCCGCGGCTTTCGCGACGACCCCGCGTGGATCGCCAAGCGGCTGTTGCCCCCGATCTCCAAGGGCGAGGCGAAGAAGGCGCTCGACACGCTCGAGACGCTGGGGCTGCTCGTCCGCGACTCCGACGGCAAGCTCGTGCAGAGCGAGGCCGTCGTCTCGACCGGCGCCGAGACCGCCGGCGTGCACATCGTCAACTACCACCGGGCGATGATGGACCGGGCGATCGAGGCGGTGGACCTGGTACCAAGGTCGGAGCGGGACATCTCGGCGCTGACGCTCTGCGTCACGCCCGAAGGCCTCTCGGATCTGAAGCAGCGCGTGCAGGAGTTCCGGCGCGAGCTCGTCGGTTTGGAAGGTGCCGACGGCAAGGGAACGATCGTGGTGCAGATGAACTTCCAGCTCTACCCACTGTGCGCAGCTCCCGAGGAGGAGGCATCATGAGGTCGCTCTCGGTAGCAGCCCTCGTGCTCATGGCCGGCTGCGCGGCCACCGAGACCGGCAACCCGGTGGCCGAGCAGCGCCTCGCGCTCACCGCGGTGAGCAGCGCACCCGCGGTACAGCTCGACGCCGGCGACGGGGCCGAGATCGTCGTACGGGAAGCCTGGGTCGTCCTGGGTGACGTGCGCTTCATCCCCGGTAGCGACTGCGACAGCGGCGACGACGATGAGGGCCGCATCGACGTGCCCGGCCCGACGGTGGTCGAGCTGGTCGCCGCCCCCGAGCCGTTCGTCTTCGATCTCGAGGACCGGGACTACTGCCGGGTGCGCGTGCCGCTCGAGCGTGCCGACGAGGTACCGGGCGCCGCCCCGGAGGCGCTCGAGGACCACGCGATCGTCCTGCTCGGCAGCCTGGCCGACGGCACGGAGCTGGAGGTCCGCAGCCGCGACAAGCGCGAGGCCGAAGTGCGCTCGCGGACGGAGCCGTTCCGGCGGGGCGATGCGGAGGCCAGCCTGCTGCTCGCCTTCGACGTGGGGCGATGGCTGGACGGCCTCGACCTGGAGTCGGCCGCGCGCGACGACGATGGACGCATCGTCATCGACGACGACGACAACGGGGAGCTGCTCGACCAGCTCGAGGAGAACATGAGGGAGGCGCTGGAGCTCTTCCGCGACCTCGATGACGACGGCCGGCTCGACGACGACGAGCGGTCAACCCCACTGGCGACCGGCGGCTGACGCCAGCCGCTCGCGGCCGCACAGGCAGGACGACGTGATTTGCGGGAGCTCGAGGGAGCTTCCGGACAGGGGGCGTGCGCCCTCGAGACGACAGGAGCTCGACATGATCAGAACGACTTTCATTCCCATCCTCACGCTCTGCTCGCTGGTGCTGGCGACCGCCTGCGGAAGCGACGGTTCCAACGCCGGCGGCGAAGGCGCCGTGACCATGCGCCTAGCGCTCACCGCCAGCGAACCGCCGGAGGGCGCCCAGCCTGGCGCCATCGCGCTCGCGGACGCGGGCGGCACCGCCTTCACCATCGAGTCCGCCCAGGCCTACGTGCGACACATCCAGCTGGACCTGCCCGATGGCCAGTCGTGCGTGGACCTGGACTTCGAATTCCAGGATCCGGTCTCGTGTGAGGAAGACAAGATCGAGATCGGCGGCCCCTTCCTGTTCGACCTGATCGCGGGTACCTCCCAGCCGTCGCTGGCCGACCTGCGGATCCCGGCGGGCGACTACGACCGCGTCGACGTGCGCTTCGACGACGCCGAGCCCCGCGAGGGGCTGGTGGGCGAGGCCGAGAGCCTCGCCGACCACACCATGCACGCCAGCGGCCGCTTCGACCACGGGGGCGAAGAGATGGCGTTCGAGCTGCTGCTGAAGTTCAACGAGGACGCGCGCTTCGAGGCGCCCGGCGGCATCGCGCTCGGCGAGGCGGGCGGCGCCGACGCCATGCTCATGCTCGACGTCAGCCACTGGTTCGAGGCGCTGCCCGTCACCGACTGCATGGAGGACGGCGACCTCGCGCTCGAGGATGGCACCCTGCGGATCGACGACGAGCGCTCCCAGTGCAGCGACATCGAGAGCACGCTCAAGGACACCATCAAGAGCTCCGGACAGCTCGAGGGCGCGTGATGCTTCGGCACCTGAACACCCTCGTGTTGTGCGCGGGCGCGCTGGGGTGCGCCATGGACCGCGACGCCGCACGCGCCGCAGTCGAGCAGCAACCGACCGGCGACAGCATCCCCGTCCCGCCGGCCGACGGGGCGGACGACGGGGCGCAGGAGCCGTCAGCCGTCGATCCGATGGACGGCTCGAGCGCGCAGGAGGATGCGGTCGGGGGGGCGGCCGGCGCGCCCGCCGCCTCCTCACCCACGCCGGGCGATGGGCTTCCGGCGACCGCCGACTGTGGGTCCGACGCAGCCGTGACCTTTCGCGATGACGTGCAGCCGATCCTGCGTTCACGCTGCACCGACTGCCACGACGACGGCGGTGCGGCGTCGCTCGACCTTCGCTCCCACGCCGCGGTGCTCGCCGGAGGGGACAGTGGCCCTTCCGTGGTCCCCGGCGACTGCGAGAGCAGCCTGCTCTGGCTCAAGACCGCAGAGACGCCCCCCTTCGGCTCCCGCATGCCAGCGGATGGACCGCCCTGGCTGTCGGACTCGGAGCGCGCGCGGATCTGCGACTGGATCGAGACGGGCGCGGTCGAGGCGAGCGAGCCCTGTGACTCTGCGGTCGCCGACCCCGCCACGACGGATGGTGACACGACGCCACCGCGCTTCGATGGCCTCGACGAGGTGGAGGAGCGCGACGACGGCTGCGAGCTCGCATGGTCAGCGGCGCGCGACGACGTGACCGCGCCGGAGGCGATCGTCTACGAGATCCACCTCGCCCTCGACGGCGAGCCCTTCGACCTCACCATGCCGGTCGCGCTCACCGAGCCTGGCGCGACGTCCTTCGAGATCGATCTGCCGCCCGGGCTCGACTACGTCTTCCGCGTCATCGCGGTGGACGGGGCCGGCAACCGCGACGACAACGACCGCGACCGGGAATGCTCCCTGCGCTAGCACTCCTTCACCGGCCTGCTAGCGGTCGTTGTCCGCGGCGACTGCGGTCGTCAGCGGCGGCCGCGGTCGCCGCCGCGATGCCAGTGCCCGCGTCCGAAGCCCGCGTCACCACGCGGATCGAAGCCCACGCCGCCGTCGCCGTGCTTGCCGAAGCCCCCGCCGGGGAAGCGGCCGCCGCCTTCACAGACCCGCGCGATGCGGCCGCACGGACGTTCGGGAGCACCGTCCTCCGCACACATGGCGCTTCGCTCCTCGCACATGGCGGCGAACGCCTCGCGCAGTGCGTCCCGCACGCAGCCTCGCACCTCGTCGCGACAGTCTCCGAGCCCCATGCCGGCGCCCGCATCGGCCCCGTCGCCGCCGCAATCGTCGGCCAGGGCGCGGCAGGCCTCGAACGCCTCGGAGTCCCCGAAGCGGTTCAGCAGCCCGCGGTGGTGGTGATGCCGACGATCCCGATCGCCGCCGCGACGTGCAAGCCGATCGATGTCGGCGTCCCGATCGGCGTCCTGCAGCGCCGCGGCCATCTGCTCGACCTCGGTGGCAGCCTGCTCGTAGGGGTCAGCCTCGCTCGACGAGCAAGCAGCCGCGAGCGCAACTAGGGTGATGACAGTCAAGTGCCTCATGCAAACCTCCTATTGTTTCAGGGGCGCGGGGAGCGATGGGTGCAATCCTCGACGGACGGCCACACGGCCAATGACGCCATCGCTCGCGCTTCGTGCTGCTGGGACGATCGAGGCGCGCCGCGAGTTCCCAGGCCCTACCGTTTTTTTGATCACCGCGAGCCAACGCTCGAGCCGCACCCCGCACCATTGCGTGACGAGGTGACGTCACCACCACACGGAGCTCCCTGACTCGCGCGTGCAACAGGCGTATGCTCGACGCCGATGGAAGGTCACTGCCACTGCGGTGCCGTTCGCTTCGAGCTGAAGGAGCGCCCCGCGAAGCTCACCGACTGCAACTGCTCGATCTGCCGCCGGCTCGCCGCGCTCTGGGCCCATGCCCCGATCGCCGGCATCGCGATCCACATGCAGGACGACGCCACGCTCCGCTACGTCTGGGGCGACAAGATGCTGGCCTTCCACACCTGCCGCACCTGCGGCTGCACGACCCACTGGGAGAACCTGCGACCCGACGGCGACCGCATGGCCGTCAACTGCCGGCTGGTCGAGCCTGCGGAGCTGGAAGGCATCCGCGTACGGCGCCTCGACGGTGCCGATACCTGGAAGTTCCTGGACTGAGCTCGGCCCGTCGCAGCTCCCGACCCCGGACTGAAGGGGGGGTCGAGAGGCAGGACACGCCTCGCAGGGGCGGGGTTGCTGTGTGGGGTCGCGGCCGACCCCAAAGGGCACCCGGAAGGGTCTTGCGCAGATGGCACTGCCTCGGGAGTGTCGGTACCACAGGTGTGCGACAAGGTGCGCAGCTGGCGACGGAGGATTGGGCAATGGGATCGCGGTTTTTGAAGTTGGCGTCGGTCGTGTGTTGTGTGCTCGTATTCGGTTGCGTCGAGGACGACGAGCCGGCGCCGGTCCTGTGTCCGGCCGGGTCTGCGGTGCTGGACCTCTTCCAGTGCGTCTGCCAGGGCTCGAGCAATGGCCTCGCCCAGTGCCAGGCCGATGGCACGCTGACCGGCTGTGACTGCAGCCCGGCCGCACAGCAGGCCGCGTTCGACATGAACGCCCCGGCGGACCCGACGACGGGCCAGATGGACCTGGCGCAGATGGGTCAGACCGGGTCGACGGCCACACCGGCCTGCCTGGCGGCGGTCGATGCCACCGGGCAGAGCGCGGACTGCGGCCAGTGCCTGTGCGAGAATTGCGACGAGGCGGTCATCACCGCCTGCGACGCCATGTGCTGGGGGCTGATCAGCTGCATCGGCGCGTGTCAGGCCGAGACGGGCGCGGACACCACGACCTGTGCGACCGGACAGTGCGTCGAATTCATCGATGGCGCCACCGCGGCCACCCCGGTCGGCGAGTGCGCGTTTACCGCCTCCGGTGACATCTGCACGGCGCGTTGCGCGAGCGACACGCCGCCGCCCACCGCCGGCATGGGTGCGCTCCCGATGGCCGACGCAGGCGCCATGCCCGCACCCGACGCCGGCGCCATGGCCGCACCCGATGCCGGTGCCATGGCCGCACCCGACGCCAGCATGTGAGCGAATCGGTCGAGGTTCGCCCAGGAGCGGCTTACGTCCTCGGGCCAATCCTCGACGTAGCTCTGCTACGCCTCCGGTGTGGCCCTGCGGGCGCGCTCGCTCCTGAACGAACCTCGACCGATTCCGGTGGCCGGGTACGCGCGGTGCGAACCTCGGCGATTGCCTCTCAGCCGCCTTCTACTTGACGCAGCGGACTCGGCCTTCGGTGGAGGTACCGAAGGTGATCGGTTGACCGTTGTAGAAGTGCATGGCCCAGGGCCAGCCGCCGGTGGTCGACGCCGACGACGACCAGTAGAAGCCGAGCGGGGTGTTGGGGAAGACCGTCCGGTCGACCGTGGGCTGGGGCGGCGACAGGCCGAGCACTACCAGGGACTCGAGCTCGGCCACCGACGGCACCCGCCAGCCGCCGCCGGCGAGCTCCAGGCCCGCGCAGTAGGCGGCCGACTCGTCCCACGACAGGTGCCGGTCCTCCACGTCGCGTTGCCACACCAGATCGCAGCAGGAGGAGGTAACGGTGCCATCGCCGTGATCCGTGTAGGTGGGCGGGTCGCATACCGCGGTGTCCGCGCATACAGGGCAGCGGTCCGGGCTCGTCAGATCCCAGTCGCACGACAGGTACACTGGCTGGAACGGGTCCGCGTTCGGATCCATCACGCTGGCGTCGGCGGGGGACTCGACGACACGGGCGACCTGGCACGCGAAGGGCAGCTCCTGGGCGGGCCGCATCAGCG
>JAPPOT010000454.1 GCA_028817855.1 Myxococcales bacterium
CCATCCGGGTAGAGCTCCGCGTGCACGCGGCAGCTGCCGTTGCCGAGGAATAGCCCGGCGCCGGTCTCGCCGGTGCGGTGGGAGGCGCCGCCGAAGGCGTAGAGCTCCACGCTGTCGGTCATCTCGTAGCCGGCGTTGAGCAGGAGGTAGAGGTCTTGGCCATCCTGGTTGCCGAAGCGCAGGCGCCGCACCTGCTTGCACGGCGGGACCTCCTCGGGGATGAACTCGTCGGGCGGGCAGGTCTCGTCCACCTGCCACCAGTTGCCGCCGAAGGCGCGGCCGTCCACCGTGCTGGCGACGGTCGCGATGCCGGCGCGGTTGGTCTCGCCGCGGTCGCGCACGGCCACAGTGCCGTTCAAGAAGCCGCGCTCGCCGAGCTCGACGCCGGCGTTGACGCTGGCGGTGACTCGGGCGAGGCCCAGCAGGGCGTTGCCGTCGTTGTCGTAGTAGTTGCCGCCGCTCACGCCCAGGCTCACGCCGGGCCGCTCCTTGAGCACGATGTTGATCACGCCGCCGATCGCGTTGGGCCCGTAGTGGGCGCCCGCGCTGTCGCTCAGGATCTCGATGCGCTCGATCGCGGCAATTGGGACGGCGTTGAGGTCCACGCCCGAGGAGCCCTTGCCGATCCGCTCGTCCGTCACGACCTGCGCCATCTGGTGGCGCCGCTTGCCGTTGATGAGCACCACGACGCGGTCTGGTCCGAGGCCGCGTAAGCGATCGAACCCCACCCCGTGGAGGCCTGCGGCATGGATGAGGTCGACATCGTTGACGAATGCCAGCTCGGCGCCGCTCAGCACGCGCACGGGCACCGGCCCGTGCGGCACCCGGTGGCGGCTGGCGCGTGTGCCCAGGAACGGCTCGGGCGCCTCCGGTGGCGGGACCTCCGCGAGCCCGTCGGCGCCCTCGAGCCCGAGCTCGAGCTCTCCGGAGGCGCCTGCCTCCAGCTCGGCATCGAGCCCTTCCTCGTCGTCGAGAGGCTCGTCGTCTTCGATCGGCTCGTCGTCGTCGAGGTCGCCGAGCAGGTCATCGTCCTGCGCGGCGCCGTGGACGGGAAGGAGAAGAAGCGACAGGGCGAGGGTGAGCCACCAGCCCGGTGGGTTGCAACGGGAAGCTGTCACGACGCCTCTACTGCATGAAGGCCGGGTCGGGGCGCAGGATGAACAGGCCCTCGGAGCCGGAGGTCACGACGAGGCCGCTGCCGAAGAAGGGGTAGTTCCCCCACATGGCGTTGTAGCCGGTGTTGTCGTGGGCCGGGAAGGCGTCGAAGTAACCCGCCTCGGTGACCTCCCCGCCGTCGATGTTGGTCAGGTCCAGGATGCGCAGGCCGGCGGTGTACGCGGACAGGAAGGCGTAGTCGCCGCGCACGAAGAGGTTGTGATCGATCGCCGACGTGGGTCCGGTGAAGGTGATCGCGATGGACGGGTCGCGGATCGCGCTGACATCGATGACGTAGGTCGTCGTGTTGATGCGCGAGGAGAGCTCGTCGCCCTCGTCACCGAAGAGGAAGTAGCGATGGTCTTCGGTCAACCAGCCCTGGTGCCCGTAGTTCGCGCCCGAGTAGCGCAGCGCCGCAACCTGGGTGACCGCGCTCTTGTCGGTCACGTCGTAGATGGCCATGCCGCGCCCCTCGTCGCCCGTGAAGCACAGCTCCCTGCCGGCGAACTCGGGGTCGGGGCCCATGTAGTTGACGCACTGGGCGTCGTGAATGCGGTTGCCGGTACCCCAGCAGCCCAGATCGCGCGGGTTCGCGGGGTCGGAGAGATCAAACGAGCGCGCCGAGGCGCAGTTGTTGGTCATGACCGCGTAGGCGTGGCCCGACTCCTCGTTCATCACGATGTTATGGGTCGAGCCGAAGGTGTCCACGACCGAGTCGGGCTGGATCGTCATCGGCGGGTTCGTGATGTCGCGCAGCTGGGTCAGGTCGTAGACCTGGATTCCGTGGGCCTGCGACTCCGACACGATGTAGACGTGGTCGCGGTAGACCTTCAGGTCGCGCCAGACCGCGTCCACCGTCTCGGTGCGCATATGGCCGAGGTGCACCGGGCGGCAAGGATCACTGATGTCGACGAAGGCCGCGCCGTTCGTCAGCCCCATCAGCACGTACTCCTTGCCCGTCGTGGGATCGGTCCAGCCCCAGATGTCATTGCCGGTGCCACCCTGCATGGCCGGACCGCTCAGGTGGCCCATCAGGTCCACCCCGGAGCAGGCGTACTCGCCCGCGCGGCCGCCCTCGCACTTCACCTCGAGGCCCTCGCAGTCGAAGGTCGGAGGCATGACCGGCTCGTCGCCCATGTCGGTGGTGTCGCTGCCCGGATCGGGGACGTCGCCGTCGGTCGAGCTGCCGGGCGCGCCTGCGGTCCCGTCGGTTCCCGGCATCGCGGTGATGGCGTCGTCCATCATGCCAATGTTCGGGTCCGCGCCTGGCATCGAACTGGGCGTCGATCCCGGTGTGCTTGCGCCCGGCGTGTCTGTCCCCGGATCAGCGCCAGTGGCCGAGCCGGGTAGGCTCACGCGCGGCGGTGCCGCGATGCCATAGCCCTCCTCGGCGAAGCAGCCAGCCGCGGACGCGGCGATGACGAACGACAGCGCTAGCGCTGGCGGTCTCGTCGTCGAATACACTGCTGTATGGATCATGTTCCCCACTAACGCTCGTTAACGTTTCAGGCCGCGCAGACCAGGCGTCTTTCGTGCACCGTCCCGTCCCGACGGAGTCCACGAACGCAACCATCAACCACCCACCGTGCAGTGAACCTACTGCGCACCGTGCGTCACAACAAGGCACGAGCGTGCGTTGCGTTTGCACTTTCGGTGTCACCTGACGAACCTGGGGGAAGTGGATGGACCGAAGCACGCGGCGCGTTCGCAGTTCCGGCCAGGGCAGCTTCCGTTCCGGCGAGCAAAGGAGACATTGGGGGATCGGATTTGAGGACAAGGCGGGGGTCGGACCCCGAGAATGTTCCGAGCAGCCCCATGGGCGAAGGCATGGAGCTGCCGCCGCGCCGGAAGGCGGTGAGCCCCTTCAGTCGATCGACTTGAGCTCGAGGACCATGTGGTCGACCGCCGCGGGGTCGTCCCAGCGGTCGGCGTGCTCGCCCGGGCCCAGGTAGTAGGAATGGGCGAAGCCGGCATCGCAGTTGGGCCAGGTCCACGCCCGCACCGGGCCGACGTTGGTGGGGCCCACGCGGGCGTCGCAGCCGTGGGCCGTGGCGTACGTCTCCACGTCGGCGCGCATCACACGCTCCTCCTTCTCGGCGTCGGAGAGGGTGGAGCCGTTGCCGAGCTCGAGCTCCTGCTGGGCGACGATGCATGCCAGCCGATCGGAGCACGGCGGGCAGCCGCCGCCGACCACCATGCGCACGCCGTTCAGCCTGTTCTCCAACATCGGATCGCAGGCGAAGGTCCTCAGGTAGAAGGCGCCCCACGAACCGCCGCTGGCCCACATGGAGCGGATGTCGAACTTCTCGCCGAAGGTGTCGTAGACCCAGTCGATCACCTCGTAGAGGTGGGGCAGGTCCTGCCCGCCGTCGCCGTTGCCCCACTGGGTGCCGATCGCCTGGGGCGTGACCACGATGAAGTTGTCCGAGTCCACCTTGGTGTGGACGGGGAAGTTCGTCATCGTGAACGGGATCTTCTGACCCTCTCCGAGCGTGCCGTGGATGAAGAGGAAGAAGGTGACGGCCGCGCCCTCGTTGGCGCAGGGGTAGGCCACGAACACGTCGCGGCCGCCGATCTGCACCATGTTCTCCGCGGGCACGTTGATGAAGGAGAGGTTCGGCGCGCCGCAGGGCACACCGGGTACCTCCACCATCGGCGCGTTGGGATCTCCATCGACGGGGCCGCCCCCGGGCGCGGGCACGTTCGCTGGCATCCCAGCGGCACCTGCGGGTTCCATGCCGGCGGCGTCCATTGCGGGCGCCTGATTCGGGTCTTCCGGCATTGGGCCGTTGCCCGGGGGCGGCTCGGTCGAGGGAGGCGTTTGTGAGGCGTCCGCCACCGGGCTGGCGGGCGTCTCGACCGTGGGCATCGACGTCGCTGGCTGCTGCACCTGTCCTGTGCCCGGCGCTGCGAGTCCGTCAGTGGTGTCGGTAGGCGGGTCACTGCACGCCGACAGCCAGAGCGCCGCCAGAACGGCCGTGCCGGTCGTCCGGACGGCCCGACTAAACCTGCTCCACATGATGCACCTCCCACGCACCTCCATGAAGGGGTGCGCATCTCCCACGCTATGCCGGAGTGTGCGCAGAATCCTTGCCGGTTCGTTGCCAGATGCTTGCCAAGTGCGGGTTCTTGATTGTCTCCAGAACCGGAGCTGTCGCGTAGCGTCAGTAAAATCGCGAGATCACGCGGGTAGACGCGTGCAACCGGGTTCTCAGCACCCAGCGCCGCTGCTACCACGGACGTACGGGGTGATGTGACGGGTGATCTTCGTCTTTGACGATTTCGAGCTGGATGCAGAGCGACTGGAGCTGCGTTGCGCCGGTGAGCTACGCAAGGCCAACCGCACGGTGCTTCTCACGCTCGCGTGTCTGTTGCGCAACGCCGGCCAGCTGGTCACGAAGGACGAGCTGATCGACGAGGTGTGGGAGGGGCGCGCGGTCGCCGACACGGTCATCACGGTGGCCACCGCGCGGCTGCGCAAGACCCTCGGGCAGCGTCGTGGCGAGCGTGAGTACATCGAGAATGTATACGGTCGCGGCTATCGCTTCGTGCATCCGGTGAGCGCGCGCGAGCCCGCCTCGCGGCCGCCACCTGCGATGGTGGGCAGCGGTGTGGTGGAGCCGCCTTTCGTGGGGCGCGAGCGGGCGTTGGAGCGCCTGCGACAGGCCCTGGGTCGCGCCCGCGGCGGACGCGGCTCGCTTTGCGCTTTGATCGGCGAGCCCGGCATCGGCAAGACCGCGCTGGTCGAGGCTTTCGAGGTCGAGCTGCGCGCCAGCGGGACGCCGGTCAGTTGGGGCTTCTGCCAGGAGCTGAGCGACACGCCACCGCTGGCGCCCATCCGTCGCGTGCTGCGGCGCCTGCTCTCCTCCGCCAGCGAAGCGGAGCTGGAGCGCGCGCTCGGCGCGGAGCGCGCGGTGTTGCAGGGCTTGCTCCAGGGCGGTGCGGGCGAGGCCGAGTCGCCGGTCGCGCCGCCCTTCGGTGGCTCGCGGGCGCGCCTGTTCGATGCGGCCTCGCGCGCGCTGGCGTTCGTCGCCGAGCGCGGTCCGCAGGTGATCGTGCTCGACGACCTTCACCGCGGCGACCTGGCCTCGCTCGAGTTGCTCGCGCAGCTGGTGGACGAGCTGGCGCGCACACGCGTGTTGATCGTCGCCACCCTGCGCCCCCCGGGCCCCGGCGACGACGCGCTGCGCGACGCGCACCTGCGCTACGCCATCGGGCACCGCAACTGCGAGCGCATCGCGCTCGAGCCCCTGGTCCCGGCCGACGTCGCGAGCTATGTCGGCACGGTGCTCGACGATCGGGACGGCGCGCTGGGTCGCGCGGTCTTCGACAAGAGCGAGGGCAATCCATTCTTCATGGTCGAGCTGTCGCGGCAGCTGGCGGACATGGAGGCGCCCTCGCCGGACGCCCTGCGCGTGCCCGAGGCGGCCCTGGAGCTGATGCGGCAGCGCATCGCGCGGCTCGACGACGACAGCCGCAGCGTGCTGTCGGCGGCGGCGGTGATCGGACGAAGCTTCGAGCTCGGGGTCCTGCAGCGTGTGACCGACAGCGAGCCCGCGGCGCTGGCGCTCAAGCTGGACGCCGCCCTCGGCGCCGAGACCCTGGTGGCGGCGCCGGACTCGGCGACCGCATTTGCTTTTGGTCACGAGCTGTTGCGCCTCGCGCTCTACGACGCGCTGCCACCGTCGGAGCGCCGGCAGCTCCACCTGCGGACCGCCCACGCCCTGGAAGATTGTGTGGAGGCCGGTGAAACCGTGTCCGCGGGCGAGCTCGCATTTCACTATCACCGGGCCTTGCCCGAGGGTGACCCGCGCAAGACGGTGGAGCACAGCCGCGCTGCGGCCGCGGCTGCCTCGGTGGTGTTCGCCAACGCCGAGGTGGTGCGTCACATGCGCCATGCGCTCGAGGCGCTGGAGCTGATGCAGCACCCCAGCGCGCGGCTGCGGATGTCGCTGCTGCAGGGGATCATCCTGCACACGCGCACGACCGATCCGGCCGAGTTCGACCGCGCGATGCGGGCGCTGATCCGGCTCGCGAGCGAGCGTGGCGACGGCGCGAGCCTGTTGCTCGCCGCCGTGATGTGCAGCCCGGCGCCGGGGTTGCCGCCCGAGCCGAGCGCGGAGCAAGCCCACGCCCGGGCGCTGTCGCTGCTACCTGCGGAGCAGCCGGGCCTGCGCGCGGTCGCGATCGCGGGCCTCGCGACGCTTGCGCCGCACTGCTTCGATCGTGCCGTCGTGGAGGAGCGCCTGGGCGAGGCAAAGGCGCTCGCGGGCGAGGTCAATACGCCGATGGTCGAGCACGCCGTGCTGCTCTGCCAGCTCTACCTGCACGGAGGCCCGGCCCATGACAGCGAGGCCGACGAGGCGCGCGCGAAGCTCGAGGCGCTGGCCCGCGCGCACGCGCGGATGATGCCGGTGTTGCCGGGCGAGCTGGCCTACTCGCGCGCGGTCACCGCGAGCCAGTGCGGTGGTCCCGGGGATGCGCTCGAGGCGCTCGAGCTGGCGATCGCACGTTACCGCGAGTTGGATCAGCGCGAGGGGCTGTGGCACGCGGAGCGCGGCCGGATTCTGCTGCGCGTCGAGCGAGACGACGAGCCCGACGCGATCGGGGAGCTGTCGGCGCTGCACGCTCGCGCCGAGCTGCAATCCCTGCATCGGACCGCCGCCTTCAGGGCCTTCGACCGCGTGGTCGTGCTTCCTGCGCTCGGCCGCCCGGCGGTCGTCGATGGAGAGCTGCGCCGGGCGCTCGGCCACGAGGCCAGCGATCGTCCGGGCATCTGGGCGATGAAGCTGCGGGCGCAGCTCGCAGCCGGCTGGGTCGAGGACGCGGCCGCGGCGCTCCGCGCCATGCCCGTGGAGAAGCTGCGCGAGCTGCCGTGCGATCGAGACTACCTGGGTACCCTCGGGCATCTGGCCCGGGTCGCGTGCGAGCTCGGTGCGCTCGAGCATGCCAGAGCGATCCACGGCCTGCTCTCGCCGTATGAGGAGCGCATCTGCTGCCACGTCGCCTTCCACGTGGAGGGCACGGTGCCTCAGGTGCTCGCCATGCTGGCCGAGGCGCTCGGTCGAAGCGCCCAGGCCGCCGAGCACCTGCGGGCGGCGGTCGCGCTGGCCGAGCAGCGGGGGCTCCCGCGGCGTGCCGCGGAGGCGCGCACGCGCTTGCAGGACCTGGGCGAGCGCGTCGCGTAACGATTGGGACACGATCGCGAAAGGATGCGCGTCGCCGGCGCTTCTACCGTCGATGACCGAGCGCCCCCATGGGCGCGGTCAGGAGGCGTGATGATGGGCAGACGACGGGAGCTGTGGGCGGCGGCGACGCTTTGTGGGCTGATGGCGTGCAGTGCCGAGCCGGCACAGGACGCACCACCATTGCTGGCTGGAGACAGCATGCAGCCCGCGACGAGCACGACCCCGCAGGGGATGCCTGCCCCCGGTGCGGCCCCGGTCGCCATGGACGACAGTACGGGCACCGTGGACAGCGCGGGCATGCAGCCCACGCCGCCGCCCCAGACCACGCCCGAGCCCGGGCCGCAGGACGGCCAGGCCGGGGCACCAGCCATGGACCCGGGTGCCGATGACGGCGCCGATCCAGGTGACCCGCCCGCGGGTGGTACCCTGCCCCCGGTCGACTCGGTCGATGGCATGGGGCCCTTCGAGGTCACGATCGAGCAGGGCCAGTCGCCGGGCGGTGGCTGGGTGGCCTATCCGAGCGACCTCGGCCGAGACGGCATCAAGCACCCGATCTTCGTGTGGGGCTGCGGTGGCGGGTCGCAGCCGTCACAGTACGAGGACCACCTGCGCATGATCGCATCCCACGGCTTCGTGATGGAGGCCCACGTCTCGAGCGGCAACGCCAGTGATCACGATGAGCCGCTGACGTGGCTGCTGGCAGAGAACGACAATCCCAGCAGCGTCTACTATCAGAAGCTGGATACGACCAAGATCGCCGCTGGTGGGCATTCGATGGGATCGATCGCGACCTTCGCGTTCGAGGGCGACACCGACCTGCTGACCACCTCGATCCACGTGGCGGGCGGTTCCTTCGATGGCAACGGCTACATGCGTCTCAAGACGCCGACCTTGATGGTGGGCGGCGTCAACGACACGCTGGCCGGAGCCAACACCGACCGGGACTTCGAGCGCACCACCGTGCCGACCTTCTACACCAACATTGAGGACACCGATCACATCCTGGCGGCGCGCGCCGGCCTGCCGCCGATGATCGCGTGGATGCGCTGGCACCTGGCTGGCGAGGAGGAGCGCAGCAGCATGTTCCTGGGCGACGGCTGCGACTTCTGCGGCGGAACGTGGAACGGAATGTCGAAGAACTTCTAGCCGAAAGACCTACCGGCGCTGCTAGCGCAGGGGGTAGCGCTCCTCGCCCACCGACGCGCCGTCGATCACGAGTGAGTGGAGCTGGGCGTCACCCGCCACCGTTGCTGCGTCCACGTAGCCGATCGCGCCGCGCAGCTTCTTGACCACCTTCGTTAGCAGGCGCGGATTGTTGGTGGCGCGTGGGGCGCGCTTGCCGTCGCGGATCAGGCTGTCGATCCAGAAGCGCTGGGAGGCCTGCTCCGACATGCCGAGGATGGCCCTGTCGAACATGCGGCGCGCCGCGCTGCCAGCCGGCTGGTTGAGTGGGACCAGGCGCACGCCGGAGACCTCGATCAGGCTGCCCATGAAACAGCGGCGCAGCTGCGCCTTGGAGACGGAGCGAACGCCCGTCTGGGCCGAGATCACGACTGCCAGGGGCGGGAGCTCGGCGCGGGCCGCGGGCGTGGCGGGCCAGGCCGCCGCGACCAGCAGGAGCAGCGCGGCCAGCGGGCCGATTGCGCGGCGATGGGCGCTGGGTCGAAGCAGGCTCATTGGAACGCCCACGCGGCCTGGAACCGCAGCGACCGGACCGTGTCGTCGGTGGTCAGGCTTCGGAGCGCTACGGCGTGGGTGTATTCGCCCTTGATCGTCACGCTTGCGATCGGCGTGAAGCGCAGGCCACCGCGGTAGAGGTTGTATTCGCCCGTGGTGAGCGCGTCCTCGATGTAGTCGTAGCTGACGTACGGCATCAGCAGCAGGCTCTCGATCTGGTAACCGAGCAGGGCGTAGGCCGACCAGCGGCGCATGTCCGCCTGGGGGCTCGACAGCAGGCCCCCGACGCCGCCGGGGCGCAGCCCGTCGACGAAGGCGATCTCGTTCATCACGGCCTCGGACAGGAAGCTGATGCCATTCCATTCGACCCGCAGGTCGCCCGCGATGGCGAGCTCGTCGTAGCTCGAGATGGGCTCGAGGGTGATGGTGATCTCGTCTGAGCCGATCTCCGCCGCGGCCTCCGAGTCCGTGAAGCGCCCCCTGTAGAACGACGTGCCCAGCTGAATGCGCGCATCGCCCAGGTGGCGCAGCTCGGCGCGGCCGCCCATGGCCTTGTTGCCGTCCAGGTCGCGGTATTCGTCCACGCCGCCGCGGCCGTTCGACAGGGTGGCGTGCAGTGTGAGGTCGACTTCGTCGTTCAGGGGGAAGGTCGCTCGCGCCGCCAGGCCGGTTTGGCGCTCCGGGAACATCTGGACGCCGGTCAGGTACGGCTTCTGGATTCCGATCAGGGTTGGGGAGCCGTGGTCCACGTTCCAGATGCCGTAGGGCGTCAGCCACTGGCCGCCGCGGATGGACAGCCAGGGCGTGGGGGAGTAGTCCAGCCAGACGCGCTCGATCTCGAGGCCACCCAGCTCGATTCGCGCGAGGCCATCGGTGTAGTCGAGCGCGGTCGTGCTGACCACCTGGCCGGTCTGGACGTCCAGCGAGCCGTGGGGCAGGTAGGTGAAGCGGACTTCCGCGAGGGAGCGCCACTGTTCGTGTAGGCGAGCGTCCAGATAGACGTTGAGGTTGCCGACCATGAAGGTCGCGTTCGGGTAGAGTGCCGCTGTCGGGCCAGTCGCCCACAGTTTCTCGAACGTGAAGTCGGCGAAACCGTACACGGAGAGCGTGTCCTGGGCGAGCACGTCGTTGACCGCCGAGTCGTCATCCATCGAGGCGAGCAGGGCCGCCACGTCCTGCGCGCCCTCCGCCTCCGTGCTCGCAGGGGTGGGAGCGCCCTCGGCCGGCGGCGCCGGCACCGAGGCTTCAGCTCGCGGGGGCGTAGGCTGCGCCGGGGCCGGTGGTTCGGTCTTGGCCGGTGGCGCAGCAGGGGCTGGCTCCGCGGGCGCGGCAGGCTGCGCTTTCGCTGCGGCGGGCGGCGCGGCCGCTTGCGCGGGTTCGCTCGCGGCCGGCGGGGAAGGGGCCGGCGCCGCCGGCCGTGTGTCCTGGGCGATGGCCACGGAGGCGAACGACCACAGCAGCACGACCGCGACCCGCGTGAGAGGGGAGCTCAGATCGGGCACAGGTCCTCCGGCACGCACAGCTGGGTCAGCCCGATGCTCTCGAGGTCGCAGCAGACCGAGCCCGGTGGGCAGCCTTCGTCGGGGGGGCTGCAGCCCGAGACGGCGCAGCCCCCGCTCATGACCGTCACGCAATAGGTCGCTTCCTTGCCCTCGCAGTCGCTGTCCGACTCGCAGGCATCCCCCATTCCGATCGGCGGCCGCGCGCAGACGCTGGGGCTCTCGCGGGCATCGCACAGGTAGCTGCCCTCGCAGTCACCGTCGCTCTCGCACGCGGTGCTCGTGCAGTAGCCCGTATCGAAGTCCGAGGGCTGGCAGTGGGGGAAGCCGTCGGAGCAGCCCGGATCGTCGGCTTCCGGATCGCAGCTCGCGCCCTGGTCCGCGGCGGCCTCCTCGCAGGGGCCGTCGGGATCGGGCCGGGCGTAGCCCTCGTCGCATTTGCAGACGCCGTCCTCCTCGCTCGAGTTGTCACCGCAGGGCTCGCAGCCCACGTCAGCGGGCACCATGCCCTCGAGACAGACACAGAGCTCGTTCTCGGCTCGCTGTCCTGGATCGCAGCGGTCGTCCGGGTCGAACACGCAGGAGGAGGCCAGGAGCGCACACAGCGCACACAGCCGTGTTGTGGTCATCCTTGGATACCTATGTTTGTGCCGCGCAGCCCGCGGCGCCTCGACGAGCCCTCCTCATCCAGCCGGGGAGGGGCGATCGAACGACGCCCATAGATCAGACCATGTTGCCTTCAACGCGGTCAACGTGGAGTGACGCGGACCACATCACCGTACAGGCACGTGCCGCCGGCGCGTGGTGCAGCCGGGACGGCTCCTCACCAATAGGTTTCTCCGGCGTCGTTGACGTCGAAGCCGAGCGCCTCCTTGCCCACGTACCAGATGCACTCGTCGCTCTTGGCTGGCATCAGTCCGCAGCAGCGGATGTCGCGGTAGTGGCGCTCGAGCGGAAGGTGCTTCGAGATCGTGCCGCCGCCGCAGAGGCGAATGGCCTGGGAGGCGACCGCCGGGCCGGTCTCGCCGACGAAGTACTTCGCGCGGTGAATGGCGGCGTTGGTCGCACGCGAGCCGCGGTCGCTCAGCACGCGGCGCGCGGCGGAGTAGACCAACTCGCGGGCGGCCTCCACTTGGACGCTCATCTCACCGACTCGGTGTTGCACGAGCTCGCTCTCGATCAACGGGGCCTGGGTGCGCAGCATCTTGCGCCCGCTCTGGTACTTCACGACGAACTCGAGGATGGCCTCGAGGATGCCGAGGTAGCAGGCCGTGAAGCCGCCGACGACCAGGTGCGGCTCGCGGGCGAGCTTCTCGAGCACCATGCCCTCGGTGCGCATGAAGAGCCGCTCCTCGGGTACGAAGGTGTCCTCGAGGATCATGTTGTTCGAGACCGTGGCGCGCATGCCGAGCGTGTCCCACAGGCGCTCGAAGCGAATGCCCGGGTCGTCGGCGGCGATCACGAGCCAGCTCACGGTCGGACCCGCGTCCTTGGGCGGCTCGGCGGCCACTGCGGCCACGACGTAGTAGTCGGCATTTTCCGAGAGCGACACGAAGCTCTTGCGGCCGTTGAGGACGAAGCCGCCGTCGACCCGCTTGTATGCGGTCGTCAGCGAGCCGGGGTGGAAGCCGGCGCCCGGTTCGGTGAGCGAGGCCGCGAACACCTTGCCCGCCATCGCTTCGGCGAAGACCCAGTCGCGGAAGGCGGCCATGCGCTTTCCGTGGCTGCCGACCAGGGCGCGCTCATCGACCTCGGCCAGCGTGCCCGTGATGATGTTGTGCATGTTGAAGGCCACGGCGGTGGAGCCATCGCCACGCGCGAGTCTGCCTGCTGCCCGGGTGTACTGCAGGAAGTCGGCGCCCATGCCGCCGTGATCGCTCGGGACCATCAGCCCCATCAGGCCGGCCTCGCGCATGGCGGCGAAGTTCTCGACCGGAAAGCGGGCTTCGCGGTCGTACTCGCGCGCGCGCGTCGCGAAGGTTGCGGCCAGCTCGTCGCAGATGCCCAGAATCTCGTCAGTGGTGTCGGTCACGCGGGTCCCTCCCATGGGAGGTTGCTTGCGCTCCAGAATGCGGGGCGCAAGGGTTTGCGCCGGGAGGCATTGCGGACGCGCAAACCCCTCGAGGGCCGTGCGGAGCGCGGCCGTGATCGGCGCGCGCACACCGTGCAGACGGCTGCACATGCTGGATGCCGAGGGCCGCCGGGCGCGCTGGGCGAATTGCGCAGGCGCATGAGCGCCATTTTGGGAGCACCTGGTGGGGGGCGTCGGTGCGTATCCTGGAGACTGTCGCGATGGACTTCAGTCTCTTCTACTTCGCCAACCACGACGGCGGTGCGCTCGAGGCGGACAAGTACGCGCTGATGCTCGACAGTGCTCGCTGGGCAGACCGCAACGGCTTCGCGCGCCTCTGGGTGCCGGAACGTCACTTCCACAGCTTCGGCGGGCTCTCGCCGAATCCCTCGGTGTTGGCCGCTGCCTTCGCGACCACCACGGAGCGCATCGGGATCTGCTCGGGCAGTGTGGTGCTGCCGCTCCACGATCCGATCCGTGTGGCGGAGGAATGGGCCGTGGTCGACAACCTCTCGCGCGGGCGCGTCGGCCTGGGCCTGGCCTGTGGGTGGGTGCCGAACGACTTCGTGATCTCCGATCTCCAAGCGCAGTTCGGCTCGCGCAAGCGCATCTTCGAGGAGAAGATCGCGTTGCTCCGCAAGCTCTGGCGCGGTGAGCCCCAGCGCGTGACCAATCCCCAGGGGGAGGAGATCACCATTCAAACGGTGCCGCGCCCGCTGCAGCAGGACGTGCCGCTCTGGATCACGGCAGCCGCGAATCCGGAGACCTTCCGGCAGGCGGGCGCGATGGGCGCCAACCTGCTGACGCACCTTCTCGGCCAGACGCTCAAGGGCCTGGCCGAGAAGATTGCGGTCTACCGGCAGGCCTGGTCGGAAGCCGGTCACAGTGGCAGCGGTACGATGACCTTGATGCTCCACACCCTCGTCGGCGACGACGACGAGGAGGTCCACACGCTGGCGCGCGAGCCGATGAAGCGCTACCTGGCCGGCTCGCTCAACCTGGCGTCGGCCCACCTGGCGTCGGTGCCTTTCATCAAGAACGCAAGCGAGATCGATCTCGATGCGCTGACGAACGAGCAGGTCGACCAGACCCTGGAGGCCTCGTTCGAGAAGTACTTCCACATGGGCAGCCTGATGGGCTCCTACGAGAAGTGCCTCGACACGATCGACGAGCTCGAGGGGATCGGCGTCGACGAGGTCGCCTGCCTGATCGACTTCGGCGTGAAGGAAGAGATCGTGCGCGCCAGCCTCGAGCGCCTCAACGTGGTGCGTGTGCTGTCCAATCCGACCCGCCTCGACGACTCCGCCCCGGCCCCGCAACCCCTCGACCGAGCCCGAGATGACGAGCACGCCCAGCCTCACTAGAACCAATGCGCTGTCGCAGCGGCTGTGCGCGCTCTCACGCGAGCAGTTCTACGACGTCTACAAGTCGTTCGAGTGGCCCGAGCGGCTGGACCGGGATCGGCTGGCCATGTCGCCCGAGATCTGCACCCTCGCCGGCACCGGGGTGTGGGACGATCTCACCGACGAGCAGCGCTGGAAGCTCGCGATCACGGAGACCGGCAACCTCTTCTCCAACACCCTCAACGGCGAGAAGATCCTGGTCGCCGGGCTGTCGAATCAGCTCTACGCGCGTCCGGCCAGCGCCGAGGTCACCGACTACCTTCACCACTTCCTGGATGAAGAGAACAAGCACATGATCATGTTCGGCGTCTTCTGCCGGAAGTACGTCGGCCGGGTCTACCCCACCAAGAGCTTCGCGATGGCGAAGAAGCTGGCGCCCGGCGAGGAGCTCTTGCGCTTCTTCGCGCTGGCGATGGTGGTCGAGGCGCTCAGCGATCACTACAACGTGCGCGTCATGAACGACGATGGCTGCGATCCGCTGGTCCGGGCGATCAGCCGGCTGCACCACGTGGACGAGGCGAGGCACCTGGCCTTCGATCGGGCCTACCTCACGGAGCTCGCGGCGCAGCACTTGCCGGGCTGGGATGAGGCGACCTTGCACGGCTTTCAGGCGTGGCTCGCTGGCTTCATCAAGGCCTTCTGGCTCACCTTCTACAATCCGACCGCCTACAAGGACGCGGGCATCGACGATCCCTACGAGGTGCAGAAGCTCGCGATGGAGGCACCGCATCAGCAGGCCCTGCGTGAGGAGTTCTCGGCGCCGACGGAGAAGTTCTTTCGCAAGATCGGGCTGCTGGCCGAGCAAGCCGCGGCTTGAGCTGGCGGGCGCGTGAGCGTCGCCGGACTTCGGTGAACCTGCGCGTGGTACGCTATCGAGGTGAAGATGGTAGGCGCGGCGTGTGTGGGCGTGTGCGCGCTCGTGCTTGCCTGCAGCGACGCCATGGCGCCGGGCTCGGCCGAGCGGACGGATGACGTCGACGAGGGGCCCGCGGACGCGGCGGGTCCGCATTCGCCTCCGCCGTCATCGTCGCCGACTCCAGACGGCGGGTCCGCGACACCGGCGAGACTCGACGCCGACGGCGGTCAGCACGAGGCGCCCGTGGAGCTGACCTATCACCGCGATGTGAAGCCGATCCTCGATGCCCGGTGCGTCGGGTGCCACTTCGACGGCGGCATCGGGCCGATGGCGCTGGGCCGCTTCGAGGAGGTCGAGCCCTGGCTGGACCTGATCGAGCACACGGTGGTGCGGGACCTCATGCCGCCGTGGTCAGCCGACATGCCGACGGGTTTCTTCCTCGGTGACCGGCGGCTGACCGAGCACCAGAAGCAGACGCTGCTGTCCTGGATCGCGCAGGGTGCCGAGGCCGGCGACCCGGCCGACGCCTCCGATGCGGTCACGCCTGCGTCCCGCGGGCTCGAGCGCGTGGACCTGAGGCTTCCGATGGCGGAGTCCTACGCGCCGAACGTGCACCCCGACGACTACCGTTGCTTCGTGATGGAGTGGCCCCTCGACGGTCCGCGCTTCATCACGGGGTTGTCGATCGAGCCTGGGGACCGCTCCATCGTGCATCACGCTCTGCTCTATCTGGTCGACCGGCGCGACGCGCAGCTGGAGCGCGAGCAGGACGCCGCCGCCGACGGTCTCGGCTACGGCTGCCTGACCGGGCCGGGCCCACGGGCTGCGCGGCTCTACTCCTTCGAGCCCGGAGGCTCGGGACATGCGGTGCCCGGGGGGCTGGGTTTCGAGGTGGAGCCGGGCGACGTGCTGGTGTTGCAGATGCACTACAACACGCTCGGTGGCAGCGGTCCCGACCGCAGCACCGTCGAGCTCACCCTGGAGGACGCGGTCGAAGCGCGGGCGATCAACGCCTCGTTCGCCAGGCGCTCCTGGATCAATGGGTGGATGCCGATCGCGGCGGGCGATCCCGACGCGGTGCACAGCTATCGGGGGCGCCCGCCTTCCCTCGACGACTCGACACGCTATGCGATCCATTGGGTCGGCTTGCACATGCACGCGCTCGGAAGCCGGGGCCATATCGGCATCGCACGCGACAATGCGCCGGATGGGATCGAGCTCTTGCTGGACATCCCGCGCTGGGACTTCGAGTGGCAGGAGACCTATCTCCTGGCGGAGCCGGTCATCCTGGAGCCCGGCGACCAGCTCTACATGGAGTGCCACTGGGACAACACCGCCGACAACCAGCCGATCGTGGCGGGCGAGCGGCTCCCGCCGCGCGACGTCAACTGGGGTGCCGGCACGACCGACGAAATGTGTCTCGGGGACATCCTGGCGCAAGCGATCGACTGAGGGGGGCGCTCAGGCGCGCTGCCACAGCGTCCCGTCCGTTGTCAGAGGGATGAGGCCTGCGCGGTCGGGTAGCGCCTCGTGTGCGCCGACCACGAGCACCCCGCCCGCATCCAGGCGGTCCCGCAGCTCGGCGAGGATCCGGCGCTGCAGTCCGTCGGCGAAGTAGGTGAAGGCCAGGTTGCGGCAGAAGATGAGATCGAACGGACCCGAGGGCATTCGCTCGCGCAGGTCTTGCACCTCGAAGCGAACCCGCCCGCGGTGGAGGTCGCGCAGGCGCAACACGTCGTCGGCGGGCTCGAAGGCCGCTTCGATCCAGGCGCGGGGCAGCTCCTTGAGCGTGCCGCGCGGATACTCGCCGGCGTGGGCGCGAGCGAGCAGCGCCGCGTCGGCGTCGGTCGCGATGACTCCCAGGCCGACTCCCTCGCAGTGCAGCGCAGGCGCGAGGTCCCACAGCAACGAGAGCGTGTACGGCTCCTCGCCGGAGGCGCAGCCCGCGCTCCACGCGTGCAGCGCCGGGCGCCCGGTTGCGCGGGCCGAGCGGCACAGGCGCGGAAGCTCGTGGGCCTGGAGCCACTGCCAGACGGCGCGGTCGCGGTGGAAGCGCGTGATGGTGATGCGACAGAGGCCGTCGAGCACCCTCCGCTCTTCGGGGTGCGCTTCGAGGTGGTCTTCGTAGGCGGCGAGATCCTCGAGGCCGAGCGCCTGCAGGCGTCGGGACAGGCGCTTGCGAACCTGACCACGCACGCGGCGAAGGCCGCGCCAGCGCAGGTCCAGGCGCGGTGCCATGCGCTGCAGAAAGGTGACCAGCTCGGCGTCGTCCATGGCCTCAGTCCGGGCGCTCCCAGCGCACGCCCCCACGGCACTCCCGGCGGGATGGCGGCGGCCCGGTGCCCTCTCTTCACGACAAGGGTTCTGGACGACGGGGTCTGGCGTGATCAAGCGGCGTTGAGCTGCGGTTGGCCGATTCCGACGCCGGGACGCCTCTCCTTCGGCGGGTCCGCCGGTCGGCCCGGCGCAGCCCAAGCCAGCGCGATCACTGCAGTTCCGGGCGTTTGCGGCACGGTGCCCTGGCGGGACATCTGCATGACCCGAGATGGGACGTTTGGCTTGATTGACTGGCACCGCGCACAGCAATACACAGTTTTCAGGAGGTCGGGCCCCGAGTGGGCTCGTCTGGTGCAAGGGATGGCGAGGTGGGTGCCTCGTCACAGGGCAGATGCCAAGCGTCGCGGCCGTTCGTGGGGCCGTCATGCAGAGCGCTGCTCCCTGGCGTGTGGGTGGACGACTCGGAGGTGGTTAGATGACGTGGACAGCGAGGTTGGGCCGCGCTTTGGTGGCGGCAGGACTTGCGTGCGCACTTTCGGCGTGCAGCGAAGGGGCGACGGGTATGGACTCCAACCCGAGCTTCGGCCTGCCCATGACAGGGCAGCCGATGGCAGGGATGAACGCACCCATGCTGATGCCCCCGGTGGACAACACCCCTGCCGACACGCCAGTGGCGATGCCGCCAATGGATCCGCCGGTGCTCACGCCGCCCATGGACGACATGATGAATCCGCCCATGGACGACATGATGAATCCGCCCATGGACGACACCATGGACGACACCATGGACGACACCATGGACGACATGATGGATGACGACGTGGTGATCGGCGACGGCATGTGCTGCGACGACGGCAACTGCCTGTGCCACGGGCCCGATCCTTCGGGGCTCACGGCGTCCGAGGGTCCGTACAACGTCGACACCTATACCGTGTCGGAGGGCTGCATCTACTACCCGACCGACGCGGAGCCGCCCTTCGCGGCTGTCACGGTTTCGGATGGCTTCATCGGGACCGGTGGCTGCGGGATCGCGCAGACCGGCCGCTGGGGTCCGCTCTACGCTTCGTGGGGCATCGTGACGATGATCATCAACACAGGCGGCGGTGACCAGCCGCCCACCCGCGGCTCGAAGCTGGGCGGTGGCATCGAGGCCTTCAAGGCCGAGAACGAGGACAGCGGCAGCCCGCTCTATCAGAAGCTGGCCGGGCGCTACGGCACCTCCGGCTTCTCCATGGGCGGTGGCGGCACGACCTACGCGTCCGAGGATGACCCGAGCCTGATGACCAGCGTTGCGATCATGCCCTGGGGCCCCACCCGCGGTAGCGTGACGGTGCCCACCCTCGTGATCTGTGGCGCGAGCGACGGAATCGCCTCCTGCACGTCCCACGGTACGCCCTACTACGGCAGGCTCGACAACAGCGTGCCCAAGATGCGCGTGACCGTGTCCGGCGGCCACAACGGCCAGCCCTCCGCTGGCGGTAGCGAGTCGGGCGAGATGGGTCTGGCCTTCCAGAAGGTCTTCCTGGAGGGTGACGAGCGCTGGCGCCCGTTCCTCGCGGGGGCCGACTCCAACGACACCAACATCCAGTAAGCGCAGCGCTGCCCGTCGAGGCAATCGTCGAGGTTCGCCCAGGAGCGGCTTTCCTCCTCGCCGGTGTCCTCGACGTGGCGCTGCCACGCCTGCGGGACCGCCTTCGGGGGCGCTCGCTCCCGGACGAGCCTCGACGATTTGAGTGATCTTTGGGGGGGTGGTGCTGCTCGCGGGCTCGCGGCTTGGTGCCCGCGCGGTCTCGAAGTCACTCGGCTGTGTCGTCGGACTTGAGCTCTTCGAGCTCGTGTCCGGCGCGCAGCACGTAGACCGTCAAGGGGAGCTCATCGTCGACGTTGCGCTCGGTGCCGGGGTCGACCGCAACGTAGTGGCTCTGCTGGGCGCTCACGGTCATGGCCAGCGCCATGTAGACGTGCGGGGTCTTCTCCGACCACCAGATGTCGACCTTGCACACGCGCTCTCGGCACTCGATGTGACGCAGGCTGTCGACCGGAAGCTCGGGGATGCTTCCGAAGAGGTCGCGGATGGTGCGCTCGACGTCGGCGGTGTCGCTTGTGGGACCGTCGGCTTCGTAGGCGCCGCGCAGCTCGGCCAGGGGACCGGCGGCTTCCGGCACCATGATGACGGTCGGGGGATCCTTCGGCTGGGTCGGCACGGGGGTGGGGCGCGCGGTGGCCTTGGCGGGTTCCTCGGGCTCCGCGGGCTTGGCCGGTGCGGGCTCGGTCGGCTCGGCCTCGGGCTCGGCTTCTTCGCTTGCCGCCACGGGCTCGGGCTCGGTCGGGGGTGGGTCCACGCGCGCCGGACGGCGCTCCCGCCAGGGGACGAGCAGCAACACGAACAAGCACGCCCCGAGCGCGAGCATCCACCAACGCATCGGCGTCGACCTCGGGTCGAGCACACCACGGTGGCGCCCCCTTCGCAAGGGTGACCCCCTCGTCCTGGGGGACACCTCTGGCGAGTTTTGAGTGGCAGTGACCCGGATCGGCGCGCGTGCTCCACTGCGCACGTATGGAGCCGAGCCGAATCCCCCTCTGCGTCCTGTGCATCGGTCTGTGGATGTTGGTCGCATGCAGTGACGAAGCCGCTGGCGATGTTGCGAACCCGGTCGTGGTGCCACCGCCGGCCATGCCCGCGCCGCAGGCCGCCCCGGCGACCGACTCCCTGCCCCAACCGAGCACGGCCGACGAGCCGACCGCGGTGCCGACGGCGGACCCGACGGACGGTGTGCCGACCGACGGCGCCGCCGGAGGGCCGGCCGAGCCGCCTCAGATGCCCGCCAGCGATGAGCCCGACGCGTTCGAGCCGTCGGAGCCCGAGCCGGGTGACGACGAGCCGGACGAACCGCCGGTGGAGCCCGAGCCGGAACCGGTCGCCGGCTGTGAGACGACCGCCGGGGACGAGCGCGTCGATGCCACGATCGTCGTCGGGCCGGGTGAGACCTTCGACGGCCAGTGCCGCCGCTACATCGCGGGACCCGCGGTGGGCGATGGCAGCCAGTCCGAGGGGCAGGACCCGGTGTTCCGGCTGGAGGATGGCGCGCGCCTGCTCAACGTGGTGCTCGGCGCGCCCGCCGCCGACGGGATTCACACCTACGGCGATGTGACGCTCTCGAACATCACCTGGGAGGACATCGGCGAGGACGCGCTGACGATCAAGGACCCGGGGACGGTGGAGCTCGACGGGGGCGCGGCATACGACGGCTCGGACAAGGTCTTCCAGATCAACGCGGCCAGCACCTTCCGCGTCTCGAACTTCCGGGCGGACAACGCCGGCAAGTTCATCCGCCAGAACGGCGGCACGGGCTTTACCGTCCACGTCTTCATCGATAGTTGCGACATCTCCAACATGGACGAGGCGATCTTCCGCACCGACAGCAACAGCAGCAGCGTGACAATGAGCAACACGCGCTATAGCAATATCGGCGATGACGGCGACGAGCTCTGGTACGACGTGAACCCGGCCAACATCACCGAGAGCGACAATACGCAGTACTGAGCTCCCGCGGCGCACGCGAGGCGCGGAGTGGGCGGTGCACCGCCGTCAGCGTGCAACATCGTCTCCGGGGCCCCCCTGGTTTCCTCGCGAAATTCGGTGAGCGCCCACATCGCGGGAGCATCCGCTGATATGCTGGCCTCCTCCCGGGTGCGGATGCGTGCGTCGCGCCAGGGACGCCCACATGGCACTCGACCGAACCACCTACCTCGCGCTGCGGGACAGGCTCGACTTCAGTCGGCAGTTCGGTCCCACGATCGCCGTGCTGCTGTTCGACGCGGGTCTGCTGAGCCTCGGTGTCTGGCTCATCCAGGCGGGGGGAGCTGCCGGCCACGCCCTGTCGCAGGTGCTCTTTGCCGTGGTCTTCTTCAATAGCTTCTCCATCCTGCACGAGTGCGGCCACGGGTCTGCGTCCCCGAGCAAGGCGTTCAACACGCTTGTCGGCCACTACGTGAGCCTGCTCTGTTTCATTCCCTACTTTCCGTGGGTCTACATTCATCGCCAGCATCACGCCTGGGCGGGAAACATCGATCGCGACCCCGACTTGAAGAGTCTCAAGCGATGGGGCGAGCGGGGTGGGGTACAGTGGCCTGTTAGGATCGCCTGGCGCAGCTGGAGTCCGCTCGGGGCCTTCCTACAGCACGTCGTCTACCTCAGCTATCCGCTGGAGATGGTGAAGAGCGGCGAGATGACGCGGGGCAAGGCCGTCCGTTGCGCTGCCTCGGTTGCCCTGCTTCCGACCGCCTATGTGGCGCTCGCATTCATGTTCCCGGAAGCGGCGCATCCGCTGAACTACGTTCCCGCGCTGCTCCTGTTTCTCATCGCCGAGGAGCTCGTGAACCTCCCGCACCACGTGGACATGTCGACTGTGAGAGCCAAGCTTCCGGTGTGGGAGCAGCCCAGGGCCACCCGATCCTGCTATTACCCGCGAGGGATCTCCGAGTTGTGCGTGCTCAACTTCAACTTCCACATCGAGCACCACCTCTTTCCCTCGCTGCCCTGGTTTCGCTTGCGGCGGGCCCGTGTGCTGGTGCGCGAGGCACTCGGGGATGACTACACCGAGGCCGTGGGGGTGTCCTGGAACGTGAGCCGGCGCGGCCGAAGCATCGAGACGGTGGTGTCGTTGCCGACGTCTCAGGCAACGGAGGCCGGATGATGGGACGCACGGACGGCGTTTGGGATGCGTACCGTGAACTCCGCGCCGCCGAGGGGCGAGCGCCCCAACTCGATGCGGCCCCCGTGGCCCTGCACCACTTGTGAGACGATGGCCAGGCCCAGGCCGGTCCCCTCACCCGCGGGACGCGTGGTGAAGAAGGGCTCGAATACCTTCGCGGCGGTCTCCTCCTCCACGCCTGCCCCGGAGTCGCCAATCCGCACCGTGTAGTCGTCGCCTTCGAGACGGGCGTCGACACCTAACCGTCCGCACTCCCCCACCGCGCGGGCTGCATTGTCGAGCAGGTTGAGGAAGACCTGATTCATGTCGCCGGGACGGCCGTGGATGATCGAGCCCTCCTCGATGCGTTCCTCGACGGTCACCCCGATCGGCAGCCGCGCGCGGATCAGCCTTACGGCCGCCCTCAACCCGTCCGATGGGCGGAAGTCGTCGCCCTCGGCCCGATCCACCCGCGAGATGTCCATCAGGTCGACCGTGAGCTCCTCGATGCGGTGGGCGCAGTCGATCATCACATCCATCATGTCGGCGCTGCCGGGGTCGAGCTTCGCGCCAATCTTCCTCTGCATCGCGGGCAATCCGCTGACGAGTGACGTGAGGGGGTTGCGCACCTGGTGCGCAACCGAGGCGGCGATGACTCCGAGCGTCGCGTGGCGCTCGCGCAGGGCCAACTCCTGCGCGAGCCTGCGCAGGCGTACGTGCACATCGACGCGTGCCAGCAGCTCGCGGCCGTGGAAGGGCTTGAGGATGTAGTCGCTCGCGCCCGCCTCGAACCCCTCGAGAACGCTCGATACGTCCGTGCGTGCTGTGACGATCAGGATCGGGGTGGACCGCGTCTTGTCCTGTGCCCTGAGTGCGCGGCAGAGCTCGAAACCATCCATCGTGGGCATGGCGACATCCGTGACGATGACGTTGGGATCGAGCTCCAGCGCCAGCTCGAGGCCCCGCTGTCCGTCCACCGAGCCGTGGACGCGATACTCCGCACCCAGGGTGTCGATCATGAACTGCCGCAGATCGGGGTTGTCCTCGACCACGAGGGCGAGCGGCGCATCTTCCGACGGGCCCGGATGCGACAGGACCCCCGCGTCGCCGGAGGGCTGGGCGAGCGCCTGTCCCAGGTCGCGGCTCGAGGCGTTCGTCGGAGCTGCGGTTCCCTGTGTGGCGGCGACCTGCGCCCGCGGCAGGATGAGTGTGAAGGTCGCTCCGCGGCCGGGCTCCGAATCGAGTGTGACGTCGCCGCCGTGGAGTCGGGCTGCCTCGCGCACGAGGGCCAGGCCGATGCCGGTGCCGCCTACGACCTTCGCGCTGATGTCGGTCTGGGCGAAGCGCTCGAACACCCTGTCGTGGTCCTCGGGTGCGATGCCCGGGCCGCTGTCGGAGATGGCGACGGCCACATCGTCGGGATTGTCGGCGATGGCGACGCGCACCTCTTGTCCCGGGTCCGTGAACTTCAGCGCATTGCCGAGCAGGTTGCCCACTGCGGACTCGATCCAGCGCGCGTCCAGCGTCACGTCTCGCATCTCGGTCGGGCCTGTGATCACGATCTTGACGTCCTTGCTCTGCGCCGCCGACTCGAACCCACGCATGACGCCGTCTACGAGCGCTCGCAGATTGATGGGTGTCGGCGCGATCTGCGCCTCCCCCGCGTCCAGCTTCGCGAGGTCGAGCAACTGGTTGATCAGATGCAGCAGCCGCGCCGCGTTCCGCCGCATCGTCGCCAGTGCGATGTCCGGTCCCCCGGGCGGCGGCCGCCCCGCCACCAGATCCTCCAGCGGCGCCAAGATCAAGGTGAGCGGCGACCTCAACTCGTGCGACACATTGTTGAAGAAGTCCGTCTTGGCCCGATCCATCGCCCGCACTTCCTCGAGCGTCTCGGAAAGCTGCTGTGTCGCCCTCTCGACCTTGGCGTCGACTTCTGCCTTGGCTTCGAGCAGCTCCCCGTATCGCTTTTCGTGAGCCTCCGAGCTGACGTCGAGTGCGGCGTGGATGTTCTCGAGGTCCTCGAGGCGTCCTCGGAGCTCGTGCCGTTGGTCCGCCACACGCCCCAGTGCCCAGCCCGTTACGAACAACAGACCGCCGGCGGAGAGGCTGAAGAGGGAAGTACCCTGGGTGGCGATTACGGCACTTCCCGCCGCGATGCCGCCCGCGATGCCCAGGTACGATCCGATCGGCCGGCGGTGCTCCTTCCATTCGATGTCGTACACGCAGGCGTCATCGCCTCGGTGCAGACACCGCTTGTGCTCGACGTGCGCCGGGGGCAGGTCGAAGAGGGTAGCGAGCTGAGCCGCCTGCGCTTGCCGAGCCACGCAGAGGTAGAACGCGTCCGGAGGCGCTCCGGGCTTCGGCTTTGTTTCGAGTCGGATCTTGTTTTGCCCCGTGTATTCGTAGCTCCAGTCGGTGACCTTATTCACCTTTGCAGCAAATCGGGGAATCTGACCGTACAAGAAGCCCGGGGTCCCGAAGGAGCGCATGAGCGGATACAGGATGCCGAGATGCTTCGGCGAAAATGCGCGCCGCATGCCGCGAACGATCCAGGAACGGTTGCCAATCCGCTCGGTGATTCCACCGATCAACCCGCTCGCGAGGTCCTGCGAGAACCATCCATTGGGATCATCGAGCTCCCCCACGGTGATCCCGAGCGGCTCGACGATCTCCCGCACAGTATCGTCGCCCAGCTCCTCGCGGGCCACCTCGAGGATCGCCGTGAAGCCGGAGCCATGCAGCTCGGGTCTGCGTGGATCCACTAGCGAAAATCCTCGGCGAGTGCATCCAGGACGTCGGTCGGTTCAGCGCCGCGTGCCGCGAGGTCGGCCAGCAGCGGGCCCAGCCGTTGTAGGACCGCGAAGGCGGGCGCGAGCTTGGGCACGCCGCCGTAGCACGACGCCAAGGCGATGACATGGCAAATCTCGGGCATGTCGATGCCCTCCATCAGCCCCCAGTAGATGTGAATCGCCATCGACAGGGGTGGTCCAGTGACCGTGAGCAGCGCGATCAAGCAGCGCTCCCGGTCCCGGTCAGCGATGTGATCCGTCGCGTAGAAGGTGGCCTCGGTTCCTTCCGTCCACGGGTGCATTGGGGGATAGGCGAGATGCAGCTTGCCGGTCATCGCCGCCCGCATGGCAGTCGACGAGTAGGCAGCACGAAGGGCGAGGACCGATTTGTCGTCGATGAGTGTTCTTAGATCATCCACGACCCGCCTCCTCTTGTGTCGGGGCCTTTTGCAGGTTGCCGAACTGCAGGTAGCGCAGGGCGACCTGGATGTGGCCACGGAGGGCCTGGTTCCAGTTGGGCAGCTGCTTCGAAAGGCCGGGCAGCCACCAGTAGTTGAGGTTCACGTTCTCGTCGCCGAGGGCGGCCACCTGATGCCACCAGTAGGCAGGCAGATAGAGGACGTCGCCCTCGTGCAGGTCGACCCGGATCTCGGATCCGGGGTCGAAGCGGGGGAACCTGGACAGGTCCGGCTCTGGGCCCTCCCGGAACACCCGGCTGATGTGGGCGGTCTGGGAAAACATGGGCATCGGATAGTAGTTCATCACGCCCGGCGGATGCAGGCAGAAGGACTTGTGTCCGCGCAGCTGGAAGTTGAAGTTCTCCGCGGCATCGAAGTGCAGACCCACCGTGAGGCCCTTGCCGGACACCCAGAGGTTGCGCATGACCGCATTCGCGATGTAGTCGCCCAGCCCCTCGATGCTGTCGCCATCGTCGTGGCCGTCCGGGAGCAGCTGCGTGGGGTTCTTGTAGTAGAGGTACGGCCCCTCTGTGCGGTCCTCCCCGAACGACCGCCGCACGAACTCGTCGAACGGCATGTCGATGGTGTTGCGCTCGTAGCTCAAGAATCCGGACTGCGTCTCGAGCACCGGAACGACCTTGCTCTTCATGATGCCGGCGAGATGCTGGGCCGACCACTCGAAGACCTTTGCGCCTGACCGCGCTACACCTCGAATGACGGCAGGACGGTTCTTCGCATAGAACTCGGGCCCGAACCTCGGCCAGTCCCGGTAGTCGAGGACCTCGCAGGTCATTGCGCCAGTTCCCGCGCTGCGTCGCGAGGCTGCGCCGCGCCTGGTTCGCCATGGAGAGCGATGGCGCACTCGGAGATCCGGCGCACGTCCGGCTCCCCATCGTGTTCACCTTCAGCGGCCCGCGTTCCGGAGCGGGCCGGGTCTTGCGGAGCGGCATGCTTCATGCTTCCAGTGTATCGGATTTCTTCCCGTGAATGGTTGCGCTGGCCCGATATGGCCAACGGGTCCTGTGCTGATCTGTAGGCGCTGCCAGCGAGGCTCTGCCGCCCCGTGTCGTCGCGCTTGACCAGCGATCACATGCAGCCGAGGAGGCTGCAGACACCGTTTTCGCAGAGCGTGAGCTCGCCGCAGTGTTCGTTGAAGGCGAAGGGGCAGTCGGCGTCGATGGTGCAGGGGAGGGAGCAGATGGTTCGGCCTGGGACGCCGAAAGCGCGCGATTGGAGGCAGCTGTAGGGCTGGTCGCAATCGGCGTCGGTGCTGCAGTCGGCGCGGAAGTTGCCTTCGGGTAGGAC
>JAPPOT010000314.1 GCA_028817855.1 Myxococcales bacterium
CGTCCGTTGCACGCGCCATGGCTCTGCCGGCGCCGTCGCTCCCGGCGCGCCGGCAGGGTGCGAGCCGGGCGCCCAGCGTCGCGGCGACTTCGGTGTGACCGCGGCTGCCACGAAGCTGGAGGCCTTTCTCACGGCCACGGCGGACTTCACCGGGGCGGCAGCCGAGCTGGAGGGCTCCTTGATCGCGGCGTGCCAGGACATGGGGCGGGAGCTCGGCGTGACCGAGGCCGAGATGCAGGGTCAGCCCGGGCAGCCCAAGCTCCAGGCGGTCTGCGATCCGGTCAGCGCGAGGCTGCGCGCGGAGCTCGCGGACCTGCGCGCCTCGGCGAAGCTGCACGTGGCGGTGGTCGTGTCGCCACCGCGCTGCCAGGCGAGGGTGGACGCCTACGCCAATTGCATGGCGCAGTGCGACGCCCAGATCGATCCGGGCAAGCTCCAGGTCTCCTGCGAGGGCGGCGAGCTGCGCGGCAAGTGCAGCGCCCAGTGCCAGGGCTCCTGCGCGGTCGACGTGAAGGGGCAGTGCAGCGGGCGCTGCGAGGGCATTTGCTCCGCGAGCTGCAGCGGCACCTGCGAAGGCGTGTGCGAGGGCACGTGCAGCGCGACCGCGGCCGACGGCAGCTGCGCGGGCAGTTGCGACGGCACCTGCAAGGGCAGCTGCTCGGCCGGGTGCAGCGGCACCTGCGAGGGGTCGTGCGTGGTCGAGGCGCAGGCCAGCTGTCAGGGCGAGTGCCGCGGCGGCTGCAGTGTCGAATTCGAGGAGCCCTATTGCACCGGCGAGGTGCGGGCACCCAGCGCCAACGTCGATTGCCAGGCATCGTGCGACGCCAGCGTCGATGCCAAGCTCGAGTGCGAGCCGGGACACGTGCACGTCGCGGTCGAGGGCGCGGTCGACTCGAACATTCAGGACCGCGTGGCGCGCGTGCGCGCGGCGATCGAAGGCGGCATGGGCGCGGTGCTCGCGGCGCGGGCGCAGCTGCAGCGGCTCGGTGCATCCGGTCAGGCGATCGTGAGGGCCGCCGGGTCGATCCCCGCCGCAGTCGGCGACCTGGGGGTGGGCGCGGCGGCCTGTGCCGCCCAGGCGGCCGCCCTCGTTCCGCGCGCCGCGGCCTCGGTCAACGTCTCGATTCAGGTCTCGGCGTCGCTCAGCGCTTCGGCCAGCGCTGGCTGAGGGCCCAAAGGACGCGCTCGAGGTGGCTCGCCACGGGCAGGTCATCGAGCTGCCCGAGCGCCTCGGCCCCGTGCGCCACCGATCCGACCACGGGCGACACAAATTTGTGAGATTTACTGCATACTTACAATTCTTACATGGTTTAGTTTAGCTAAAGCGAAATTTTATGTTCATACTTGAAGGCCTGATCCCGCAAAATGTCCCAGTACGTCTCGGAACTGCGAGGTCGGCCTGGCGATGGCAAACTATTCTAGCTTCTCCAACCTTGGTCTGTGCCCAGTCCCCGCCTTACTAACAGGGACGCTGCTCGTCGGCGCGCTGGTGCCATCGGCCGCCGAAGGGCAACGGGCGCGCCTCAGTCAGTACGGCGCCTCCGAGCTCGCCAGCGACGGCTTCGCGGTGAGCCGGCCCGACGCGATGCGCAAGGGCAGCTTCGCCGCCCAGCTGCAGCTCGACTACGCCAATGACCCGCTGGTCTGGGAGGCGAACGTCGGTAGCTCGGGCTCTGAGAGCGCGGCCATCGTCCAGGATCACCTGATCGCCCACCCGGTCTTCGCCTGGGGCGCGACCGACTGGCTGTTCGTGCACGCCACCTTGCCGGTCAATCTCATCATGAGTGGCGACGACGGCTTCGCGGCGCGCGTCGGCGCCCCGCCGGCCGATGGCTTCACGCTCAGCGATCCGGTGCTCGGCGCCCGCGCGCACTTCTACGGCGATGACCGGTCCCGCTTCCAGGCGGGTGCAAACCTCAGTGTGACCGCGCCGCTCGGGCGTGCGATCGACGGCGACTGGACCTACTCGGGCTACGACTGGCCAACGGTTCGGCCGGAGCTGCTCGGTGAGGTGAGCTTCGGAAGCGTGCGCGTCGGCGCCAACGTGGGAGTGCGCATCGCCTCGAGCGAAGACGTGGGCAACCTGGAGCTCGGCACGGACCTGACCTACGCACTGGGCGCCACGATCCTCGACATCGGCACCGAGGGTCTGCAGGGGCACGCCGAGCTCCACGGAACCAGCTCACTGCGTGACCCCTTCGCCCGGGAGGTGACGCCGATCGAGGGTCTGCTCGGTGGCAAGTTCCTCAAGGATGACGGCTGGAGCTTCGGCCTCGCCGTCGGGCTCGGCCTGCAGCGCGGCTTCGGCTCGCCCGACGGGCGCGTGGTGGGCTTGGTCGGCTACGCGCCGCCGCGCGCGATCGACAGCGACGGTGATGGGCTACTCGATCCGGACGACGCCTGCCCCCACGACCCGGAGGACAAGGACGGCTTCGAGGATGCGGACGGTTGCTCCGATCCGGACAACGATGGCGACGGCATCCTCGACGTCAGCGACCAGTGCCCGAACGAGCCCGAGACGGTCAACGGCTGGGAGGACCAGGAGGGCTGTCCGGATGAGGTGCCCGACACCGACGGCGACGGCCTCAATGATCTGGAGGACCAGTGCGTCGAGGAGCCCGAGGATAAGGATCAGTTCGAGGACGACAACGGCTGTCCCGACCCGGACAACGATGGCGACGGAGTGCTCGACGTGGACGACGCCTGCATCAACGAGCCGGGCGTGGTCGAGGCCCAGGGCTGCAAGCCACCTGAGAAGGTCAAGATCGAGGGCGACCAGATCGTGATCCTCGAGAAGGTCCACTTCAAGCTGGGCAGCCACAAGATCGAGGCGGTCTCCTTCCCGCTGCTCGACAACGTGGCCGAAGTGATCATCGGTCACCCGGAGATCGGCAAGGTTCGCGTCGAGGGCCACACCGACAGCCGCGGCAAGAAGGCCTACAACACCAAGCTTTCGCGAAGGCGCGCCGCCGAGGTGCGCAAATACCTGACGAGCAAGGGAGTCGACGGCTCGAGGCTGGTCTCCCGCGGCTTTGGTCCGAGCCGCCCGATCGTCGACAGCGCCACGACCGAGGAAGAGCACGCCCAGAACCGGCGCGTGGAGTTCCACATTCTGGAGCGGGACGACAGCGCCGCGGCGGGCGCCGAGTCCGGCCAGTCCGAGGAGGAAGTACGATGACCAAGGGCACCCACCTGACGAGCTCGCTGCTGCTTTCGGCGATCCTGCTCCTCGTACCCACGTCGCTGGCCCAGGCCCAGTGTCTCGGAGGCGTGCCCGATGGCATGGTCGCGCCGACCGAGGACTGCGACGACAACAACCTGATCGATGGCGACGGCTGCGACAGCACCTGCAACATCGACGCGGGCTTCAGCTGCGCGCGGACGGTGAACTTCGCCAACCTGGTCAATAACGACTATCCGGGCTCGGACGCCAGCTGGACCATTGCCTCCGACAACCTCTCGGGCACGCAGACCGTCAACTCCACCAACCCGACGGTCGCGCTCTTCGGTGAGGACGCGCAGCGCGGCACCTACGCCCTGCAGATGGAGGTCACGACCGATGCCGACGACGACTGGCTCGGCCTCGCGCTCGGTTTCGAGAGCGGCGACCAGACCGCCAGCACCGCCGACTGGATCCTGATCGACTGGAAGCAGGCGGCCCAGTCGGGTACGCCCAACGACACCGTGGCGGGCATGATGATGGCCCACGTGCTCGGCGCGCCCAACACCAGCACGCACATCAGTCACAGCCTGCCCCAGCGCGAGTGCGCCGTGCCTGGAGTCTCGCCCTGCGTCACGCAGCTAGCGCTCGCTAACACGCTCGGCAGCACCGGCTGGTCCGACAACACCAGCTACGACGTCCACGTCACCTACCGCCCCGACCGCCTGATCATCGCGATCGACGGCGTCACCGAGTTCGACGTCACCCCCGACGACTTCCCGGGTCAGTTCGCGGGCAACGTCTTCCCGGATGGCGAGATCGGCTTCTACACGCTCTCACAGGAGCAGACCTTTTACACCAACCTGGCGCCCTTCGGTCCGAGCACCTGCAACGAGACCAGCATCGCCGACGACACGATCTACGTTGCCCTCAACAGCGGGACCACCACGATCGACGTCAGCACGCTGTTCAGCGATGCGGACGACAGCTTCGACCCCGACAGCGTCTTCGTCGTCAGCGGTGCCGCGGGTGCGACGGCGCTGGATCCGACCACCGGGGCGAACGCCGGCGAGGTCGAGCTGACGCCCGACGATGACAGCTTCGAGGCGGACTACACGATCACAGTCCGCGCGTGCGATGACAACGCGATCATTCCCGCCTGTGATGAGGCGACCGTCACCGTCAACTACAGCGATGATTCCGACGGCGACACGGTGCTCGATGGAGAGGACCTCGACGACGACAACGACGGCATCCCGGACGCCGACGAGCCGGCCGGCGACTTCGATCTCGACGGCGAGCCCAATTTCCGCGACCTGGACAGCGACAACGACGGCATTCCGGACATCACCGAGGCCGGTGGCACCGACAGCGGAGACGGCACCCTGGGTGCGATCACCGACGCCAACAGCGACGGTCTCGACGACACGATCGCCGCATCCCCGCTGACGCCGCCCAACACCGATGGCGCCGACGGTGCGGACTACCTCGACCGGGACAGCGACGACGACGGCATCAATGACGTCGAGGAAGCCGGCGGCACCGATGCCGGCGATGGCACCGTGGCGGGCTTCACCGACAGCGACGGCGATGGCTACGACGACACGCTTTCTGCAACGCCCCTGAGCCCGGACGACGCCGACGGCGACGGTCAGGACGATTACCGGGACATGGATGACGACAACGACGGCATCCCCACCCTGGTCGAGGATCAGGCCGGCGCGGGTGACAGCGATGGCATCCCCAACCACCTGGACCTGGACAGCGACAACGACGGCATTCCAGACATCACCGAGGCCGGTGGCACCGACAGCGGAGACGGGACCCTGGGCGCGATCACCGACGCCAACAGCGACGGTCTCGACGACGCGATCGCCAGCTCGCCCCTGCCCATGCCGGCCACGGACGGCGGCAACGCCGACTATCTGGACCGCGACAGCGACGGCGACGGCATCAACGACGTCGAGGAGGCCGGCGGCAGTGACGAGGGCGACGGGACGGTCGCGGGCTTCACGGACGGCGACGGCGACGGCTACGACGACACCCTGGCGGGTGCGCCCCTGATCCCGGGCGACCACGACGGCGACGGCCAGGACGACTACCGCGACGCCGACGACGACAACGACGGCATCCCCACCGCAATTGAGAACGCGGCGGCCGCTGGTGACAGCGACGGCGTGGCCAACCATCTGGACCTGGACAGCGACAACGACGGCATTCCAGACATCACCGAGGCGGGGGGCACCGACTCTGGCGACGGCACCCTGGGCGTGATCACCGACGCCAACGACGACGGCCTCGACGATGGCATCGCAGCCTCCCCGCTGCCGCTGCCGGCCACCGATGGGGGCGATGCCGACTACCTGGATCGCGACAGCGATGGCGACGGAATTGCAGACGTCGAAGAGGCGGGCGGCACGGACTCCGGTGATGGCACGGTCAGCGGCTTCAGCGATGGCGACGGCGACGGCTACGACGACACCCTCGCCGCCACGCCCCTGGGCCCGGCCGACACCGACGGCGATGGCCAGGACGACTACCGCGACGCCGACGACGACAACGATGGCATCCCCAGCATCACGGAGGATGCGGCCGCCGCAGGTGACAGCGACGGCGTGCCCAACTACCTGGACCTCGACAGCGACAACGACGGCATTCCGGACGTGACGGAGGCCGGCGGGACGGACGCCGGCGACGGTACGGTCGGTGCGATCACCGATGCAAACGGCAACGGGCTCGATGATGGGCTCGAGGCGAGCCCGCTTCCGGTGCCGAACACCGACGGCGCAGGCGCCGACGACTACCTGGACGTCGACAGCGACGGCGATGGCATCAACGACGTGGTCGAGGCCGGAAGCATCGACGCCGGCGACGGCACGGTCAGCGGCTTCAGCGACGGCAACGGCGACGGCTACGACGACACCCTGGCCGCGACGCCGCTCGATCCCGAGGACACCGATGGTGACGGTCAGGACAACTACCAGGACGCCGACGATGACAACGACGGTATCCCGACTGCGACCGAGAACGCCGAGGCCGCGGGCGACAGCGATGGCGTCGACAACCACCTGGACCTGGACAGCGACAACGACGGCATCCCGGACGTGACCGAGGCCGGGGGTAGCGACTCGGGTGACGGCACGGTGGGTGCAATCACAGACGCCAACGGCAACGGTCTGGACGACGGGCTCGAGGCCTCGCCGCTGCCGCTACCGAACACCGACGGCGCAGGCGCCGAGGACTACCTGGACCTGGACAGCGACGGCGACGGGATCAACGACGTGGTCGAGGCCGGAGGCACCGACGCGGGCGACGGCACGGTGGCCGGCTTCACTGACAACGACGGCGACGGCTACGACGACGGACTGGCCTCGACGCCGCTCGACCCGGCCGACACGGACGGCGACAGCCAGGACGACTACCAGGACGCCGACGACGACAACGACGGCATCCCCACCGCCACGGAGAATGCCGCACCGGCCGGCGACACCGATGGGGTTCCGAATCACCTGGACCTGGACAGCGACAACGACGGCATCCCGGACGTGACCGAGGCCGGGGGTAGCGACTCGGGTGACGGCACGGTGGGTGCAATCACAGACGCCAACGGCAACGGTCTGGACGACGGGCTCGAGGCCTCGCCGCTGCCGCTACCGAACACCGACGGCGCAGGCGCCGAGGACTACCTGGACCTGGACAGCGACGGCGACGGGATCAACGACGTGGTCGAGGCCGGAGGCACCGACGCGGGCGACGGCACGGTGGCCGGCTTCACCGACAACGACGGAGATGGCTACGACGACAGCACAGCCGGTGCGCAGCTCGATCCACCGGACACGGACGGCGACAACGTCCCCGACTTCCAGGATCTGGACGACGACAACGACGGCATTCCGGACCTGGTCGAGGGTGATGCCGACACCGACGGTGACGGCACGCCCGACTACCGCGACCTGGACAGCGACAACGACGGCATTCCGGACGTGACGGAGGCCGGCGGGACGGACGCCG
>JAPPOT010000453.1:0-2834 GCA_028817855.1 Myxococcales bacterium
GCTCTCGGCGGAGGCCGGCGGCGCCGTCGGGGTCGCGACGTTGCCGGGCGTCTCCGGCTCGTCGACCGGGATCGCCTCGAGCTGCGCCCCGGTGATCAGGTCCTCCTCGTCCTCCGCGACCCGCTCGAACAAGGTCTCCGGCTCCTCCAGCTCCAGCTCGGTGTAGGGCTCGAGCTCGGGTAGGGCACTGGCCAGCAGTTCGTCGATCAGCGCCTGAGAGCCCGTCTCCAGGCGCACGAAGCGCAGGCCCATTCCCTGGGGTCGTCGCTCCCCCTGCTGCTTCACGCGGCGCCAGACGACCTGCGTCATCCCGCGCACGTGGCGCTCGACCCCCGGCACCTCACAATCCGCCAGCACCAGGGAACCGACCCTGGGCGGCTCGGCGGTCTGCAGGAACATGCCGGAGCGCGAGAGGTTCAGGCAGACGCTGTCGACGCTGCCAGAGCTCTGGAGCGAGCCATAGTGCGCGGCCAGTAGGACCTCGGCCCGGGGCTGAATGCGCCCACTGTGAGGTTGCCGATCCATGTTCCACATCCGACGGCCACGGCACACACTCCGTGCCCGTTCATCGGCCCCAACGGTGGAGTACGTGGTTCAGGCACGCGGCGCAAGGCTGACAACGTGGCATTTGATGCCGTCGCCGGGGCTTTCGGGGCACTGGATCGGGCCGCTCCAGATGTGAAACCGTTCACTCGCCCAACCCCGTGTGCCCGGTCCACGAAGCCCCCACTCCACAGCGGCCGTCCGCCCGGGCGCGGCCCCGCGGTCGCCTCGCAATCGCGCGGGTGCGGCGAGACGGCATCGGCTATCGTGCGCAACATGGTGACGCAGGCACAGGACAATGGGGCGCTGCCGCTCGACGGAGGGCTGCGGGTGGACGTGCGCGTGTTGGGCGAGCTGCTCGGCGAGGTGCTGCAGACCCAGGGAGGCAGCGAGCTCTTCGAGCTCGTGGAGCGCATTCGCGAGAGCGGCAAGGCCCTGCGCGGTGAGCGTAGGCAGGGCGAGGCGCCGGCGCTGGCGCGCCTGCAGGCGCTGATCACGGAGCTGCCGACCGAGCGTGCACACCAGGTGGCGCGCGCCTTCTCGCTGTTCCTCACGCTCGCGAACATCGCCGAGGAGCGCCACACGGTGCGGCTGCGCAGGCTGGCGCAGGCCGCGGCCGCGCGCGCACGCACCGGGCGCGGCGGGGGCGCGGAGGCCGCGGAGCTGCCGGGATCGCGTCCGGATTCGTGCAGCGATGCGTTTGCACGCATGATCGCGTCGGGGGTCGAACCCGCCGCGCTGAGCGCGGCGATCGCGCGCCAGCAGGTGGAGTTCGTGCTGACCGCCCATCCAACGCAGGTCGTGCGCCGCACCCTGCTCCAGAAGTACAACCGCATCGCCGGGGCGATTCGCGACGGGGACCACGACGACCTCGTCCCCGATGAGCAAGAGGCCATCCGCGCGCTCCTGCGGCGCGAGATCCTCACGGTGTGGCACACCGACGAGGTGCACCGGACACGCCCGACGCCCCTCGACGAGGTGCGCGGCGGGATGGCGGTCTTGGAGGGCTCCCTGTGGCAGGCGGTGCCCGCATTCTTGCGCCGACTCGATCGCTCGCTGCGCGACCAGACCGGAGCCGGGCTTCCGGACGGGGCGTGTCCCGTGCGCTTCGCGTCGTGGATGGGGGGCGACCGGGACGGCAACCCCAACGTCACGGCCGAGGTCACGGTCGAGGCCGTGAGGCTCGCACGCTGGACGGCCGCCGATCTGCTGCAGCGCGATGTGGACCTGCTGTGCCAGGAGCTGTCGATGGACACTGCCAGCGACGAGCTGGTCGCGCGCGCTGGCACGGCGCGCGAGCCCTACCGCGGTCTGCTGCGGCCGATCCGCGAGCGCCTGCGGCGCACCTGCCGTGCCATCGAGGCCGAGCTCACGGGCCGGTCCGCGCCACGCGGCGGCATCTTCGACGGGCCCGACGAGATCGTCGCCGCGCTCGAGCTTGTGCAGCGCTCCCTGCGCCAGACCGGCCAGGGCATCATCGCAGAGGGACGGCTGCTGGATGTGCTCCGCCGCGTCCATTGCTTCGGGCTGCACGTGGCGCGGCTCGACATCCGGCAGGAGGCGCAACGGCATCGCGACGTGCTGGACGCCGTGACGCGGCACCTGGGGCTGGGATCCTATTGCGAGTGGAGTGAGGCCGAGCGCGTCGCTTTCCTGACGCGCGAGCTCGACTCGCGCCGGCCGTTGCTCCCACGGAAGCTCCCGGCCAGCGACGCGGTGCACGAGGTGCTCGCCACCATGCGGACCCTCGCCACCCTCCCGCGCAGCTCGCTGGGCGTCTACGTCATCTCGATGGCCAGCCACGCGAGCGACGTGCTCGCGGTGGAGCTGTTGCAGCGTGAGTGTGGCGCGACCGAGCCGCTGCGCGCCGTGCCGCTCTTCGAGACCATCGACGACCTGCGCGGCTGCGCCGACGTGCTGAGCAGCCTGCTCGAGCTGCCGTGGTACCGCGCGCGGATCGACGGTCGCCTGCAGGTAATGCTGGGCTACTCGGACTCGGCCAAGGATGGCGGGCGCCTGGCGGCCAACTGGGAGCTGTACCAGGCCCAGGAGCGCCTGGTCTCGCTGTGCCGTGCGCGGAATGTGCACCTGACGCTCTTCCATGGGCGCGGGGGATCGATCGGGCGCGGCGGCGGACCCACGCACATCGCGATCCGCTCCCAGCCGGCGGGCTCGGTCGACGGCACGCTGCGCGTGACCGCGCAGGGCGAGATGATCCAGTGGGAGTTCGGCACTCCGGAGCTCGCGGCGCGCACCCGCCGGGACGAGACGCCGCCCATGGAGATCGCGGT
>JAPPOT010000453.1:2844-7165 GCA_028817855.1 Myxococcales bacterium
TCTTCCATTGGAAGTTCGGCACTCCGGATATCGCGGAGCGCACCCACGAGCTCTACACGACTGCCACGCTGGAGGCGACGCTGACGCCACCGGCGGCGCCGAGCGACGCGTTTCGCCGCCGCATGGACGCGCTCTCGGCGCGCTCGATGGAGGCCTATCGCGAGGTGCTGCGCGACCCGGACTTCGTGCCCTACTTCCGTGCGGCGACCCCCGAGATCGAGCTCGGCTCGCTCAAGATCGCCTCGCGTCCGGCGCGCCGCAAGCCGGGTACCGGCATCGAGACGCTGCGTGCGATTCCCTGGATCTTCGCCTGGACGCAGACGCGCCTGCACCTGCCCGCCTGGCTCGGGCTCGAGACCGCCCTGGGTGAGGCGATCGACGCCGGCGAGCTGCCGCAGCTTCGCGAGATGGCGGCCCAGTGGCCCTTCTTCGGCTCCACCCTGTCGCTGGTGGAGCTGGCCCTCGCCAAGGCCGACGAGCGCATCGCCGCGTGCTACGACGAGGCACTGACGCCACCGGAGCTGCGACACGTCGGCGCCGATCTCAGGGCGCGGCTCGCGCGCGTCAAGGACTGCGTTCCCCAGGTGCTGGGTCAGCCGGCACTGTTGGCTGGCGCACCGCAGCTGCAGCACTCGCTGCGGCTGCGCTGTGCGTACCTCGACCCGGTGAACTTGATTCAGGTCGAGCTGCTATCGCGCCAGCGTCTGGCCGACGACGAGCGACTGCAGGATGCCCTGTTGGCGACCGTCAACGGTGTGGCGGCGGGCTTGAAGAATACGGGCTGAGCGTCGTTGCGAGCTGGAAATGGCGGTGAGGGCGACGCGCCCGCGTCGTCCTGCGGTTCCGGATCGCCTGCGTTCGCCGCCAGCGCCGGGCCACCGTCGGCGTCGTGGTGTGCTTGCTCGTCGCACGCGACGAGCAGCGCCGCCGCGACGCAGCCCAGCGCCGTCGGACCGTGGCACTCCTCGCTCCGCACACCTCGTCCCATGGCGGGCCTGTTGTCAGGGTTGCAGGGCGAAGCAGTAGATGGCGCCCCAGCCGCCACCGGCACCGACGCTGCTGCCGTCGCCGCCGCCGTTCTGGATCAGGTTCACACCGGCGGCGCAGGAGCGGGCGCTGTGGACGGTGGTCCAGCTCATGCCGCTGCCCGCGGGCCACGAGTGGCCCAGCCGCAGGCCGCCACCTTCGCCGCGACCGCCGCCGATGGGCACCGCGGTGGTGCTCGTCCAGTCGTTGCACGTATTGGCCGGATCGGTGGAGTCGAGCTGGCCGTCGCGGTTGGTGGCGGTCATCACGTCGTGAGTGTCGCCCATGTCCTGCAGGCCCTCACCGAACTCGTTGGGCAGGTCGTTGACCGTCTGTGGGTCGCCGTCGGGACGCTCCTGCAGCAGCCCTGCGATGTCCTCGGCGATCAGCCGTCCGTTGCGGTCGTACCAGGGGCCCTCGCCGATGCGATCGATGGCGTGCACGGGCTGGCCGTCACCGCCATCGGTGGCGCTCAGGAAGGCGCGCCAGGTCTTGGCGCCGAAGCCGACGCGCTCGGCCGCCTGCTGGCAGATGCTGTCGGCGCCGGTGAGCCCGCCCAGGCCGCCGCCGAAGCCGTCCTGACTGCCGGAGAGCTCCCGCATGATCTCGAGGCTGGTCACGAAGAAGCTGAAGGGCTCGAGGTCGAGCGCGGGATCCGGCTCCTCGGTGTCCGGCTCCTCGGTGTCCGGCTGCTCGGTGTCCGGCTGCTCGGCGCCCGGCTGCTCGGCGTCGGGTTGCTCGGTGTCCGGCTGCGCGCCCGGTTGCTCCGTGCCGGTCGCGGTGCCGCCGGGATCGGTGCCGACGGGCGAGGCCTGCATGCCCGTGTCACCCGCCGCGCCTGGCGTCACCGCCGGCGATCCCGCCATCGGGATCGCGGGCATGTCCACGAGCTGCACCCCGGGCTCACCCGAGGAGCTCGTCTCTTCACAACCCTGTACGCCCTGCAGCAGAAGCAGGGCACCCACCATCCAAGACCCTCGCACGCGCCCTCCCAATCCCTCGTCCCGTACTGTTGCGGGTGAGAAGCGTTAGACGAAGCTGTGGCCGCAAGGGTTCCGACCGGCCCTCGATGCGCACGGTCGTGCCGGCGGGTGGTGAGCCCGTCCTGGGCTGGACGATGCTCGGCAGCCCGGAGCCGGCGGGTCCATGACGGGTGGCGCGCCCGGCGGGCTGGCTGGGGCGCGATCGATTGTCTCGCGCTTCAGCCCTGGGCACGGGCTCTGGCGATCCCAGGTTCAGGGCGCTCCGAGCCTGCCGGCTGGCAGGCGGGCTTCCCACAGGGTATGGCGCCCGCCGCGCTTCCTTCGGTCGGCGCGGATGATGTGCTCCTCGACCGTGAAGCCCGCGCGCCGCAGCTTGGTCGAGTAGCCCGCACGTGGGCCGGCGGACCACGGCCAGAGCGAGCCTGCGGCCCGCAGCGCGCCCGCGGCACGGCGCAGTCCGGCAGCCGCGTACAGGGCGTCGTTGCTCGCCCGCGTCAGGCCTTCGGGGCCGTTGTCCACGTCGAGCAGGATGGCATCGTAGCGTGCGGTGTGCTTCCGGATGGGCACCCCCACGTCGCCCTCGAAGACTTCCACTCGTAGGCGCCCACCCGGATCGAGAACTCCTCCCCACGTCGATAGAGGCGCAGCGGGTCCTTGCCGCCCGGAACGGGTGCCTCATCCAGAAGCTGCCAGGGGATCATCGTGTGCCGTCCGAGACCGCGTCGCGCGGCTGCGCTCAGTACGCGACGGCCTCCCCGCCGCGCCGCTTCACATCCGCCACGGCCCGGAAGCCGTTCGTCGCCGGATCCACCTCGATGCAGTTGGCGTGGCCGATGCGGCCCCAGCGGGTGTGCTCGACGACGTGGCCCAGGGCCTTGAGGCCGGCTTCGAGCTCGGGCTCGATGAAGGGCTCGACGCGGATCTTGTCCGGCTTCCACTGGTGGTGCAGGCGCGCGGCCGCGACCGCGTCGTGCAGCGGGATGCCGTAGTCGACCAGCGCGCGCACGAGCTGGATCACCGTCGTGGTGATGGTTGGACCGCCCGGGGTGCCGAGCACCGCGCGCAGCTGGCCGTCCTTGGCGACGATCGTCGGCGTCATGCTGCTGAGCATGCGCTTGTAGGGCTCGATGCGATTGCGCTCGCCCTGCACCAGGCCGTAGACGTTGGGCTCGCCGGGCTTGGCGGCGAAGTCGTCCATCTCGTTGTTGAGCAACACGCCGGTGCCGGGCAGAGCCACCTTGGCGCCGAAGCCGGTGTTGAGCGTGGTGGTATTGGCGACCGCGTTGCCCCACTGATCGACCACGGAGTAGTGGGTGGTCTCGCGCGACTCCTTCTGCAGCGGGTCGCCGCCCTTGATCGTCTCCGAGTCGGTGGGTTTGTGCGGGTCGATGCCCGCCATGCGCTGCTGGATGTACTCCATCGAAGTCAGCTGCGCGACGGGCACATCGGCGAAGTCCGGGTCGCCCAGCAGGTAGTTGCGGTCGGCGTAGGCGCGCCGCACCGCCTCCACGTAGAGGTGATGGGCCTCGGCGCTGCGCCACGGGTGCTGCGCGATGTCGAGCATCTCGCTCGCGCCCAGCACCTGGCGCAGCACGACGCCGCCCGCCGAGGGCGGGGGCATGCTCAGCACCTCGTGGCCGCGGTACTCGAAGCGCACCGGCTCGCGCTCCACCGCGCGGTAGCGCGCCAGATCCTCCGCCGTCCACAGCCCGCCCAGCTTCTGCATCCCCTCGGCCATGCGCTGCGCCAGCTCGCCCTCGTAGAAGGCGCGCGGCCCACCGTCGGCGATGCGCTGCAGGGTGTCGGCCAGCTCCGGCTGCTTCCAGACAGCCCCCGCCTCGAGCAGCGCGCCATCCGGTCCCGAGTAGAGCTTGGCGGTGTCCTCGAAGCCCGCGTCGCGCATCCGCGGCACCGCGCGCGCCAGGTCCTTGGCGTGCTGCTCGTCGATCGCGTGGCCGTCGCGCGCGAGCTTCACCGCGGGCAGCACCAGGTCAGCCCAGCGCAGCGTACCGAAGCGCTCGTGCGCCAGCGCCATGCCCGCGACCGTGCCGGGGATGCCGGCGGCGCGCGGGCCCAGCAGGCTGTCGCGCGTGACCTTGCCCTCGGCGTCCAGGTACATGTCGTGGGTGGCCTTGCCGGGCGCCATCTCGCGGAAGTCGATCGTGCTGGCGCGGCCGTCCGCCATCCGGATCACGAAGAAGCCGCCGCCACCCAGGTTGCCGGCGGTCGGGTGGGTCACCGCCAGCGCGAAGGCCACGGCGATGGCGGCGTCGACCGCGTTGCCCCCGTCCTTGAGCACCTGCAGGCCCACG
>JAPPOT010000590.1:0-13130 GCA_028817855.1 Myxococcales bacterium
TCTCTGGCGAGGCCTTTCTGGAGGAGCTGGGCGGTAGCCTGGATGTCGCGGCCGCGCGCGCGGTCGAATTGCTCACCTGAAGCGCCTTGACGCGGACGCCCGGCGGCGACCACATTTTCAATATGGACCAGTCCGAGTTTGCTGCGCGTCGCGAAGCGTTCATGAGCGAGATGGGCCCGGGAGTCGCGGTGCTGCCGTCGGCGCCCGTGGCCCTGCGCAACAACGACGTCACCCACGACTACCGCCAGGACAGCGACTTCTTCTACCTCACCGGCTTCGACGAGGAGGAGAGCGTGCTCGTGTTGAGCAGCGAGCATCCTGAGCACCGCTCGGTGGTATTCGTGCGCGAGCGCAACAAGGAGCGCGAGATCTGGGACGGCAAGCGCGCCGGAGTGGATGGCGCGAAGGAGCGACTCGGCGTCGACGCCGCCTTCCCGATCGAGGAGCTCGACAAGCGCCTGCCCGACTACCTCGGTGACGTGCGGCGCCTGCACTACCGGCTCGCCGTCAACGCCGTGTTCGACGAGCGCATCTTCAGGGCGCTGGCGGCGGTGCGCGGGAAGGCGCGCACCGGTGTGGTGGCGCCGAGCGAGATCGTGGACCTGTCGCGAGACCTGCATGAGCTACGGCTGCGCAAGTCCAGCGCGGAGCTCGACATGATGGAGCGGGCCGGCGCCATCAGCCGGGAGGCCCATGCGCGGGCGATGGCAGTCGCCAAGCCCGGCGCCTACGAGTACGAGGTGGAGGCCGAGATCATGCGCGTCTTTCGCGCACGCGGCGCCGAGCGTCCGGCCTACGGCTCGATCGTCGGCTCGGGCCCCAATGCGACCATCCTGCACCACCGCCGCAACGATCGACTCATGGAGGAGGGCGACCTGCTCCTGATCGATGCCGGCGCGGAGCTCGGCTACTACGCCAGCGACGTGACCCGCACCTTCCCGGTCAGCGGCCGCTTCACCGATGCGCAGCGTGCGATCTACGATCTGGTGCTCGACGCCCAGTTGGCTGCGATCGAGGCGGTGAAGCCCGGTGTCAGCTACATGGTGGTGCACGACGCCGCCGTCGAGGTGCTCGCCGCCGGGCTGGTGAAGCTGGGGCTGATCGAGGGCCCGGTCGACGAGGCGATCGAGGAGAAGCGCTACTCACCCTTCTACATGCACAAGACCTCCCACTGGCTCGGCATGGACGTGCACGATGTGGGCGACTACTTCGTGGACAAGGAGCCGCGCAAGCTCGAACCGGGCTTCGTGTTGACGGTGGAGCCCGGCCTCTACATCGCCGAGGACGCAGAGGTGGACGCGAAGTGGCGCGGTATCGGCGTGCGCATCGAGGATGACGTGGCAGTGACCGAGGACGGCTATCGCAACCTGACCCCCGACATCCCCAAGGCGGCCGACGAGCTCGAGCGAATCCTCGCGGACCGCTAAGGGCGGTCAGGAGACCTGCTTCATCTCGCCACGGCGGAAGCGGCCCCAGTAGTCATCCAGGGCGCCGCGCACCTTGCCCGAGAGCAGCAGCAGACCGAGGATGTTGGGCAAGGCCATGCCTAGGATCATCAGGTCCGAGAAGTCGAGCACGTTGCCGATCTGGAGGATCGGCCCGAAGAAGGTGCACACCAGGAACAGCACCTTGTAGACGATCGAGCTGCGCGCACCGAAGAGCGTCGACCAGCAGCGCTCGCCGTAGTAGCTCCACGAGATCATGGTCGAGAAGGCGAAGAAGAAGACCGCCACGGCCAACAGGTTCGGGAACCAGGAGATGGCGCTGCCGAAGGCCTCGGAGGTCATGGCCGCGCCCTTGGCGTCGCCGGTGTAGGCCCCGGTGATGACCACGACCAACCCGGTCATCGTGCAGATCACGATCGTGTCGATGAAGGGCTCGAGCAGCGCCACGATACCCTCTCGAACCGGCTCGTCGGTGGCCGCTGCTGAGTGGGCGATCGAGGCCGAGCCGATGCCTGCCTCGTTCGAGAATGCGGCGCGCTGGAAACCGGTGACCAGTACGCCGAGGAAGCCTCCGAAGCCGGCCTCGGGCGAGAAGGCCTGACCGACGATGGACATGAAGGCCGCAGGCACCTGGGTGATGTTCACCAGAATGATGAAGAGCCCAGCCAGGATGTAGACGCCGCACATGAAGGGCACCACGTAGCCCGCCACCGTGCCGATGCGCTTGATGCCGCCGATGATGACCGCGCCCACGAGCACGGCCATGAAGAGGCCGTAGGCCCAGTTGAAGTCAGCGAGGGCGGGCACGGCCACGCTCACTAGCTCGAAGCTCTGGTTGCTCTGGAACATGTTGCCGCCACCGAAGCTGGCGCCGATGCAGAGCAGCGCGAAGAACACCGCCAGGACCTTTCCGAGCAGGCCCATCGCGATGTCGTCCAGGCCAGCCGAGAGGTAGCGCATGGGGCCCCCGGAGACGTGACCGCGGTCGTCCACGACGCGGTAGAGCTGACCCAGGGTGCACTCGGTGAACTTCGAGCTCATGCCGAGGAAGCCGGCGACGATCATCCAGAAGACGGCTCCGGGTCCGCCGGCAGCGACGGCGATGGCCACGCCTGCGATATTACCCAGGCCCACGGTGGCGGAGAGGGCGGAGGCCAGGGCTTGAAAGTGGCTGACCTCACCCTCATCGTCGGGCTTGTCGTACTTGCCCCGCGTGACCTCGATCGCGTGCACGAAGGCGCGCAGGTTGATGAAACCCATGCGGACGGTGAAGAAGATCGCGCCCAGCACCAGCCACGTCACGATGATCGGCAGCCGCTTGTTCTCCTCCTGGGCTTTCTCCAGCGCTTCGCCCTCCAGGCCCGTCGCCGGGTTGTCCCAGAAGATCAGATCGAAGAAGAAGATCTCCACCAGCGGTCGCACGACGACGTCGCCAAACCAGTCGTTGATCCGCGCCTGCAGGCTCTTCGGCGCCTCTGCCTCGGCGGGCTGCTCCACGACTACCGGAGCAGCCTCACCGGCGCCTCCTTCCGGTGCCGAGTCCTGGCCGGCGGCCTGCAAGGGGGCGAGACCGAGCCCCGTCACCAGCGCCACCACGAGTGCGATTCGCTCGATCCCCTTCATGGCGCGGCAGTGTATCCGAGTCGCCCGATCCACACACCCGCAGCGCCGCTCGCCGGGGGACACGCGCGCGTCTCGCGGTGTTGCGGGGGGACTCGCGTCTGCTACCCTGCGCCGCCATGTCTGACGCCAAGCGGCCCTCGCTGACGCCCGCGGTACACGGTGGTGAGCCGTCGCAGTACGCCCACGACGCGCTCACTGCGCCGATCGTGCAGACGGCCACCTACACCTTCGAGAACACGGCGGAGCTGGTGGCGTACATGGAGGGGCGCAAGGAGCGCGAGGAGTACGGGCGCTACGGCAACCCGACGGTGCGCCTGGTGGAGGATCGGGTGGCCGCCCTGGAGGGGGTCGACGACGCGGTGGCGTTTAGCAGCGGCATGGCGGCGGTGACCAGCACCATCCTGGCCCTCGTCAAGGCCGGCGAGCACGTGATCCTCTTCTCCGACTGCTACCGCCAGACCCGCCGCTTCGTCGGCCACTTTCTGGGACAGTTCGGGGTCGAGCACACCATGGTGCCGCCGGCGGACATCGACGCGCTCGAGGCCGCAATCCGGCCGGAGACCAAGCTGGTCATCAGCGAGGCGCCGACCAATCCCTATCTGACGGTGGTGGACCTGCCCCAGGTCAGCGAGCTGTGCCGCACGAAGCGCATTCGCACGCTGATCGACTCCACCTTCGCGACGCCGATGAACCTCAATCCGGCCGATCACGGCATCGACCTGATCATCCACAGTGCCACCAAGTACCTGGGTGGCCACAACGACGTGATGGCCGGCATCGTCGCGGGCAAGGCCGGCCTCGTCTCGTTGGTGCGTGACGTGCGCAACATGATGGGTGCGGTCTGCGACCCCCACGCGGCCTACCTGGTGCATCGCGGCCTCAAGACCCTCGCGCTGCGCGTCGACCAACAAAACCGCACCGCCGCGCGCATTGCGTCAGAGCTCGAGGGGCACCCGCGCATCCGCAGGGTCTGGTACCCGTCGCTCACCTCCCACCCGAGCCACGCGGTCGCGACCCGGCTCATGCGCGGCTTTGGCGGGGTGATCACGTTCGAGGTCGACGCCCCGATGGAGACGATCAGCAAATTCGTCGACGCGCTGCAGATCCCGCGCATCGCGCCCAGCCTGGGCGGGGTGGAGAGCCTGGTCGAACAGCCCGCCCTGATGAGCTACTTCGAGCTGAGCACCGAGCAGCGCGAAGCGGTCGGCATCAAAGACTCGCTCGTGCGCTACTCGGTGGGCATCGAGGATGCCGACGACCTGGTCGCCGACATCCTCGCTGCGCTCGATGTGATCGGCTGAGCTGGCAGCCTACAGATTCGCCTGCCGCGGGCGCTCGAGGTCGAGCAGCATCTGCCGCGCTTCGGCCACACCCGCATCGCGGGCAGCCAAGAGCAGCCCACGCAGGTTCATGGCGGCCAGCGTCTGGGAGATCAGCGCGCGGGTCTCGGTGTCCTTGTCCTGCAGCTTGCCGTAGACCGCCGCACGAATGTCGCGCTCGGTCATGCCGCCCGGGCCATCCCAGCCCGCGCGCATGCGCGTGGTGAGGTGGGTCCAGATGTAGCTGTAGGAGATGTCGCCGCTACCCTTCTTGAGCACGGCGGCCACACGCAGGCGCCGGAAGACCGCGCCAGAGTCGAACATCGGCTTGGTCAGCAGGTTGAAGTTGTCGTGCTCGTTGCTGTTGACCTCCATGCGGAGGATCTCCTCGGCGTCCTTGTCCTTCGGGAGCACCGCGAGCAGCTTCGTCGCCGCCTCCTCGCTGCCACCGAGCACCACCGCCATCGCGGCATAGCGACGCGCCTGGGGGTCGTCGAGCAACTCCATCAGCTTGGCGTCGTTGGCCGGATTGCCGGCGTAGCCGATCGCCAGGGCGGCCGACATCTTGATGGCTGCAGGCGTCTCACCCTGGAGCAGTGGCAACAGCTGGGTGGAGACCTCGGCGTTGGGCGTGCGCCACAGCCCCTGGGCGTAGTTGACGCGGATGCGCTCCTCCACGTTGGTGTCCAGGATCTTCTGCAGCATCAGCGCGTGGATCTCCGCGTTGGCGATCTGGCCGAGCACGGAGCCGGCGGCCGACGCCAGGCGGAAGTCATCCTCGGGATCCTCCATGATGGCGGTCAGCTCCTGGACCGCCTTGGCATCGGGGAGCCCGAAGTAGGCGAGGCCCTGCATCGCCTCGTAGCGGTTGCGGTAGGCCATCTCGCTCGGGACGCTCGGGCGGGAGAAGTCGATGTCCTTGTACTTGCTGCGCGGGAGGACGCTCACCAGCTGCGAGTAGGCGTTCTCGCACGGGATCTGGCCGATCGCCTTGGTTGCGGCGCCGATGTCGTCTCCTTCAAGCTCCGCCACCAGCTTGCTGCAGGCGCCGCCGGCACCGGTGGTGCCCAGGGCGCGCATGATCGCCGCCTTGCGGTACGGGAACTCGTCGAAGAGCTCGAGCAGGGCAGGGGCCGCCTCGGGGTTGGCAAGCCGACGCAGGGAGTCCACCGCATCGTTGGCCACGTCGTCGTTCTCGCTCTTGGCCAGGACCAGCAGCGGGCCGACCGCGCGGGCGTCACCCAGCTCCGCCAAACCATGGGCCGCCTCCTCCCGGGTGTCCTCGTCCTGATCGTTGACCAGCGCAGCCATTGGATCGGCGGCGCGCGGATCGAAGGTCTTGCGGATCAGGCGAACGAGGTCGCGCTTGCCAGCCGCGTCCTTGGCCGCACCCAGCAGCGTGGCCAGCTGCGGCGCCGCGGTGGACTTGGCCAATGCGTCGAGCACGCTCTGGCGCATCTCCGGACGCGACTGCATCAAGTCGAAGAGCGGGCCAGCAGCGGCCTGGTCACCTGCGCGTCCCAGTCCCGATACCGCCGCGCGTACCACTTCCGCGTCCTCGTCCGACTTCTGGATCATCCGGACGAGGGGAGCCACGACGTCAGGCGACGCGGCCTCGGACAGGGCCATCGCGACCAGCGCCCGCACGGGCTTCTCGTCGTGACCCGTGAGCTCCGGCGTGCTCAGCTTCTGGATTCCGATCGCTTCGGTGATGATCTTCGGGTCGAACCCGGGCTGTGCCTGGAGCAGGCCGGAGGTGAACTCCTTCAGGATGGCTTCTGCCGCGTTGGGCTCCTTGAGCACGGCCAGCGCCCAGACCACCTGCGGGCGGTCCTTGGCGTCGGAACTCGGCAACACCTCGAGCAACTTCGGCTTCGCGGAGTCCGCAGCCGGTGACCCGACCGCTGCGAGGGCCAGGGCGGCTGCACGGCGCACGATGCCGGCGTGCTCCAGGGCCTCCGTGAAGGCCGGCACAGACCCCTCATCCTTGAAGTGGGCGAGGTTGCGGATCGCGCGCTCCTTGACGTCCGGGTACTCCGAGCCCTGCAGCTCGGAGCGCAGCGCCGCGAGCATTGCATCACCTTCGAGCTTGCCGGCAGCGAGGATGCCGTCCATGCGGCTGTCGTAGGCCGCCGAGCGCTGCATGTAGAACCAGGCCAGTCCGACGGCACCGGCGATCATCAGCAATGTGACGATCTTTCCACTCGTGCTCGTCCGTTGACCGATCTTCTTGATCGCCTGCTCGTCCGACAGCCCCGCGGCCACGTCACCCAGGTCATCCGGGTAGGCCGACGAGACGAACGGCGAGCTAGGCTCGAAGCTCGGAATCGACGAGGAACGTTCACCCATGTCCATCGAGAGTCCTTTCGCAGCGATCGTCCGGCGACGATAACGAAGGAAACGGTACGGCGGCAACGCACAACTGCTCCAAGGTGTGCAATTTCCGCGCGGTTGGCCGGCAGCCGCCCAGGCGCGACCAGGGTCTCCATGGATTCCGGCCTCGGACGTCAAACGCGGACGACGGGGGTCAGATCCGGGTGAGCCTTCGCTAGGCTTCGGGCATCTGGAGGCCGAAGACGCGGACCGCGTTGCGGTAGTAGATCTTCTCCAGAATGGGACGGGGCAGGCCCACGGCATCGATCGTCCACCGTCCCTGAATGGGGGTGGGGCGTGGAATGCCACGGGCATTGCTCTCGAAGTATCGGAAGTGGCGCTCGAAGAAGACGCGGGACTCGGCACGCGTGCCGGGACGTTCACCGCCGGACCCCAGCGTCAGTCCGCCGGGCCCCACGCCGAGGTCGCTGCCGAAGAGAATGCGGTCCTGGTACTTCGTGTAGAAGGCGCGCATCCGCGCGGGTGAGTGCCGGCCGAGCTCGGGCACGCGTGCCGCGGTGTCCACGTAGTAGTTGGGATGGCGGTCGAGCAGCGCGGCCACGCGCTCGGGTTCTTCGGGGGCGCCGCCGAAGTGCGCAGCGACGAAGGTCGTCTGCGGGTGGCGGGCGATGCGGCGTGCATGCTGTGCCCGAAGCGCGGCCCAGCTCGGCCACGCAGCACCGGTCGGGTCGGTGCCGTGGAAGCTCCAGCCCGGGTGCACGCGCAGCTCCTCGTACCGTTCGTTGGCGGCTGTTGGTGGCTCGAAGAAGGCCCGTGGGTCGCCGCTATGGATGAGCACGGGGAGCCCGAGCCGACCCGCGCTCTCGAACAGCACGTCGAGCTCGGGGGCGTCCACCGGCACGAGGGTTCCGTCGGGTGCACGCAATCCGAGCCCGAGATACTTGGAGATCTTCACGCCGCGGGCGCCAAGCGCCTTGCACCGCTCCAGATGCGCGCGCGTCGATGGAGCGAACGCGGCCGTACCGAAGCTGCGAAAGTCCACGTTGCATAGAGGCTGCAGGGCGCCCTTGCGCTGCGTCGCGAGCTGCGCGGAGGCTTCGAGCCCGCCCCCCGGAATGCCGCCGGAGGCGTTGAGGCCGAGCCGAATCCCGTGCTCCCGGAGGATGGCGATCGCCAGATCGGCGCTCCGGAGGTCCACATGCAAGTGGACGTCAATCTTGGGAATTCCACCCGACCCCGCAGCGAGCGAACTGTCCTCATCCGGGAGGCCCCTGGGCGCGCTAGAGCCTGTATTTGTCGAGTCGGGAGGCCCCGAGCAGGCCAGCGCGAGCACCACCGCGGTGTGCGATAAGTGCCGGAAACCATACGACACTTTCCTACCCATACCTGAGCGAGGTGGGTTGGAACCGGCGGCGAAGTTTCTTATCATCAGTGCAAGTACGCGGAATCGTTGTCGACCCGCCTCAGAACCCGCCGAGAGGGGCTTACGGGCGGACTCCTGTTGAACGCAGCCAGAGGGTGCTCATGACCAAGTCGGAGCTTATTGAAGCCGTCTCACAGCGCAGCAAAATCACCAAGAGTCGCGCGGAGATGGTCGTCAACTGCGTGTTCGACGCCATGACTGCGGCGCTCGAACGCGGCGAAGGTATCGAGATTCGTGGGTACGGCTCGTTCACCGTGCGCCACTACAAGGAATACGACGGTCGCAATCCGCGCACGGGCAAGGCCGTGTCCGTTCCCGAGAAGCGCTTGCCCTTCTTCAAGGTCGGCAAGGAGCTCAAGGCGCTCGTCAATGGTGGCACCGCCAACGGCGAAGGCTCGTCGGGCGACGACGACTGATCAGACGCGCGTCGCCTCGACCGCATCGCGCCGGAAGTCATCCCCGCGCTCGATCGCTTCGAGCACCAGCTGGGCGGGCGTCTTGCCCTGGTCGAGTAGCTCGCGCAAACGCACGAGGTGCACGCGCTCGTCGTCGCCGTTGCGGTTGAGCATCGGCTGACGTTCGAGGCCGCCCTCCGCGATCTCCACGAGATCCTGGGCCCAGCGCTCCAGGCTGCGCCCCGCCAGCTCGGCACGCAGCGCGTCGCGGGCGATGGCGGGGCGCGCGGCCTGCACGGTCGTGGCGTCCAGCCACGCGATCAACGACTCCGCCTTCGACAGCGCCTCCTCGTCGTAGAGCAGGCCCTTCCACAGTGCGGGCACAGCGCACACCAGGTCGTTGGGCTGCGCGTCCACGCCGCGGACCTCGAGCGTCTTCTTGAGCCGGGCCTCCGGGAACAGGGAGTTCAGGTGCGTCTCCCAGTCGTCCATGGTCGCGCGCTCGCCCTCGGCCCCGTTTCGCATGAAGTCGCGAAAGGTTTGGCCCGTGTTCTCGATCACGCGTGAGCCGCGCTTGAGCATGAACATCGGCACGTCGAGGGCCCACTCCACGTAGCGCCGGAAGGACATGTCCCGTTCCCACGCGAAGGGCAGGATCCCACTGCGGTCTCGGTCCATCTCCAGCCAGACCGCCGCCCGCTCGCACAGATGGGGCGCGACACGCCCCTCGATCAGCGGGCTGTTGGCGAACATCGCAGTGGCGATCGGCTGCAATGCGAGAGCCACGCGCAGCTTGCGCACCGCGTCGTCCTCACTCTCGTAGTCCAGGTTGGCCTGCACGGTGCACGTGCGGCGCATCATGTCGGTGGAGCGCGGGCCGCGCGTGGGCATGTAGCTGCGCATGATCGCGTAGCGCAGCTTCGGCACGTGCGGCAGGTCCTCGTGGCGCGCGAACGGGTGAAAGCCCACGCTCAGCCAGGTCACGCCCAGCTCGGCCGAGATGCCGCGCAGCTCGTGCAGGTGCGCGCCGAACTCGGCACAGGCCTGGTGCACCGACGCAAAGGGCGCCCCGGAGAGCTCGAGCTGGCCTGCGGGCTCGAGCGTGATCGAGGCGTCCCCGCGCCGCAGCGAGATCACTTCACCCTCGGCGTGCTCGCGCTCCTCGTACCAACCGTGCCGCTCGACCAGCAGATCGAGCACGCGGCGGACGCTGCGCGGGCCCTCGAAGGGCAACGGCTCGAGCGAGTCGGCGAGCAGGCCGAACTTCTCCGCCTCGGTGCCGATGCGCCAGCGCGGCCGCGGGGTCAGCGCCCGATGGAAGGGCGCGAGCAGGTCATCCATACCCCCGATGGGTCGCTGCGGTGTGTCTTGGTCGAGCAGATGCCGTCTCCTTCTGGCATCCCGGCCACGACGGTCCGGGCGCCGTGCCGGCGTGGACGCGAGATAGTACCGGCGACGCCGAGTGGCAAGCTTCCTCGCGACCGTGCGCAAGCGCACGAGGGTTGGGCGCAGGGCGAGCCGCGGCGTTACGCCATGCGTTGACAGTGCGCTTTCGGGGTCGCTATAGTCCGCGCACCGCGGGCTGGACCTAAGTGTCCGTATCAACAGACAAATCGAGTTGTACTGGGCGGGGCGGGGAGAAGCTGGCGGATGTCGGCTCGCGCCCCCTTGGGGAGGTTCTCATGGCTAGGCAAGCGCGACCTCGGACCGAATGGGCCCTGTCCTTCGCTCTGTGCACCCTGTCGATCGCAATGCTCTTGGCGGGTACGGCGTGCCACGCCGACCTCAACGATCCTGCCGGGCAGGCCGAAGAGCTCAGCGATCCCGTGCGGCGTGAGCACGCGATCGGACGCCTGCACGCGATCTTCAGCCAGCGTCTCGTCGAGGCGAAGGGCGACCGCGCCGCTGCGTCGCTCAAGGAGTTCGCCGACGTCACCGTCGAGCAGATGAACAAGACGTACATGGAGCATCCCGAGGACACGCACAACGGCCTCAAGATCCTCCAGCTCATGGCCGAGCTACGCGACGCACGCAACGTACCGGCGCTGCTCAAGGCGCTCGAGTGGCAGGCGGAGGTCACCGAGGATCACGCGGTGACGGCCGCGCGCACGCTGTCGGAAACCGACGTGCCCGCCGACCGGCGCGGCGAGGTCATCGACGCGATCTGCAAGGCCCTCAAGCGCGTCGAGGGCGCGCGCGGCGTCGACAACCGCATGCGCAAGGCCTTCATCGAGGTGCTCGGCAAGCTGAAGGACAAGCGCGCGACCGAGACGCTGATCGAGGTCGCCCTCACGCAGGAGGAGTCCCAGAACTTCCTCTTCAACAAGCTCGCCGCCCAGCAGCTGGTCGGCATCGCGGACCCGAGCGCGGTCGACGCGATGGTCAAGGCGCTGTACCTCTTCGATCCCAACAACCCGATGATGCGCATGATGGAGGACGCTGAGTCCGTCCTGGTCGCCATCGGCAAGCCGGCCATCGAGCCCCTCGTCAAGACGATCAAGGGCGAGAACGAGGAGGTCAACAAGCTGGTCGAGCTGTCGATCGAGACCTTCCGTCGCAAGGATGCCGACGTGGCGGCCAAGATGAACAAGGACGCGCTGGTCGCGCGCGAGTCGGTGTTGACGCTGGGCAAGCTCGGCTTCCCCGAGGCCCTCAACACACTGCTGGCCGAGACCAAGGAGGTGCACAAGGACCGCCGCGCCACAGCGGCCCTGGCGCTGACCAGCATCGCGGCGTCCGAGGCGGACACCAAGCGCATCTTCGACGCGATGGTCGAGGTCTACGAGAAGAGCGACAAGCAGGCGCGCCCGCAGCTGCTCGTGGCCTTCCGCCATCTCTACGCGGATCAGGTCATGGAGTTCCTGCACGGGGTCGCCAAGACCACCGAGCGGGAGCTGCCGCCCGTGCAGATGTACGGCTTCGTCAGCTACTCGCTGCTGGCCAACAAGGCGGAGTCCGTGAACCTGGGGCCGATCCTGGAGAAGGAAGAGATCATCAAGCCCCACATCGAGGAGTACCGGGTGACGATCAAGGCCGCGCAGGAGTGCGACAAGGATCCGGCCTGCTGGATCGGCAAGCTCAAGGACAAGGACAAGATCATCCTGCGCAAGGCCGCCTCGATGCTGGCGCGCTACGGCCGTGACAACGACGACGCCATCAAGGGCCTGGTCGAGCTCTTCGAGCACACGGATCTGGAGGTCCGCAACGAGGCCCTCAGCGCGGTCGACCACATCGCTACCAAGGGCAGCGACGTGGCGGTGAAGAAGATCGAGGAGCTGGAGGCCAAGGAAGCTGGCCGCTCGATCTGGAACAACTTCGCCCGCGAGGCGCTTCCGACCCGTTCGCGCCTGGTCAACCGCGCAGGCGGCTGACCGCACCACATCATCCTACCCGCCCGGTGCAGGGCGCGCTAAGGTCCGTGCATGGGCAGCGCGCTGCGCGAGGTCACAGGCGCCGTGCTCGTGAGCGCGGCGCTCTTCGTACTCTTCTACGGAGTCACGGAGTTGCGCGCACGGGACTATGTGGCGTGTATCATATTGGTTCTGACGGGCCTGTCGCTCATGCGCGCGGGCGTGGAGTTGCTCAGACCTTTCCTCGGAGACTGAATGGCATCGCCATCTCGGCACGTCGTGAGCTGGCCCGGCATCGTGGTGTTCGGTCTCGCCCTGTGCGTTTCCTGCGGCGATGCGGGCGAGGGGGAGGGCGCCGGCACCGCCACCCGGGGCGCGGCGACGGTCGGCGGCGATGTCGTCAGCACGGTGGACGGCCACCCGATCACCGTGGCCGACGTCGGGGCGCTGGCCCGCGCAGGGGGGGTGTCGCCCCAGGAGGCGCTGCGCCGGCTCCAGGCGGAGCTGCTGTTGATGGCCGAAGCGGAGCGGCGCGGGCTGGAGGTGCGTCGCGCCGTGCGCGAGGTTGGGCGCAAGGCCTCCGTGCACGCGCTCCTGGACGAGGAGGCGAACGCAGCCACGGTGCCGCGGGAGCAGCTGCAGGCCAGGTACAAGCAGCAGAACAGGCGCTTCAATCGTCCCGAGGTGCGTAGCTCGCTTCATGCGCTCGCCCAGCTCGACGACAATGCGAGTCCGGAGCAGGAACAGGCCGGCAAGGAGTTCGCGCAAGCGATGCTCGAACGGTTTCGCGCGACGGACGATCCCACTCGCATGATCGAGGGGCTCCACGGGCAGAAGCGTGACGGCTACACGGTCGTCATCCAGAAGCTGCCGCCCGTCCCGGACACCGCCGGCTTTGCCAAGCCCTACCTCGACGGCCTGTTCTCCGTCGACGAGGCCGGCGTCGTTCCAGAGGTCGTCAGGACGAGCTTCGGATGGCACGCGATTCTGGTGACCGAGATCAAGCCGGCGCTCTCGATGCCCTTCGAGGCGGCCGAGGCGGAGCTGCGCGAGGAAGGGCTCGGGCAAGCGCGTGTCGAGGCGGTGGACGGACTTCTGCGGCGTCTGCGCACCCAAACCCCCGTCGAGGTAGACCAAGGCGCCCAGGCGGCGCGCGCGAGCCTGGAGCTGGGCCCGTTCGCAACAAGCCGCCGCCCGTCGCACCGCCAATCACGCCGCCGCTCACATCTGGGACGGAGTCG
>JAPPOT010000590.1:13140-26362 GCA_028817855.1 Myxococcales bacterium
CCAAGGCCGCCGGGGCGCACATGCTGGTGCGCGTGCGCCAGCTCTGCGAACAGCACGCCCAGCGCGGGCGTGCCGAACCGCTCCTGATGGAGATCATCGGGGAGGAGCGCGAGCTGTGGGGCAGGCGGGTGAGCGACGAGTACCTGTTGGTGACGGTCCTGTTGCCGGGCGTGGACCGGGCCGAGGTCCGTGCCGAGCTGGCAGCAGCCGGTCGCGCCTTCCGCCAGGAAGCCGACCTACCCGCACCGAGCTGGGAGCCGAGCGGCCGTATCGAGGTGGTCGTCCGCTCCGCGGTCGGCTGGAACTATGCCCCGGCCTCATTCAACGACGGCGGCATCAAGGTAACCATCGCTGATGTTCTCGGTCGCTGGAGCGAGACGGGCGACGTCGGCGGCGAGGAGATCGTCTGCTTTCGCGTCCGCACGGAGGACGGGCAGGAGCTCACACTCGTGCACGATCCCATGGCAGGCGGTTGGAGGGTGCGAGCTTGATCAGCGCCGGTCACCGCGTTGCCCGGGCAGGTGGCGTCCGATAGCATGGCGAGCGTGTCGCGATCGTGTCCCGAGTGCGGGGAGAGCTTCCCCGACGAGGTCTTCTTCTGCGGTCGTGACGGCACCATCACAGTTCAGGATCAGGATCCCGGCGACTTCGACTCGCGCCTCGGCAAGCAGCTCGGTGGGTACATCGTCGTGGCGCGCGTCGCGGACGGGGCCATGGGGCGCGTATTCGAGGGCAGGCACCCGGACACGCGAGCGCGAGTCGCGATCAAGGTGCTGCACGCCGACGTCGTGCAGGATCGGGTGGCCGTCGAGCGCTTCAAGCGCGAGTTCGAGACCGTGACGGAGATGGAGCATCCGTACATCGTGCGGGTGCTCGAGTTCGGCGACACGCCCGACGCCTCCTACTTCATGACGATGGAGTACCTGGTCGGCGAGGAGCTGGGCAAGGCGCTCGCGCCCGGCCAGCCCCTGCCACCGGCTCGCGTGTTGCGCCTGGCCTGTCAGACCGCGGTGGCGCTCGAGTACGCCCATTCCTTTGGCTTCATCCACCGCGACCTCAAACCCGACAACATCTTCCTGTGCGAGAGCGAAGACGGCGACGAGGTCCGCATCCTGGACTTCGGATCGGTCAAGCTACAGATGGAGCTCGGCGCCAAGCTGACCGCAATCGGGACCACCGTCGGGTCGCCGTTCTACATGTCGCCGGAGCAGGCGATGGGGCGCTCGGACGTGGACCAGCGCACGGACGTCTTTGCGCTCAGCGCGATCATCTATGAGATGCTGACCGGCAAGGTCGCCTTCGAGGCGCCCACCGTCGCCAAGATCCTGATGCGGATCATGAACGACTCGCCGGACGCGCCCAGCCAGGTACTACTTGCGGTTCCCGCGTCCGTGGATGCGGTGGTGGATCGCGGCCTCCGGAAGGAGAAGGAGGAGCGCTACGCGACCGCAGGCGAGCTCGCGCGGGACCTACTGCGAGCCTACGGCCTCTCGGGCGATGCACAGGCCTGGGCGCGCAAGCCCGTCGCCGAGATCGAGGCCGCGCTCGCGGAGGCAGAGAGACCACCCGCGCCGCAGGCCGAGCCGGCTGCAAGTGCCGAGCCGGCGATGCCAGTCGCCAAGGGGCCTCCCACCCAGTCGACGCTCGGCCTCGCGACCGAGGACCCGCTGACCGTGCCCGCGGGCGTCGGTGGCGGCGGGATGGCCAAGCTCGCCCTGATCGCCGTGGGCGTGCTGGTGATCGGCGGCGTCCTGGCGCTCTTGCTACGGTAGCGGCGCGAAGCGCTCACCCTGAAGCGTGATCAGTTGAGTCGGACGCTCGGCCTCCCGGTCGCTGAGCAGACCACGACTCGGACCGGCAGGCTTCGGCAAGCGCACCTGCACTAGAGCCTCGGCCAGATCCTCACGCGACTGGGCGCCGGTATCGACCGCACGCCGAATGATCGCGTAGGCATCATGGGCGAAGGCCGCGAACGCGTCGGGACGCTGCTGGAACTGGGCCTGGAAGCGCTGCGCGAAGTCCTTGCTCCCGCCGCGCTCGGTGCTGGCGTCGAAGGGCAGAGAGAAGACAGCGCCCTGCAGGTACCGGCCCACGCTGCTCGCAAGCGAGGGGTCGAAGGCCACTGAGGGTGCCATCAGCAACACGCCCCGCCCCCTGCCGGGCGCGGGCGAGTCGGCCGCCGTGCTCCAGACGCCAGCGGCCGCGAGGGCCGGCGCGATCAGCGCCGTCTGCTTTGAGCTGTCGGCCACCATCAGGGCGTCGAACTCGAGCTTGGCCAGCTCTGCGATCGTCTTTCCGAAGGATGTGGCGCCCGCCGAGTAGCGCTGACTGCCGACCAGCTGCAGCCCGGCGCGCGCCGCCTCGGCGCCCAGCGTCTCCAACATCAGGTCCCCGTAGCCCCCCTCCGGCAGCAGCGCCGCGACGCGACCACGGCCGCTGCGCTGGGCGTGGGCGAGCAGCGCTCGCACCTCACCCGAGGGGGTCGGGAAGAGCCGGTGCACCATCGGGCCGATGCGCGTGGGCTGACCGCTGGCGGTGAGCAAGATGATCGGCACGCCCAGCTCCTGGGCGCGCGCGGCAGCGGCCTGCCCCGCACGACCGTCCATGGGGCCGATGATCGCGATCACCCGGTGCACGGAGACCAGCTCGTTGACCGCCTCGACCGCACGCTGGGGGTCGCCGCCGTCGTCGCGAAAGATGACCTGGGGAGAGCCCGGACCGGGGGGCGACTTCGGCGGAAGGCCGGCCGAGAGCATCACGCCCCGAAGGGCGAGCTCACCCACCTTGCGAGCACGACCGCTCAGGCTCAGCACCGCACCGACGACGTTGGGAGCCGCGTCCGCCGGCCGCTCGGCCCGCATCGCGATCGAGGCCAGGCGCTCGTCGATCGGCAGTTCCTCATCGCGCATGACTTCGAGCAGACGCCGCGCCCGCTCCACGTCGCCCGCGGCGTCGGCATCCTGCACGGCCCGACGCACGACGCGCGGCCACGCCGTGCCATCGCGGGGCAGCTCCCGATGCAGGTGCGCGATCTCTTCCGGGCTGGCCTTGTTGTCGACCAGGTCGGCCAGGCCGCGCAGCGCGCGCCGCCGCGCGTCCGCAGCCAGCGGCTCGCCGAGCAACGTGTCCAGTGCGCTGATCGCACCTGCGTGGTCGCCGAGCGCCGTGCGCGCGCTGGCCAGGGTTTCGAGCAGCAGCAGGGTGTCCTCGGGCGCGATGGTCCGCCCGACCATCGGGCTGAGCACCTTCGCAGCGGCCTCGTGCTCCCCCAAGCGGTGGCGCGCGACGGCCCCGTAGAAGCGGCCCTGCTCCGCGATGGCCTGGTCCGAGTGCGCGGCGACGCCATCGAAAAGCGCCAGCGCCTCTCGCGGCTCGCCCGCGCGCAGCCGTAGCCGGCCGAGCGCGAGCTGCGCGATCGGAATCAGCGGGTCCTTGCCGCGGTCGCGGATGAAGGCCTCGTAGGCCTGGGTCGCGCCCTCCGTGTCCTTCATCGACTCCAGCGCCTGCGCGTCGCGCAGCGCGGCTTCGGCCTCCGGGTCGTCGGTGGTGACGGTCGGCAGGCGTCCGATCTCGGGTCCCGTGTTGCGGGGACAGCCGCCGAAGGTCGTGCTTGTGAGCGCGATCAGCCCGAGTGCGAGCAGGAGAGGGATGCGCATGGCGTGGGTCCATCGGCCGAGCGCACGGGCGCCACGGCAGCCGCCGGTGGGCGGGCTGAATCCATACGGCGAAAACGCCACGGCTGTCATGTCCAAATCAGTGCCAAATCGTCGGGCCCCGGGGCAACTTCCCGGTTGAACGGGAAGGCCGGCCGCCGGCGTCGTTCCTGCTACAACCCGCAGGATGAGCGCCCGACGCCCCGTGGAGCTGCTCGCAGCCCAGGACCTCTCGCCCAGCGTCCGCGGGCTCGAGCTGCGGTGTATTGATGGTGAGCCGCTGCTCTTCGACGCGGGGCAATGGGTGGACCTCCACGTCGAGACGCCGGGCGGTGCCGAGAAGCGGGCCTATTCCATCGCGTCGGCGCCCGGGATGGACGACCCGGCTCGTTTCGAGCTCGCGGTGACGCGTGTGGACGGTGGGCTTGTATCGAATACGATTCATACCCTCGGACCGGGCGCGCGCCTGGAGATCGATGGTCCGCATGGCTTCTTCACGCGAGAGGCGACCCGTGACGAGCCCGCTGTCTTCGTGGGAACCGGCACCGGTCTGTGCCCTCTGCGCTCGATGCTGCAGGACGCATTGCGCCAGCCGCCCGGGCCGCCGCTGACGTTGCTCTTCGGCTGCCGGACCCAGGCCGACATCCTGTGGCGCGACGAGCTGGAAGACTGGAGCCGCTCCGGACGGGTCGATGTGCACGTCACCCTGAGCCGACCCGAAGCCGGCTGGGTAGGACGCACCGGCTACGTACAGACGCACGTGGCCGAGCTCGTCGCCACCGCGCCACGGCCACATATCTACATCTGCGGACTGAGCCGAATGGTCAGCGAGGTGCGCAGGGTCCTCAAGCAGGAGCTTGGCTTCGACCGCCGCTCGATCCACAGCGAGCGCTACGACTGAGCCGGGCTTGCTAGTGCTAGAGACGCTTGAGCGTATACGTCAGGCGTTCCTTCTTGATGTTGCGGGTACGCGGGAACTGCTGAGAGCGGACCAGTGGCTCCACGCAGCCTTGCAGCTCCTTTGGCAACACCGAGACCATCAGCACCTGCCCGTCCTCCACGACCAGCACCACGCGTGACTGATAGACCGGCTTCGGGGCCTTCTTGAGGCACCCCTGCAGCTCATCGCGTACGGGCAGCAGCGCGTTGTTGACCAGCTCGGTGGTCAGGTGGGTCGGGCGGAAGTCGGCCGGGTTGGGCGCGGGCTTGCGCGGCTCCGCCGCCGCGTCCGCTTCCTGTTGCCTTTGATCCTTCGCCTCGCTGGCCTCCGCCGCCCGCTGCTGCTCCTGCAGCATACCGAGCGCAATGCGCGCCTTCTGACGCACGACGAAGGAGCCGAGCTCGTCGTAGGCGACGTTCTCGAGCACCGGAATCGCGACCGGCCCGCTGAGCTTGACCAGCGCGTGCGGGATCAACTCCAGCGCCTTGACCAGGTCTTCGTCGATCGGATCGGCGTGGTAGAGCTGCAGGAAGTCTGACAGCGGCTCCGCCACGCTGCGATCGCCCAACAGCAGGAGCGACTGCACCATCGGCGCCAGGTCACGCGAGCGGGTGCCGGGATCCTTCAGGTGGGCCAACAGCAGCGGCACCGCGCGCTTCTCGCCTTGGGCAGCAGCCGCCCTGGCCAAGGCGCCGACCGGCGGGCTGCTTGTGCCCTCGAGATAGCCCGCGTGGCGCTCGAGCGCAGTGAGCAGATGATCCTCGCCGATCGTGCGATCCCGCAGGGCCGCGCAGGCAGCCTTGTTGACGGGCGGCGCGAGGCGGTCATCGTCGCACAGGGCGATCAGGTTGGCGGTCGCCTCGGCGTCCGGCATACGCGAGAGATGCTTGACGGCGAGCAGGCGCCCCGGCACCAGACGCGCATCGGTGTCCTGGGCAGCTGCTAGCAGGCGTGAGCGCAACGCGGTCTCGGAGGGCGCATTTCCCGCGCCGCCGCCTCCTCCTCGCGGGAGCTTCATGACCGTGGTCGGCCCCTTGCCCTTCTGGTGCCACGTGAGCTCACCCGACTGGGCGCCGAGGAATCCAATGCTTCCGGTCTGGTCCCCGAAGACGAGGCCACCGGGCTGTGCGCGGGCGCCGACCAGGTCGTGGTCGTGCATGTGGACCCAGCGCACCGAGTAATCCTTCGGCGAAAGGGCGAAGACCATTCGGTAGAAGCGCAGGTAGACGTTGTCGTCCTGCATGCCAATGCGGATCGCGTCGACCGTCGTCGGCTGCCACTCGAGGCCGATGCTGTGCCGCGCGCTGTCCGGCCGCTGGGCCGTGCTCTGTGTGTAGACATCGAAGAGCAACAGCGGCCGCCCTGGCAGATCCTCGGCCGGCAGCGTGAGGTAGCCGGCGCCCTTGAGCGTGCCCGAGCCGATCGATGCCGTGACGCGCGTGACGCCGTGTTGGCTGCCCACGTAGACGTTGCCGCGGTCTCGCAGGGCGTGGGAGATGACGCCGTCACGCACGCGCACGCGCGCCAGCTCGTTGCCGGTCACGGCGTCGATCGCGGACAGGTACTGGTTGCTCCACGGCACCAGGACCTGGCTGCCGACGACGGTGGGCACGCCAACCTGCGATTCCACATCGCGCCTCCAGGCGGTCGAGCCTCCGCGCACTAGGATCACCTCCGAGCGCGCGAAGGTGCCCATGCCCTCGCCCAGGGCGAAGACGGTGAGCTGTCCGTCGCCACCGGCGCCGCGTAGTGCCCGTCCGCCGTGGGACACGCTGAAGCGCGGATTGCCGCTGCGCAGGTCGTAGCCCTCGACCGCGCTGTCGGTTGCGATCACCACGGTGTCGCCGGCGAGCATCGGCTCGCTGACCGCGGCCACCGGCCGCCGCCACAACTCCGACTTGGTCGCCAGGTCGAAGCCGAAGAGCTGCATCGGCGCCGCCGTGACGCCGACCGCGACGGTCCCCGGCTCGCGCGAGCCCGCTGCCTCGATGCGCTGCAGCAGCACCTCGATGTCCGCTTCACGGTTGTCGGGGTACCTCGTGGAGAATGCGGGCGGAGTGCCCGCGCAGGCGGAGAGGGTCGCGAGGCAGACGAGCGCTGCACACGCGCACCCGAATCGAGCCCCGAGCTTGGGTGAAACCCGCATCAGTCCGCAATCTCCTGCATGGCCCGCAGGACCGCCTTGCTCACCTTGGGTCCGAGCGACTCGCCTGCGTTGGATACCAGGTCGCCGAGATAGCCCTTGACCTCGGGCGTGCCCACCTCTTCCAGACGCGCAACGATCTTCAGCTTGGTGCCCTCCTTGACGTCGGAGCGCTGCAGCATCTCGCCGAGCGCGGGCCCGAGGCTGCGGAACGGGATCTTGCCGAGGTAGCCGAGCAGCCGCTCCGCCTCGCCCGGGCGGAGCAGCTTTCCGATCGCGCCCGAAGCCTCCATGTTGCCCCGATCAAGCGCCAGGAAGAGGGTCTCGACCGACTTGCGGGCGCGGATCTCGCCGAGCGCGGTCGCCGCAGCGGACCGCACCTTCGGGTCGCTGTCCGACAGCGCCGCCGTGAGCGCGCCCTCCGCGCCGGGAGGATTGACGGCGGCCAGCGCCTCGACCGCACGCAGCCGGACCGTCTCACGCCGGTGGGTGGTCAACTCGATCAGCGCCGGACCCGAGCTCTTCTGGCCCAGCGCCATCAGCGTGACGATCGCCGTCTCCAGCAGGTCCGGTGGCAGGCCAGCTCGGATGCGCTCGACCAACGGCTCGACGGCGTGCTTGGTGCCGAGCAGGCCGAGGCTCTGGATGCCGGCCTCCACATCGCCGTGGCTACCCTGGGACATCAGGTGCTTTGCGTTTGTGATGGCGGCGATCGTCTGCGGGCTGAGCTTGGGCTTGCCCTTCTTCTTCTTGCCCGCGGCGCTGGCTGCGCCGACCGCAAGCGTGAGGACCAAGGCAAGACTCCCAGCGGCGACCCATAGGCGTTTGAGGTTGCGACTCCGCATGAACCTCCCCCTCCTCAGTCGTGGGGCCCAGGGTTTGGGCGTGAAGTACCTATCGTGCCCGCCCCTGGGGAGCAAGGGCGCGTGCGTGCAGCGTTTGGCACGGCGCCATGGTACAGCGGGCCCATGGACCGTGCACGTGGTGGCGGCGCAGCACGCGTGATCGGGCCGGCGCTGCTGGGGCTGCTGCTTTGCCAGCCCCTGGTCCGGGCGGACGGAGATGCCGGTGCGCGCGGGGCGCGCTCGATGACGCCGGACCATCCCCTGCTGGCGGTCCCCGCGGGCGATCCGCTCGAGCTGGCACGCGCGGTGGACCGGCACGGGGATGGCCCTGTGCTCGTGGCGCTGGGCGGCGAAGCCGCGGTGGCCGTGCGCCTGCAGGCGATCCGGGCGGCTCCGTTCCTGGCCGAGCCGGAGCGGGCCCTGCTGACGTTGATCGACATCATGGGCGGGCGCGACCCGGATCTCGCGCCGGCGGCGGGGCGTGCCGTGCTGGCGATCTGCCGGGCCATGGCCGAGGTGCGGACACGGCCGGTCGACGGCCATCGGCCCGAGCTCGAGCGTCAGCTCGGAGGCTTGCGCGTGCTCCAGGATCGGGAACACCTGCGACGCGATCTACGCGCGAGCGCCGGCGCCGCGGCGGCCATGCTCGAACCGCTCGCGCCCCCACCGCCCGAGTCGCCGCCTACGAAGAAGGAGTGACTCACGCGCTGGCCCAGGCCCGTGCGAGCACGTCGAACTGCTCGACGGCGAGCGTCTCTCCGCGCGCTGCCGGGTCGATGCCGCACGCCTGGAGGGCGCGCTCCGCGCGTTCCGCGCCACCCAGCTGTGCCAGGGCGTTGCGCAGGGTCTTCCGCCGCGCCTGGAAGGCTGCACGTACCACCCCACGGAAGCTCTCGGTCTCCTCGGCGCGAGGGACCCGACGCGGATGCAGCGCCACCACCGAGCTGCGCACCTTGGGTGGCGGGTGGAACGCGCCGGGGTTGAGCTGCAGCACGGTCTCCACGTCGAACCCCGCGGTCGTGAAGACCGTCAGCGCGCCGTAGTCCCGGGAGCCCGGGGATGCCACCAGGCGGTCGCGAACCTCGCGCTGTACCATCACCACCGCGCGCTCGATCGCGGATCGGTGTTGGGTGATCGTACGCAGGATGGCGCCGGTCACCGCGTACGGCAGGTTGCCCACCACCGTCAGCTCGCCACCGCGGTCGCGTGCGTGGGCGCTGTAGTCGAAGCGCGCGGCATCGGCGTCGAGCACGCGCAGCCCGCAGCCCCCGAGCTCCTGCTCGAGCACGTGCCGCATGTCGGGGTCCGGCTCGAGCGCAGTGACGTCGCCGCCGGCGCGCAGCAGGCCGGCCGTGAGCGTGCCCAGCCCCGCGCCCAGCTCGAGCACCCGCGCACCCTCGGAGATGCCAGCGGCGTCCGCGATCGCTTCGACCGCGTGCCTCGAGACGAGGAAGTTCTGGGAGTAGCCGCGCTTCGGCCGCAAGCCGTAGCGCGCGAGCAGGCGGCGTGGGTCGACGAAGTCCGGTACCTCCATCGTTCAGGCCACGCGCCGGGCGGTTTGGGCTCGACGGATGGTATCGAGCTTGTCGTCGCGGGCTCCGTACGCGACGACGGGCACGCCGAGGCGGCCGAAGAGGGCGCGCACCTCGGCCAGTCGCCGCGATTCCTGCAGCGAGTACACCCGGTGGAGATCGTTTCGCAGCCCCGAGGCGGCGGGCGGCGTGAGGCTACGGGCGTCCGGGAAGACGCACGAGAGCAGATGCCTGCGCGCACGCAGCAGCGCGAGCGTCTTGAGCAGCGGCGCTGGATCAAAGACGCCGTCGAAGTCGCTCAGCAGCAGAATGGTGCGCGGTGCCCGCGTGTTGCCGGCCGCGGTCTGGAGCGCCCGAGCCAGTCCCTCGGCCTTGGCGAAGGCCCGCGTCTCCGCGCGGTAGGGCAGGGGAATGCCGCGCTTGCGACAGAAGCGACGCAGGGTTGCGTGCTGGGGGCTGCCTGCCACGACCTCGCCCTCATCGCGGTCGGCCTGCAGGGCGCGCTCCGCGTGCTGAACCAGCGCCGACAGCTCGAAGGTACCATCGCGGGAGAGGTCAAGCCCGTGCTGGCGCTTCAAGTAGCGCCCGACCAGCTCGACCACGTCCTCGTCGTCCACCTCGGTGAGGTCGGAATCCACCACGTCGGTGGACTCGAGCAGCGCGCGGTAGATCCTCGTCATGTGCTGCAGCCCCTCCGACGCGGCGACGTGGGTTGCGACGCGACCGTCGACCGTGATCAGGCCGACCCGGTCACCGCGCTCGAGCGCCTCGCGCGCAGCCACGGAGACCATCTCGATGCAGTGATCGAGCTTGCGGTCACCCGGCGCGCCGCCGCGCATCGAGCCGCTGATGTCCAGGATCAGGTAGATCGTCTCCTGCACCTCGCGCTCCACCTCGCGCACCATGAGCCTGCCGGCGCGTGCGCTCGGCTTCCAGGCGATCGACTTGAAGGGATCGCCCGGGCGCAGCTCGCGGATCTCGTGCAGGTCCGTACCCGCACCCGGTCGCCGCAGCGGCGTGACACCAACACGCTCGACCGATTGACCTCCGGTGGTGGTGCTCGGCGGCAAGGCCCGCGCAGCCGCGCGCGGCAGCACCTTGATCGCCAGCGGGCTCGGAAAGTAGAGCGGTGCGATGAAGAGCCCGAAGGGACCCGGGACGGACACCGCCAACCCCTGCAAGACGACGCGGCCGGCCGCGAGGGCGCGCACGCGGAAGCTGAACTCGGCGCGAGAGCGCGGCGCCATGCGCAGCTCGGCTCGCTCGGGACCGATGACCTCGACCCCTTGGGGCACGGAGGGTGCGAGGTCGAGCATGCGCAGCGGGCGAACGCCGCGGTTGCGTACGTAGCAGCGGACCTCGATCGGTGCACCGACAACCACGCCGTGCTCTCCTGCGGCCGAGGTGCTGTGCGCGTGCCACCACGCGAACTCCAGCCGCTCGCGGCGCAGACGCGCGCCCAGCGGCATGGTCAGCGCGAGGGCGGTCGCGAGGCCCAGCAAGCAGCCGCCCGCGAAGACGACCGCCGTGGGCGACGCCGCAGCGATGCCGCAGCAAATCGTGGCGACGCAGCCGATGAAGACCAGGGCTGCGCTGCGGGTGGGGATCGGCAGCATGCGCTAGCACTAACCCGCGTTGCGCAGATCGACCTGGGTGAGGGCTTCGCGAACGACTTGATCGCCGGAGACACCCTCCATCTCGGCCTCCGGGGTGAGGATCATGCGATGGGCCAGGGTGGGGACCGCCAGGCGGCGGATGTCGTCTGGCAGCACGAAGCCGCGCCCAGACAACAGCGCGAGCGCCTTCGCGGCCTGAAGCAACGCGAGCGACGCCCGTGGGGAAGCGCCGAGAAAGACGCGCCGATGGTTGCGCGTGAACCCTGCGAGGCGCACCACATAGTCGAGGATCTCCTGCTCCGCGTAGACCGCAGTGGCCAGACGCTGGATCACGAGGATCTCGTCGGGGGTCAGGATCCCGCTGGCGCCGGGCGTGGGCCCGCTGAAGCGCTGGAGAATGGCGTGCTCCTGCTCCGGCGTCGGATAGCCCACCACCAGCCGCACCAGGAAGCGGTCGATCTGCGCTTCGGGAAGCGGATAGGTGCCGGCCTGTTCGACGGGATTCTGGGTGGCCAGCACCATGAACGGCTGGGGTAGGGCGCGCGTCTCTCCATCGATTGTGGTCTGCGCCTCCTGCATCGCCTCAAGCAGCGCGCTCTGCGTCTTCGCGGGAGCACGATTGATCTCGTCGCCCAGCACGATGTTCGCGAAGACAGGCCCCTCGCGCAGGCTGAAGCTGCCGTCCGCTGGCGACAGCACGTAGGTGCCGGTGATGTCGGCCGGCAAGAGGTCGGGCGTGAACTGGATGCGCTTGAAGTCGCACCGCAGCGTCTGCGCGAATGCCTTCGCCAGCGTGGTCTTCGCCACTCCGGGGACCCCTTCGAGCAGGGCGTGCCCACCGGCAAAGAGCGTCACCAACAACAGCTCCGGGATCTCACGGGGCCCCACGAAGACCTGCGAGACCTCGTGCAGAACGCGCGCCCCGCGGTCGGCGACCTGTGCGAGTTGGTCTTCGGGCACCTGATTTCCGTCTGCGCTCATCTCTGCTCGTCGGGCTCGAGTTGCTCGAGGATGCGGTCTCCGCGGGCGACCATCTCACGAAAATGGCCCTCGCTCACCACCGGCGGTGAAGCGGGGCGTGACTGGGCGAGGTCGAGCACGCGCAGCTGCTCGAGCAGTCGCGGCGCGTCGCGCAGCAGCTCGCTGCCTGCGCCACGCTTGCGCAGCGCGCTCTCCACGCCCTCGGGTGAAACCTGCGTGCCGAGCCGCAGGGCGGCGGCGAGGCGGCTCTCCAGCTCCAGCTTGTAGGTCATGAGCGGCGCCAGGAGGTTGTGGTGACCGTCGCCGTAGTACTGCACGCGCCCGGCCAGGCCCGCCACCGTGGGGGCAGCAGGGGGCAACAGTGAGCGCACATAGTTGGCGTAGCGGGGCAGCACGGTGGCGGCGAAGAGAAGCAGGGCCGCGGCGATCACCAGCGTCGTGATCGACAGCGCGGCCCGCGTGAGGCGGGCGCTGGACAAACGCTCGAAGGCGCTGCGCAGGCTCGCAAGCACGGGAGCGTCGGCGGCTCCGCGGTAGCGGCCCTGCCAGCGCGTGTCACCGGTCACGACCCAGAGGCGCCGCTCGGCGCCGACCTACGAGGCGAGATTCGGCGCGAATGGCGCCGATTGCCGGCGAACTCCAGCATGTTGTTGATCAACACGCTCCCGTCGCCCACGGCGACCAGCCGTCCGGCTGCCACCGCGCCCGCCAAGACGATGGCCGAGCCGTCGTCCTGCAACACGAAGAGGGGCTCGAGTGCGGGGTGTCGCAATTGCTGAGCGTGATTGGTGACGAGCGCGCGCACGTCGTCGGTGAGCGGATGACCGACGCCTGGAGTCGCGATCAGCACGTTGCGATTGCCACGCAAGCGCCGCGTCTGGGGTGGCGCCGCGACGTCACCGCGCTCGATGCCGAAGTTGTCCAGCACGGCGTCGCCCGTGCCGAAGTCATCGACGATCGCGAGCCTGCCGCCGTCGCGCATGAACGCGCTGCGATCGGCGACGGGCACGTCGTCGGTCGGGTGGATCAGGATGATTCCGTCCTGTGCGGCAATGGCTGCCAGGTCCACCGCATCCGGCGTCGCCACTTCGACAGCGTGAGCGCGCGCGAGCTCGAGAAAGCCTGACAGACCGTTCCACGCTGCCCCCTCCAACCGAAAATCGTTCTCGGCTCGGGCACTTGCGGCATCGCACAGGATTGCGCACGCGAGCGCGAGGAAGGTGGTCCCCACAATCCAGGAATTCTGCGTTCCCTGCGTGCGGCGCGCAGGATGTGCGCACCCCCGTACCAATTCGACGGCAGTTTGTAATTGCACGGGTCGATCTGCGTTATTATGTGTGTAGCGAGGGACGCCAATCATGCTTCCGCCGATCATCATCGACCAGATCAAAAAGCGGGAAGAAGAGGAGCGGCGGCGCCGCGAGCAGCGGCCGTTCATTCAGGTGCCAGAGCCTCTTCCTGGCCGGCCGCGGCCGAGCACGGACGAGAACGAGTCGGAGCGCGGCGTCGTCA
>JAPPOT010000856.1 GCA_028817855.1 Myxococcales bacterium
GGTGCCCGGGCCTTCGGCATCGCCTTCCGCGTGGACGACAGCTACAACACCAAGCTCCGGATGTTCGGCATCGACATCGAGGACGCGAGCGGCAAGAAACACCATCTGCTGCCCGTGCCGTCGGTCTTCCTGATCGCGCCGGACGGCAAGATCCAGTACGTCCACTCCGACCCCAACTACAAGGCGCGGCTGGACAACGACGCGCTGCTGGCCGCGGCCCAGCAGCACAAGCCCTGAGTCGCAGTGGGGCCCCAGCGGGGACTCGAACCCCGTTCTCCTGGTTACGAAGCAGGTGCATCACCCGTCATGCTTCTGGGGCAGGGTGCAAGCGTGCCCTTCGACAACCGAGAAGGCCTTCGCGCGGGGCGCCGGGGGATCCGGGCGCCGCAGTTGTGTGGCTACGCCTTGGCCTTGCCGTCACCCAGCAGCTGGGCCGACAGGAGCGTGTCGAGGCCGTCCGAGCCCACCACCATCCGCACCTCGTGGATGCTTCCGGCGATATCCTTCATGGCGTCGAGCTCCTTGAGCCGCAGCAGGACCGGGTTGTCGGCCATCACGCGTGCCGTGTTGGCCAGGGAGCGCGTGGCCGCCGTCTCCTCGCGGCGGAGGATGACGTTGGCTGCGGCCTCCTTCTCGGCCTCGATCACGCGGTTGAGCAGGGCCTTCATCTCGCCCGGCAGGACCACGTCCTTCACGCCTACCCGCTCGATGCGCACACCGAAGCGAGCGGCCTTCGGGACCGTCTGCTCCTCGAGGAAGCGCGTCATGGCGTCGCGACCCTCGAGCAGCTCGTCGAGCGTGACGCCGGCCAGGTACTCGCGGGCCGCCAGCTGCACCAGCAGGTAGACGGCGTCGCGCGGGTTGTCGACCGTGTGCACCATGGTCGCCGGGTCCTCGACCGCGTACTCGACCGACAGGCTCAGCCGCAGCGTCACCTTGTCGCGCGTCATCAGCTCCTGGCCGGCCAGCGCGACCTGGGCGCGGCGCATGTCGATCGCCTTGACGTCGACCTCGGCCTCCGGGTGCGTCCACAGGGCGTAGCGACCCGGCGACAGCACGCCGGCCAGCCGCCCCTGCACGTAGTGCAGCCCGCGCTCGTGCTCGCGCACGACCGTGTAGACGTACTCGTTCGGCGGAATCACGCCGACCAGCTCGTCGGAGAGCTTCGGCATCGGCTCGGTGATCGACAGCACCTTCAGCTCGACCGACGGGTCCAGCGTCCAGTAGCGGTGCACGCCCGGGCGCAGGAAGCGCACCGGCGCGCCGTCGCGGTAGAGCACGCCGCGCGCGTCGTCCGCGATCGTCACCTCGGCGAACCAGTCGCCCGGCAGCACCGCGCGCACCTCCGGCAGGGCGCGCAGCAGCAGGTGGCTGACGTCGAAGCGCTGCTCGGTCAGGCGCGTGCCCCAGATGCGGTGCCGGCCCGGGGCCAGGGCGCGCAGCGGCAGCCCGTGGCGGAAGATCACCACGCGCTCGTTCAGCTTCACACGGATGTTCTTGTAGAGGTACATGCTGACCCCCTTCCTGGTTTGGGTTGAAGAAGCGGCCCTCGAGGAGCCGCAGAGAGGTGGCGTCGAGGAGGCGGTCCCCAGCGCCGCGCGGAGCTGCGCGTCCCGACCGCTTCCCCCCAAGCGGGCTTCGCACGCAGCTGCGGCGGTGCATCGACCGGATGCCAGCAGCCCAGCGGGAACGCTACGGTGAGCTGTCCGGCGCGCGCCATGCAACGGGCTGCGTGGCGCGGGCCGGGAGCCGACCGCGGCGTCGCTTGGCTGGGCCGTGTGGCGACCCGGCTCGCGGGCGCCGGAGCGCCGCGCGATGCGGAGACCGGCCTCCTGTCGGCCGGTTGTTGTGGACGACTATCCGTCGCCAACGGATGGGCTGTATTCGCCCGCACCTATGCTCTACCACTGAGCTACATGGTCCCGAACCATGAGGGGATTCGAACCCCGACCTAGGTTTGACCGACAGCGTCGCTAGGCTCGCGATGCGCGAGCACGCCGGAGAGGAACCGACCCTTCCGGACGCGCAGGAGAGAACCAGAGGCACATCCAGCGCGCGGCGTCGCAACGGCGTCAACGGCTACCGGGTGCTTCCGGGGAGAATCGAACTCCCACCTCCGGATTGAAAGACCAGCGTCCTTGCCAATAGACCACGGAAGCAATTCATGATTGGCGCGACCGCATCGCCACTGGCAGCACGCGCTCCAAGACCACTCGAATCGTCGAGGTTCGTTCAGGAGCGAGCGCGCCCGCAGGAGAGAGCGCAGGCGTAGCGGCGCTACGTCGAGCATCTCTCCGAGAACGTAAGCCGCTCCTGGGCGAACCTCGGCGATTCCCTCTCAGTTTGGCGATCACCTATGGAGGAGGGCAGGGGAGTCGAACCCCAATGCCAGAAGACATCTGCCGGGTAGCAGTCGGCGCGCCCTCGCACGACCGATCGACACCCCTGTGAAGCCGATCGCTCGCACGATCTTCGCACGCATCGGCAAGACATCCGGGCTGGTCGCGATGGTGGGGATCGAACCCACGACCTCCTGTACCCGAAACAGGCGCGCTTCCCCTGCGCCACATCGCGAGAAAAAAGAAAGCTCCCGGGGAGAGACAGCGACGCATGCGCACCCTGCCCGCGTGTGGGTGCGGCAACGGGTCTGTCTCTCACCCGGGAGAAGAGGCCCGGCGTGCGCGGTTCACGCCGGCTCCTCTTCGAGTGCCCCGTGCCAGTAGATCCAGTTGGTCCAGGCCTCGGGGACAGAGCATGCGGGATCGATTCTGAAGGCGACCACCGGCAGCCACTTGGGCTTGATGGGCTCCTTGCGCAGCCGCATGCGGGCCTGCTCCGGCGTCCGGCTTCCCTTGCGGCCGTTGCAGGACAGGCAAGCCATCACGATGTTCTCCCAGCGCGTCTTTCCGCCCTGGGAGCGCGGGATGACGTGGTCGTAGGTAAGCTTGCTCAGCGGCAGCTTCTGCCCGCAGTACTGGCAGCGGAAGCCGTCGCGCGTGGCCACGTGGATGCGCGAGAACTTCACGCCGCGGCGACCGCGCACGGCCTGCAGCAGGCGCACGACGGCCGGCATCTTGATCGTCAGGGTGACGGATCGAATGTCGTGCTCGTATTCCTCCACGACCTCGACCTTGCCATCGAAGAGCATCGTGACGGCGCGCTGCCAGCTCACGACGCGGTGGGGCTGATAGCCCTGATCCAGAACCAGCGTCCGCATGACGCACCTCCTTTCACGTGCTGGGTTTGTGAAGACGAACAGCTTGGTAGCCACGGAGGGAGTCGAACCCACACTGGACCGGGTCTGAGCCGGCCGCCTCTGCCAATTGGGCTACGTGGCCATGAGAAGCGGTTTCGAAGCCTCTCGCGATGCCTTTCGACCGGGACGACATCCCTCGCCGCCCCGCTTCAAGCTCAACAATGCCCCTGCATTGCCTCGGTTCACCGGGGCGCCGATCAATGCCGTCGCGGTGCGAAATCCACTCGCGCAAGGTTCCGAACCCGCTTCTGAGATTGGTACGGGGAGTCGGGATCGAACCGACGACCGCCTGGATGTGACGCAGGCACTCTTCCGCTGAGCTATCCCCGTGTGGTTGCGAAGGCAGGAATCGAACCTGCGTGGCGCCGGCTTATGAGACCGGGCCGGGAACCAGCACCCGCTTCGCATCGTGGGCCTCTCCGGGAAGACTCGAACTTCCAGTAACCCGGCTTCGGAAACCGGTGCTCTTCCTTTGAGCTACGGAGACAGCGTCTGGCGCCCACGGAGAGATTCGAACTCCCAACACCCTGCTTCGTAGACAGGTGCCCATCCATTTGGGCCTCGCGGGCATCGGCACCCCCGACAAGAGTCGAACTTGCAATCGCCGGCTTAGAACACCGGTGCCCATCCACTTGGGCTTCGGGGGCATGCGTGGAGTGGCGGGAGAGAATCGAACTCTCTATTACCGGCTTTGCAGACCGGACCCTCGCCAGTCGGGATCCGCCACGACATCGATCGATTTGGTGCGCCCGGCGAGATTCGAACTCGCTCCGCCTGATTGGAAGTCAGGCATGCTGCCGACAACACTTCGGACGCGTGGTGGAGCCAGAGGGGGTCGAACCCTCGACCTCCTGCTTGCAAGGCAGGCGCTCTCCCGGCTGAGCTATGGCCCCGGCGATGGTCCTCCCGGGAAGAATCGAACTTCCGTTTCTCGATTATCAGTCGAGTGTCCTGGCCGCTGGACGACAGGAGGATTGGGCTGGCCGAACGGACTCGAACCGTCTTGCACCAGGATCACAACCTGGGCCCTCGACCACTTCGGGATCGACCAGCAAAAGACTTGGTGCCACCGACCGGAGTTGAACCAGTGTCCCCTGGGCTTCAACCAGGTGCTCTACCAGCTGAGCTACAGTGGCGTCAGCGCCACGTACGAGAATCGAACTCGTCTCGACCGGTCGACAACCGGCTCGCATCCCAGATGCGCAACGTGGCAGGTACGTCAGAGCCCGCGGCTCCTTGGCTGCAAGCCACTCGAATCGTCGAGGCTCGTTCAGGAGCGAGCGCGCCCACAGGGCCAACCGGAGGCGTAGCAGTGCTACGTCGAGGATTGGTCCGAGGACGCAAGCCGCTCCTGGGCGAACCTCGGCGATTCCCTATCAGCTTGAGATCCACACCCTAGCTGAGACATGGCTGCAGGGGCGGGAGTCGAACCCGCGCTCGTCCGCTTAACAGGCGGCTGCCTTTCCACTTGGCCACCCTGCAAAGAGTGTGCGGCGCCCGGATCGCCAATCCGGGCGCCCGCACGAAAGCCTTCTCGATTGTCAAAGAGCACAACTTGCGAAGTTGGCCCGGGAGGGGGGACTCGAACCCCCGTCTACTGATCCAGAGTCAGTTGTCCTGGCCGCTGGACGACTCCCGAAACTTCTCATCATGCTTCGAGCGAGCTCGAAGACTTGGTGGATCCGGTGGGCATCGAACCCACTGCCGCCCGGGTAAGAGCCGGGTGCTCTGCCAGATGAGCTACGGATCCGTGGTGGGACTGGCAGGACTCGAACCTGCAACGCGCCGTGACAGCGCGCCCGCTTTACAGGCGAGCTGGGATGCCAGTTCCCTTCAGCCCCGAGGGCGGGCTGGCCGCGGGCGAAAAAAAACCGCCCAAGGCCTCGGCCTGGGGCGGTCGTCACGCATGCGCGTGCTCGACCGCCCTACGCGGGATCCTCCACCAGACCGACAAAGCCCTTGGCAGACGCCGGGGCCTGATACCCGGCGCATGCACGGGGCTTCACGCTGCATGACGCGCCAGCGCGCAAGCCATGCGGACAGCCCATGATCGTTTCTGCATTCCAGGTCATCGTTCGTTTCCTCGCCGGGCAGCCGAGCTGCGACGGCGCGTGGTGTTCGGTTTCCATGACGTATGAGGGAGTCGTTTTGTTTCAATCATCCGGACCGTGCAGCCGAGCGCCGTCCCCGATCCGCCCGGAGACAATGCGAGGGGCGTGCCAAGCCTCGTCTGCGATCACTGCGTCCCGATAAGCATTTGAAATCATTAAGATCATGGTACTAGCCGGGGCCCGCGTCGATGCCTCACTACGCGCCCCTGATATCGGACCTTATTCGAACAGATAAGTTTCCTGCGCGCCCACCCGCCCGCTACGAGAAGACCGTGGCCCTCGACCCGCGTCCCGTCCGGCTCACGATCGACTTCTTCGTCCGCGCCGACGTGCCGACTCGCGAGCTCGCCGGATACCGCGTCGTGGAGCCCAGCTACCTGCTCGGGCTCTACTCCGACATCCACTCGAGCGACAAGTGCTTCGCGGTTCACGCCGCCGTCCGCCTGCTCGCCGCCGGCATCGACCCCGTCGGCTGCCCGGAGCTGGTCAGGATGCCGGCGGTCCGCCGTCCTCGTAGGTGAAGATGCAGATCTTGTTGCCGTCGAGGTCGCGGAAGTAGGCGCCGTAGAACCCCGGCCCACGGGGACCCGGTGCGCCTTCGTCGGCAGCGCCTTCCCCCATCGCCTTTTCGTGGACGCGCCCCACGACGTCACGGTCGCGCACCGCCAGGGCCACCATGACGCCGTTGCCCACCGTCGCCGGCTGCTCGTCATGCGGGCGGCAGATCGCCAGCAGCCCGAGGCCGCGCTTCTTACCCCAGTAGGTGAAGCGTTCGCTGGTGTCGATGCGCTTGGCGCCCATCTCCGCGAGCACGACGTCGTAGAACTTCGCCGCGCGATCCATGTCGTGCGTGCCCAGGGTGACGTAGCCGATCATGGCGAGGTCCTAGCACGGGTCTCACCAGGCGCAACGGCTACCCTGCTCAGCCGGGGTAGAGGATGTACTCCTCGGGGACGTGCTCGGTGAGCCAGACACCGTTGGCGCTCAGGTAGAAGGTGTGCCCGGCGGCCCGCATCGCGGCCGCGCGCACGATCAGAATGACCGGCTTGCCCCGCCGCTGGCCAACCTTGGCAGCCGTCTCGCGCTCGGCGGAGAGGTGCACGTGCTGGCGGTTGCCCTTGAGCAGTCCCTGTTCCCGGATCGACGGGATGAACTTGCGCACCGTGCCGTGGAAGAGGTGCTCCCCCGGCGTCGCGACCGTGTGGTCGATCTCCACGGAGACCGAGTGTCCCTGATTGGCGCGGATGCGTGCGCAGTCCTCGCTGAGCGCGAAGCGCTGCTTGTCGTTGTTGGCGACGACCTGCTCGAGCTCCTCGACGGAGATCGTATGACCCTTGCGCGACGCCGCCTCGAGCAAGGCGGGCACGTCGGTCCAGCCACCCTCCGCGAGCTCGATCCCGACGTCGTCCGGGCCGTGCCGCAGGGCGTAGCTCAGGAACTTGCTGATTGTCTTTTCTCGTTTCTTGTCCATGGTTCAAGTGGGGATGCGGAAGAGGGCGGGCACGAGCGTCTCGGCGGGACCGAGGATCTCTTCCTGGAGCATCCGGTCGATGCGCATCGGCTCGTCGCGAGGCTGCCATGCAGCTCGATCACGTCTCGGCTTCCCGCGCGCTGGTGGAGCCCGTCCACATTCTGCGTGATCAGCGTCATCGATCGATCCGGTCCCAGCGCGGCGTGAAAGCGCGCGAGCGCGACGTGCGCCGGGTTGGGGGCGGCAGCCTCCGCCGCGCGATGCGCAGCTCGAAAGAACTCCCACACCCGGGCCGGGTCCCGCGCGAGTATCGCGGCAT
>JAPPOT010000457.1 GCA_028817855.1 Myxococcales bacterium
GGGTGATCGAGGCGGTGGGGGAGGGGGCCACGCGCTTTTCGGCGGGCGATGCCGTCTTCGGAAGCGCGGGGCTGCGGATGGGGGCCTATGGCGAATACCTGACGCTATCCGAGAAGGCGACGATCGTGGACAAGCCGGCCAACCTGAGCTTCGAGGAGGCGGCGGCCGTGCCGTTGGGCGCGCTCAACGCGCTGCACTTCATGCGGCGCGCCAAGACCCAGCCCGGCGATCAGGTGCTGATCAATGGCGCGGGCGGCAGCATCGGGGCCTTTGGTGTGCAGATCGCGAAGCAGATGGGCGCGGAGGTCACAGGCGTCGACTGCGGCGCCAAAGAGGCGCTGGTGCGCGGGATCGGGGCCGATCACTTCGTCGACTACCAGCGCGAGGACTTCACGCGATCGGACGCGCGCTACGACGTGATCTTCGACATGGTGGTGAAGAGCTCCTACTCGCGCTGCCTGGCATCGCTGAAGCCGGGCGGGCGCTACCTGATGGGCAACCCGCGCTTCACGGACATGCTGCGCTCGGCGCCCTCGACCTGGCTCTCGGACAAGGAAGTGATCTTCGCATTCGCGGGCGAGAAGGTGCGCGAGCTGCGCGCCCTCAAGGAGATGCTCGAGCGCGGCGAGCTGACCGTCCCGATCGACCGCGTGTTCCCGCCCGAGCAGGCCGCGCAGGCCCACCGCCTCGTCGAGACCGAGCAACGCGTCGGAGCCATCGTCATTTCCCACCGCCCCGAAGCCACCACGGCCTGAGGCACAGGCGAGACGGCAGGGCGGCCCGCCGACGCAGATATTGTCCGTGTTTTATATATATTTATCGATTTTTTCGATAAAATATCACGCAATTACTGGGCTTTTAGAGATTTGTGCGCCGCGGCGACCGAATCTCGAGCCTGGTGGTGGTTGAAGATCGTCGCGCCGCGGCGCGACAAGAGACGCCGAAGGCTTGTCGCAGCTAGAAGACGCCCTTCGGCGTCTTCTAGGGTTTGATGCGCGAAAGGTAGAAGTCGTCGGTGACGGTGGTGCCGACCAGCATGATCTCGTCGCCCACGTCGAGCGTCACTCCGGGGGTGGCGAAGGTGTCGGTGGCAAGGTGCAGGCCGGAGACGCCGAACGCGGGTTCGAGGGCGAGCAGCCCCGCCTGGCTGCGCTTGACGTAGCCGCCGGTGCCGATGCGCTCGCCCGCGATCACGGCGCGCCCGGCGCCGTCGACCACGATGTCGAGCACCAGGTCCATGGTGGTGGTGGACTCGTTGATGATCATGCCGCCGCCCGAGAGGTGACCCAGGTAGCCGTCGGAGCCGTTGTTGGAGCCCACGACGATGGCACCCGGGAACGTGGCGATCGTGGTGGGGAAGCCCGTGGTCGTGAGCACCTGGAAGGTGGGCGTGTCGCCCATGTTGAACATCATGTCGACGGCGCCGTTGGCGAGGAAGCGCGTGACCCAGACCTCCGCGCCGGAGACACCCGCCATGGCGATGTTGCCCATGCCGTCGATCGTGATTGCGGCGCCCTGGTCGTGGGGGTCGGCGAGCGGCAGGTCGCGGACCACGCCACCGCCGATCGGCTGCCGCAGCACGATGCTCGGGTCGCTCATGGTGTGGGAAGCGGTTGCGCTGCCGGGGCCCAGGTGGGCGAGCACGACGACCGGATTGCCATCGGTCTCGGCGATCAGCAGCTCGTCGATGCCGGCGCTGTTGATCTCGTTGGCCATGCGGGTGGCCACGTCGGCCGCGGTGACGTCCGCGGAGATGTCGACCTGGATGTTGCCGCCGGCCACGCTCGAGTTCTTGTCGAGCTCGAAGACGGTTCCGTCGATCGTGAAGGTCTCGCCGTCGACGATGTTGGCGGCGGGTGGGACGGTGATGAAGCCCACGCCGGATGCCAGCGGCGTGCCCATCGCCCAGGTGTTGTCGACCATCCCGTTGGCCAGGAACTTGAGCAGGCGGATGTCCATGTCGGCGCCGTTGTAGCTCGTGCCGGAGACCAGGATGCTGTCGTCGGCCATCACCAGGCAGTCGATCAGCTGCGCGGAGGCGACGGTGGTGAAGATCGTGTCGGTGAGCACGCCGCTTTCGTCCCAGTAGGCCAGCGAGATGCTGTTGCCCGTGCTGCCTCCGGCGACGACCGTGCCGTCGGACATCACGCCCAGGCACCGGGGTCGATCGTTCAGGTCCGCGGCGTCGAAGTCGGCCAGGTCCGAGAAGCCGCCCGTGCCCCAGCTGGTGTCGACGTCGCCGCTGTCGGTGACGCGCATCAGGACCCAGTCGGCGTCGGTGCCGCCCTCTTCGGTGGCGCCGGCCACGACCCAGCCGCCCGAGGGGTGGGCGGCGACCCGCAAGCCCTGATCCAGGTCGCGGTTGTAGTCGCGCGTCAGCGGGCCGAAGAGCGGGAAGTGGTAGCCCGTCTCGACGTTGCAGCTCGCGTCGCAACCGTCGCCGGGCACCGGGGTGCCGTCGATGTCGTCGCACTCCTCGGCGCCCTCGATGAAGGCGTCGCCGCAGCTCTCTTCGCAGCTGCCCGGGATGTCGTCGTCGAGGCTGCTCGAGCCGGGCACGGCGGCGGCGCCCAGCAGGCTGCGGTCCGGGCTCGCGCCAACGCAGGAGCCGCTGCGGCAGTCGGCGTCGAAGTAGCAGTCCTGGCCGTAGCCGACGTCGCCGCAGCCGTTGTCGTCGATGCCGTCGCAGTCGTCGTCGTCGCGGTCGCCGCAGTCCTCGACCACCTCGCCCAGGATGTAGCCGGTGAAGGTGAAGTTGGTGGAGTCGCCGTTGCGAAAGAAGATCCAGGTCTCGACCGAGTCGCCGTCGTTCATCGGCCCCAGGTCCCACAGGCCGTTCAGATCGGAGGGCCGGCCGCGCGCGGCGCCGGGCGCGGGCGTCCCGACCGAGCCGTCGTTGAAGTCGCCCAGGCCGTAGGGAAAGCCGTAGGGCTGGTGGGTGGAGTCGCCGTTGAAGACGTCGATGTCCATGTAGACGCGCGAGTAGTTGCGCCCGGTGTAGTTGCCGACGTGTTGCAGGGCGCAGCCGACGCCATCGACCCCGGTGAAGAGGTCGTCGTGGGTGGGGGCGCCGCCGCCGAACGCGCTCATGACGCGCGCGTCGGCACCGGGCGGGACGCGGGCCGAGCAGGTGGTGGGATCGAAGGCGTTGAAGGCGACGCCGCCGAAGTTGCCGTCGTTGCACACCATGGGGTTGTCGTCGGGCACGCCATCGTGGTCGACGTCTTCGCAGCCGCCCGGCTCCGGCACGGTGTAGAACTCGAAGGCGTTCGATGGGTGGGTGTCGGGGTCGAAGTCGACGGCGCCCCACTCCTCCTCCTCGACCGCGCAGTAGCCGAGCGCCTGGCCCTGAGCTGCGACGCCCTCGCCGGCGGTCGCTGCGGGGGGCCGCATCATGCGCATCCACAACTGGCCGCTGAGCGGATCGCCGTAGCCCTCGAAGCGGGCGAGCTTCACCACCTGCGGTGTGGCGCCCCGGTACGGCTCCACGGCCGGCGCCGCGGGCGCCTCCGGGCCCTCCGCCGGGGTGGCTGTCTGCTCGGGCAGAGTGCAGGCCGCCGTGAGCAGGGAAAGTAAAGAAATTTCAAGCGCGTAGAGGGAGCGGTCCAGGCCCATGGCATTACTTTAGCACTGTAGTGATGAAGTAATACCGCACAGTCGCCCACACGCGCGCCGGCCTCGACGGCGGCACGCGGCCGCGGCCGGGCGACTGCGCGCTCGCAAGCGGGTGCGGAACCTTTCGCGCGCGGGCGTTGTCCCATGGACGATCGCAACCGGCGGCGACGGCCCATGGACGATCGCAACCGGCGGCGTGGTTTCAGAGACAAGCGCGCTGGAGGGAGGTGACGCGATGGCGACGATCGAAGTGGGCGGCGAAGCTGGCGGCAAGAAGTCGGTCGACTCCCCGATCCCGCTGATCCCCTTCATCGATCTGCTTCTGTGCTGCGTGATGTTCCTGCTCGTGACCGCCGTATGGAACCAGCTGGCGAGTCACGACGTCTCGCAACAGCTCCCAGGCCAGACGACGTCCGACGCGATCTGGGAGCCCGAGGTGCGCCTGGTGCTGCAGGTCACATCCGACGGCTACGTGGTCGCGTCCACCGCGGGCGATCGCATCCCGATCCCGAAGAACGGCGACCGCTACGACGTGGCGACCCTGCGCGAGCGCCTGCAGCACTACCGCACCACCGCCCCCAACCGCCGCGCCCTCACGATCGCGCCCGACGACAACGTCCGCTACGAAGAGGTGGTCCAGGCGATGGACGTGGCCGCGGCGACGGGTTTCGATGGGCTTTCGCTGGATGGGTAGCGAGCAGGCCTTCAGTGGAGCGCAACGCTGCGCTGCGCCAGCACGGTCAGACAGCCCTTGGGCTCTTCCTTCGCCATGGTCTCGAGCAGGTGCATGAGGGCGCGCTCGGGGCGCAGGCCGGGCCGGCGGCCCTCGAAGCGCTGGCGTTCCTCGCCGCAGCGGTCGAAGACGACGATGGAGGGCAGGGGGTGGCCCCAGCGGGGGCGCCACAGGCCCAGGGAGCTGACGACGCCGTGGTCGGGGTCGCTGAGGATGGGGAACGGCAGGGCGTGGCGCTTGGCGGCTGCCACCGTGCGTGTGTGGGGCTCGACCGCGATGCCGACGACGCGCACGCCGAGAGTGTCGAGGCGCGCCTTGCGGCGGGATAGCTCGGTGAGCTGCCGCAGGCAGACGTGGCACCAGGTGCCCTTGAGGATCACGGCGACCAGCACGTCGCCGTCGGCGGCGCGGGCGAGGGAGGTCTCCGCGCCCGTGCGGTCGCGCAGGTAGGTCTGGCCGTAGACGAAGTCGTCGCCCGTGACCGGTGCGGCGGCGAGCAGGAGCGCCAGCGGGGCGAGCAGCGCGAGGGCACGGTCGCGGCGGGGGACCATGAAACATGGATGCGACGTGCGCGCGCCGAGCGCAAGGGGGGATCGCTGTGCTTTACTGCCATCCGTGTCTCGAGCCACGACGCTTGACGCCGTCCTGTTGTTGCCGCTGCTCGGCTGCGCCGCCACGCAGCCTCCCGCGCCGCGGGCACCGGCCGAGCCTGCGATCGTCGAGGCACCCGCGCGCCTGACCGAGCGCCTGCCGCCGCTGCCGCTGCGGCGCGCCGACGCCTCGCCGGAGCTGCAGCGCGGGCTCGAGCTGGCGGAAGCCCTCTTGCGCCAGCAGGGAGCGCGCTTCGATGGTACGGACCAGGAGGCCTTCCAGGAGTGGATGCAGCGTGACTTCACGGCCTGGATGGCGTCGATGGCGAAGCAGATCGAAGAGGCGCAGACAGCCCTCGAAGCGGCGGCCGGCGACCGACGGGAGTCGGTGGTCGCGGCGGCCGTCGTGGCGGCCTGCTACGGGCACTTCATCGAGCTGTTCCTCGCGACGCCCGTGCCGCCGGTGCTGCGCGATGACGCCGAGCTGGAGGCGATCTTTCGCCAGGGGCTCGAGCAGGCCGCGGCGCCGTGGATGCAGAAGGCCGAGGACGCCTTTGCCTACTGCCACATCACCGCGCGGCGCCTCGACGACTCGAGCCTCGACAGTTGGGCTGCCCACTGCGCGGCACGGGAGGCCGCGCTGGCGCAGCGGCGCAAGGCGATCGCGGCGCGACCGACGCGCCCGCAGTACGGGGCGGAGAAGCGCGCGGGGCCCGGCGAGCGACCGCCGGGCTCGGAGGCGTGCTGGAGCCCGCGTGCCGGAGAGGGACCGCCGGATGCGGCCGCGCCGTCGGCAGGCGCGGGTCGCGCGCTGGTGCAGCTCGAGGGTGGCGTCGAGGTGGACATTCCGCTGCTCGAGGCGGAACGCGCGACGCTCGTGGAGCGTGCGCAGGCGTTGCTGGCGAAGCGCTACGCGGCGGCGCGGCTCGAGGTCGACTGGCTCGCACCGGCGGAGCTGGCGCGGCTGCAGCGCGCGTGGCAGAAGGGCCGCCACCGGGTGGGCGGCGCACGCTGCGCGCGGGGTGTGCGCTTCGACGACTTCCTGCGTCGCAGCCTGCCGGATCTCGAGCGCGCGCGGGTCAGCCGCCGTTGCGACGACTCCGCGTGCGAGCTGGTGATCTTCCTGCACGGCGAAGCCCAGGCGAAGATAGGCTTCCGCTTGCGCGCTCCGCTCACGGGCCCGCACGAAGAGCTCGACACCTGGCTCGCGGCGCTGTCGGCGCTGCAGGCGGTGCCGCAGAAGCAAGGCATCATCGGCATCCTGCGCGCCTCGCCGGGCTCCTGGGACGCACCCGCGGCGGATGGCGTGAAGGTGCATCACATCGACTCCTATGGCGACTGGGCCGAGCCGGGTGCGGCGCGCGCCGTGCTCGACGCGCACAGGGGGGACCTGGAGCGTTGCCACCACCCGGACGCGCCCACCGAGCTCGACTTCGCCGCGGTGCTCGACATCGGGGAGGACGGCCGCGTGAAGGGCAGCTACCAGCCGCCACGTCCCCGGAGCCAGCGCACCCGCGACACCTGTCTCGCGCGCGTGCTCGCAAAGCTACGCTTCCAGCCTGCCACCGCAAAGCGCCGCCTCGGCGTGCGGATCACCACCGGTGAGCTCCTGACCCGCACCGAGCGCGACCGCAAGTACGGCCCGCGTCACGTGCCGAGCGGCGTGCGGGTCTCGCTGCACGGCGAGGACCACGCACAGGTCGCGCCGTGGCCTCTCACGGACCTGCCGGTGGCGGGACGGCTGGCGCGCTGCATCGCGCAGGAGCAGGCCAACGAGGCGGGCACCTTCGAGCTGGACCTGGAGCTGTCAGTGACCGGCAGCGGCAAGACACGCGTTGCAGCCGTCACGCCGCGTGACGGAAGCGAGGCCACGCCAAGCGCCGCCCTCACGCGCTGCATGACCCGCGCCCTGCGCGCCACGACTTTCGCCTGCACCGCCAACAACAAGCCCACCACCGTCCGCGCCACCGCCTGCTTACGCCGCGAGTGAGCCGCTCCTGGGCGAACCTCGACGATTCCCTACCGCTACAGCTGTCTACCTAAAGTCGAGGGGGCCCTGGGTCTTGGGCTCGAGCGAACGCAGGTAGATGACGAGCGCTTGCCGCTCCTCCGGGGTGGCTTCCCAGTCGTGGTAGTAGTCGAAGACCGACTGGGGGAAGGGGGTGTGGAAGGCGCGGCCGGCGGGGCGCTCCGAGCGCGTGAT
>JAPPOT010000472.1 GCA_028817855.1 Myxococcales bacterium
GTACAAGTCCGCGGTGTCTGCGGTGTTGAACGGCTCTAGCTGATCGCCGCCGAACCGGCCGATCTGGGCGGTGTTGCCCGCGGGCTCGGGCAGCTGTGATCCCAGCTGCGCCAGCCACTGCAGCGTCTGGTCGAAGAAGAGATGGTTGCGCCCCATCTCGGAAACCTCGTCGAAGACCGCCAGCGCCGACTGGTAGTAGCGCAGGTGATAGAGGGACTTGCCGAGGAAGAACTGAGCCTTCTGAACATTGGCCGGCGCGTCCTGGGTCTCACCCTCGACGACACGCTGGAACTGCACGGCGGCCTCCTCGTAGCGCTCCTGGGTATAGAGGCGAAGCGCATTGGCCAGCGCCTCAGAAGGCGGACCTTCGGCGGGTGGCCCCGCGGGGGGCGCCCCGGTCTCCTCGAGGCCGAACTGCATGTCCTGGGCGAACGCGTGCGATGCGCTGGCCAACATGAGGCAGGCCAGCATCGAGCTCAGTGTTCGGGTCTTGCACATCCGTGTTGTCTCCATCGTCGGCTGACGACCTTCGCGCGTGTTGTCAACTAGACGAAGCCGGCGCCCTGTCCCCTTTGACCGGGCGCTCAAAAAATCCGATAAAAATCGGTACTTTATGGGGCGCAGCGCCGGTCATCATAGATATGCAAAAATCGGCTTGTCAAGGAGAATCGCCGACATGTGCAAGCTTTACCCACCTCCTCACCGGGCGCTTGACACCGGAGCTTGGGCCAACGTAGCTTCGGCGGCGCAACTGCCCGGACTTACCGCACCCTACAGCGGTTCAGGCGGCTTGAGCGAGGGCTCTGCCGGCGGTTCTGGGCTGTAGAATTGCGGCAGGTCTGAAAAACACGAGGGAAGCCTGTGAGTCTCCACCGGATCGACGCCAAGTGCCTTCTGCTTCTGGGTTCGGCTTTGCTGATGACGCTCATGTTCGGCTGCTCGACCCCGGCGGTGGGCGCTCCTTGCCTCCCCGAGCAGGTGCCGGAGACCGGCTTCGACGACCGTGAGGCCTATATCGAGTCGAGCTCCGTGCAGTGCGAGACGCGCGTATGCATCGTGTTCCGTCTGCGCGGCGACCCCCGCGAGGGTTGCGTTCCGAGCACCCAGGCAGCCTGTGATCCGGCTGTGGACCCGGAGTGCACGCCGGGCGTGACCTGCGCCGACACCAGTGAGGTGGAGGACCGGGTCTACTGCACCTGCCGCTGCAACTCCGCCGATACCGGGTTCGCCGAGTGCGAGTGTCCCGACGGCTTCTCCTGTGTCGACGTGCTCGAGCAGGGAGGCCCGGGTGTGCGCGGCGGGTACTGCGTACGCAACGGCACCTTCACCGAGTGAGCGCTCGGCACGTCGAGGGCCCGGACGCTGTCCAGCAGCGGGCGCTGCGTCAGGCTGCGCGCGCTGAGCTTGGCCGCCGGGCGGAGGTCATGGCGTGCAAGCACCTCGAGACGCAGGGGTTCGAGATCCTCGCGCGCAACGTTCGCGTGGGGCGCCTCGAGCTCGACGTCATCGCCCGGCGCGGCCGTATGGTGGTCTTCTGTGAGGTGCGCTCGCGTCGCAGCGACCGCCTGATGACGCCCGCGCAGAGCATCGACGGGGCCAAGGTCACACGCGTCCGCCAGGCGGCAGGCCGCTGGCTGCGCGAGAACGGGCAGTCCTACCGCGAGATCCGCTTCGACGTCGCATCCGTGGTCTTCGACACGCCCGAGGGGCGCCTCAATTACCTGCAAGGAGCCTTCTGACCACTGCAGACACTACTGGAGGGTGCCGTGCAGCTTGTTCCGCAGCGCTTCCATCTCGGCCACGACCTGGGCATCGACACCGGCTTTCCTCGCGCCCTCGATCATCGATTCGAGATCACTGATGTACTCGGTGCGGGACGAGCGAAGGCTGTCCACCATGGCCTTGAAGGCCTCGAAGACATCCTGCAGCTCGTCGCCCTTACGCAGTCCACCCTCCACCACCAAGCGCCCACGGCGCACGTCGCCGATCAAGCGTCTCAGCCGATAGGAAGGGCCGACGAGCCGGTGCGTGACCACGATACCGGTCAGCCCCAGGGCGAGGGCCAGCACCATGATGCCGCCAAGGATGGCCATGGCGACCCGCTGATCGGCCTCGCGCGCGTAGCTCTCCAGGTCGGCGATGAACTGCTGGTCGGGTTCGCCACCCTGCTCTATCACCGCCTCCATGCGCTCGATGTTGAGCAGCTGGGTCTGGCCCGTCGAGTACTGATAGGCGTAGTGGCCGAGCACGGCGGCGACCACCACCGTCACCCCCACGACCATGCCGGTGTACTTGAGCTGGAACTTGGGCTCGAGCAGGAAGTTGCGGATCCGGCGCGGAGGGTGCGCCGTGCGCGGCGTTTGCGACATGCGGTTGGCCTCGGCCGTCATGGCTGCCCCTTCCGGATCGATTCTCGCATACCTGGACCCCGTTCAACCAATTCGCTTCCGCAACGCATGTTCAGTCCCGCACCATTGCCTGTGGCAGCTGTCGTAGTGCGCTCTTGAGCGCACCCGCCGCAGCCTGAGCCCTCGGATCACGCCCCCCCATGGCCGTCGCTGCACCCGACATCATGGCGCGCATGTCGCGCCCTGGATACGTGGCAACGATCAGGGACACCGCAACGCGCACGCCGCCGCCGGGCTTCTCGGTCACGCTGGTGACGGAGCTCTCGATATAGAAGCCCTTGAGCCGCTTGCGCTTCAGGACCCTGCGCGCCTCCGCCGCGCTCTCCCCTCGAGGCGCGAGCACCACGCCGTCGATGTTCTTGAGGTTGTCCCGCAGCTCACTCTCGACCTTGCGCAGGTCGTCACTCGTGAAGCCGCTCACCTTGGTGGCCGGGTTGCCGAGTGCCAAGTAGTACTTGGGCGGACCCCGTGGGCGGTCCTGGTCGACGTCGAGCCCACGCCGACGCGCCACCCCTTCCAATTTCGCGATCGCGGCCTTGGCGGCGACCCTCACGGGCGGCTCCTTGTCCTTGGTCGCGCGCCGCAGCTCCGGCAGTGCGCTCGGATCGCCAAGACGACCGAGGGAGTTGGCGGCCGCCGCGCGCACGGCGGGATGGCTGTCGTCGAGGGCATCGGTCAGCGCGCGCACCACCTCGGAAATCCCGGTGACACTGCCGAGGGAGACGGCGGCCTGCGCACGGACGCGGAACTGGTCCGAGTCGCGCAGCAAGCGGATCAGATAGTCGCTGCGAGCGTCCGCAGACGTCGGCGCCGGCTGCGCGAGCAGACACGCAAGCAGCGCCGAGAGCGCTACCGCCCAGCGTAGACGACCTTCTACCAAAGCCTTCAAACCGACCTCGCTCATCCCTCGTGGGGGCGATGTTCCGAGCGTTGGACGTGCTGCGTCGACAATTGCTTCAGGGCGCGCCGCGACCGCACCTATCTGTTTGAGTTTCGCAGACTTGCCGCGCGGCCCGCAATGGAGGAATGGTAAGGACGATGGCGCGTCGTTCCCACACCGCCGTCGTGCGCCGACCCGCGCGCGTCTGGATTGCCGGCACCCTGCTCGTGCTCGTCTCGAGCATGACCACGCGCGCGCAGCCGACGGTGCACGTGCACGCGGCCACTCGCATCGAGCTCCACAGCAGCCGAGGGGCGACCGGCGTGCGCATCCGCGGCGTGCTGCTCGACGACCTCGACGGCCCCGTGGCGAACGCCGCCATCGACCTTCGGGTCACGCCGCAAGAGGGCGACGGCGTGACCGATCGTCGCACGCTGCGCACAACAGCCGACGGCACCTTTCGCGTGGAGCTGCCCCTAGAGCTCGGAAGCTATCGTGCGCGCGCGACCTTCGCAGGCGAAGGACACCACGGTGGCAGCGCAGCAGAGCACGTGATCGATCTGACGCGCGCGGACGTGCGCCTGACCTTCCTCGAGCCCCGCGATCGGCGCGTGAATCTCGACGAGCCGCTCGCGGCACTCGCATTGCGCGCGAGCTCCGCGGAGGGCGGGGCGCGCATCTCGCTGATCGTGGCGGACGAGCTCGGGCGCCAGGTCGCGGCCGGTACCACGGACGCGGCCGGGCTGCTGCACATCGAGGTGGCAAGCGAGGACCTCGGCCCAGCATCCATGGGCCGCCTGGTCGCTCGCTCCGAAGGCGATGGCCTGCGCACTGCGGCGCGCGCTGAGATCCCGCTGCTGCGCATGCGCCCAACGCGACTCAGCCTGAGGCAACGCACCGATGACAACGTCGATGCGCTCGTGCTCGAAGGGGAGCTGCGCACCTCGAATGAAGCCCTCGCGCGCAGAGCCGTGGGGCTCTTCGATGGCGAGCGACACCTGGCGACGGTGTTGACGGACGCCGAAGGTCGCTTCGCCTACAGGGACCTCGCGCGTGGCGCACCCACAGAGCAGGACGTGCTCCTCGACGTGCAGGCCCGCTTCGAGAGCGACGCGCCATGGTTCGGCGAGAGCCGCTCCGAAGCGCTGGCGGTGACATTGCGGGGCGCGCGGCCTCCGACGGGCCTGTGGCTGCTCGTGCCGGTGCTGTTGTGCGCCGGCCTGCTGTGGTGGCTGTCGGCGCGCGCGCCAGAGCCGGCGAGCGAGCGCAGGAGCCAGCCCAGACGCGCCGTCCGCATCGGAATCGAAGCGGGAACGGTACGACGCGGGCGCCCTTCGCGGCGCGAGATCGGCGGACGGGTCGTCAGCGCCGACCATGGGCGCGCGGTGGCGCGAGCGCAGGTCGAGTTGATCGCCGAAGGAGGCGGCACTGTGATCACCGCGCGCAGCGACGATGATGGCGCGTTCATGCTCGGCCCGGTGGACGACGGTCCCTGGACACTTCGCATCGTGGCCGATGGGCACGCGCCGACCGCCCAACACGTTCACGTGCCGCACCGGGGTGAGTGGAGCGCGCTCGTCGCTCGGCTGCAGAACCTGCGCTCCGCCGCGCTGCGGGCCTTCGAGCCCGTTGCAGAAGCGGTGCTGGGCGCTCCGGGATCCATGCAGACGACCACGCCACGCGAGGTCGTCACGCGTGCGAGCGAACGGGGTCGAGCCCCGAAGCGGCTGCGCATGCTGGTGCGTCGAGTAGAACACGTCGTCTTCGGACGGGCGCACCCGATTCAAGACGACGTGGACGCGATCACGCGGGACGCGGCTCGCGTCGAAGACGAAGCGCGGCGCCGAGAGCGCCCTACCCCATGACTTGGGACGCGCGTCGTGGGGCAGTGGGCTGATGAGCGCAAGATTCCCACATCAGCGTTGACGGCCGCGTAAGCCCATTCCTATAGTGGCGCGACGTTCACACCGGCGCACACCGGTGTGGTATGCCCCGAAACATGGACACAGCGCTACTCATCGTCATCGCTCTCGCCGTCGCTGGGTTGTTGCTGTTCGTGGCTACGCGCAAGAAGACCGTCGAGTTACCGCCCGAAGCAGACGCCAAGCCGGCGCTCTCGGGGGACACCACGGCGAAATCGGGCGCGCAGAGCGGGCAAGCGGCGGCGGAAGCAACATCAGGGGCGACCTCCACGTCCGCAACCGGCGACGAAACCGGCGACGAGACGGCGGCCACCGCAACCCCTGAGGCCACTGCCGATGCGCCGCTGGCCGAAGCCGCGGAGCCGAGCGCGTCCGAGACCACCGAGTCAGCGGACGCGCCGGAGAAAGTCGCGGAGCCCGAAGAGCCGGCGAAGAGCGCTGGCGAGGAGGCCCGGGAGAAGGATGTGGCCGCCCTGCGGAAGGGGCTCGCCTCGACGCGCGGCGGCTTCATCGCGCGGCTCGCGAAACTGTTCGGCGGCAAGAAGGAGATCGACAGCGGCCTCCTCGAGGAGATCGAAGAGGTCCTGATCACCGCCGATGTGGGCGTGCACACGAGCCAGCGCATTCTCGATGATCTGCGCACGCGCATGGAGAGCGGTGAGCTCAAGGATGAGGAAAGCGTCTGGAGCGCAATTCGCTCCGAGGCGGTCAGCATCCTCGACGTGCAAGCGAAGCCGATCGAGCTCGCGAGCAAGCCCGCGGTGGTCCTCGTGATCGGCGTGAACGGTGTGGGCAAGACCACGCCCATCGGCAAGCTCGCGAGCCGCTACGCGGCCGAGGGCAAGAGGGTCTTGCTTGCGGCCGGCGACACCTATCGCGCGGCTGCAGTGCTGCAACTCGAGATGTGGGGCAAGCGTGTCGACTGCCCCGTGGTGCGCGGCAAGGAGAACGCGGACCCGGGCTCGGTGATCTTCGACGCGATCAGCAAGGCCGGCGACGAGGGCTACGATCTGGTCATTGCGGACACCGCCGGTCGCCTGCACACCAAGACGCCGCTCATGGATGAGCTCAAGAAGGTCTCACGCACGGTCGGCAAAGCGACCGATGGACGTGGCGCCGACGAGGTCTTCCTCGTGCTCGACTCGACGACCGGGCAGAACGCGGTGCAGCAGATGCAGATGTTCCGGGAGGCCATGGAGATCAGCGGCGTCGTGCTGACCAAACTCGACGGCACCGCCAAGGGCGGCGTCATCCTCGGCATCGTCGATCAGCACAAGGTTCCGGTTCGCTTCATCGGCCTCGGAGAGCGTGTGGAGGATCTCCGGGAGTTCGATGGCCGCAACTTCGTCGAAGCGCTCTTCCAGAAGCCGGGCGACGAGACGATGGCGGCGTGACGAAGTGTAGGTGTTAGGGAGTTAGCATTTGATTGTGTCGGTTTTTGCATGATATAGTCGCCGCTCCCTTGGCCAAAAGCGATTTTCCTCTGCGATTTCATAGACTTAAGCAGCATTGCTAGACCGGGTGAAACGGCGAGGATCGAGAGAACAGGGTGCAAGAATGAACCTGGGATTCACGCGAATGGTGGACAAGGACGAGGTGGCGAAATCCAGGCTCACGGCTCTCCTGAGCATGCTGTGTGCCCTGGGTCTTCCGGCAGTTGCGGCGGCGCAGGACATGTCCTTCGACCTCGACGAGGCCGAGAGCGCGGAAGCCGATGCCGATGCCGATGCCGAGGCTGATGCCGAGCTAGAAGGCGAGGTAGAGGCCGGAGCCGAGGGCGAGGCGGGAGCGGACGTTGGTGGCGGCGGAGACATCTTCGACGAGCTGACCGAAGACGAGGGTGTCCTCGAGGAGGACGAAGCATCCCGAGTGCATCTCTAGTATTAGGCGTTCTAGGAGATCTACTCGGTGCAGCGC
>JAPPOT010000690.1 GCA_028817855.1 Myxococcales bacterium
GTGAAAGACGAAACCGTCGGCGTCGATGACGGCGAGATCGGAGGTGCGGATCCAGTCAGGGCCGACGCGCGGCGAGACGACCTCGAGCAGCCCCTCCTCACCCGGCGGCAGGACCTCGCCCGTGGCGCGAGAGACCACCCGCAGCCGGGCGCCACCGATCGGCCGTCCGACACTCGTGCGCTTCTCATCTCCGAAGGCCTGGCGCAGCTCGAGGGTCATGGAGGTGACCGGACCGCCGAATTCGGTGGCACCGTAGGAGAGCAACACGGGCAGCCCGTAGCGCTCCTCGAACTCGCGCTGGATCCCCGGCGATAGCGGAGCGGCCCCCGTCGCGATGCAGCGCACCCCGGCGAGGTCTTCCGGCGGCACCGCGGCGTCGAGCACCATGCGGAAGCCCGCGGGCGGTAGGCTCGCGCGCTCCGGGCGATGGCGAAGGATGTGCTCCCGCCAGGCGTCCACGCTGAAGCGCTCCACCAGCGAGACCCGGTGCCCGCGCAGCAAGGTCGGCAGAATGGTGTAGATGCCGGAGATGTTGCCGAGGGGGTAGTAGAGGAATGCCGGCGGCTGGCGGTCCTCCGAGCCCTCCGGGCCGAAGTTCTTGTTCCCGCCGACGATGTGCCTGGCGACCATGGTGTACTCGAGGCCAAAGCGCTTGGGCGCACCGGTGGTACCGCTCGTCAGGATCTCGATCTGCGGAGGTGCATCGGAGTCCACATGCGTCGCGGTGCGCGCGCGCTCCATGCCCTCCACGCAGGTGACCCCGCCCTCGCTCAGGGCCACCCCGGCCGCGCCGCGCGTTCTCAACGTCGCCCAGACCTCGTCGGAGAAGTCCTCCGCGTCGGCGACCACCGCAAGCGGATCGAGCGCCTCGAGCTCGCGCGCGACGGCGGCGGGCGACTGGAACGCATAGACCATGCGCACGGTGCGCCTGGCCGCGAGCAGGCCCAGGAGCGCGGCGATCGAAGAGGGACGGTTGCGTGGGATGAAGGCGACGGGCATCCCGGACGGCACCCCACCCTGCTCCAGCAGATCTTCCATCCGGACAGCCACGGCGCGCATGTCGCCCCAACATGTCCAGCGCCCCTCGAGCTCGATGGCCTGACGGTCCGGATCGCTCGCCAGAGCGCGCGCGCACATCCCGTGCAACGGCAGCTCCGCGAAGCTCGTCATGGGCGCCTCCAGACCATGAGCCACCCTAGCGTTGGCCCACGTGCCACCACCGGCCATCTACTTGCCGGTGCGGCCGGCCAACGACTGCCCCGTGCGGCCGTCGCCGTACGTTGCCATGGACCTGTTTTGACTTTGACGTCAATCCCACTAATGTCGAGACGAGGCAATGGAACGTGATCCCGCAGACAAGCCCGTGGCCCTGGTGACCGGCGCCAGCTCGGGGCTCGGCGACAGCATCGTGCGGCGGCTCGCGGCCGGCGGATTCCGCGTTCTGGCGGTCGCCCGGCGCCGGGAGCGACTCGAGCGACTGGCGCGCGAGCTCGCGCGCTCGGGCGAGGTCGAGACCCTGGCGCTGGACGTGACCTCCGACGGGGCGGCCGAGCGCGCGGTGCGCGCGGCCACGCAGGCCTTCGGGCGCCTGGACTGCCTCGTGAACAACGCCGGCGCAGGCATGTGGGGTCGGGTCGGCGACACGGATGACGCCACGCTCGACGCCATGATCGAGATCGGCCTCAAGGCGCCCTTCCGCTTCTGCCGCGCCGCGGTGCAGGTGATGGGCGCCGGCTCGTCGATCATCAACATCGGTTCCACCTTCGGCCTCGTCGGAGGTCTGAAGAGCGCCGCCTACTGCGCCACCAAGGCGGGGTTGATCGGCCTGACCCAGTCCCTCGCGGTCGACTACGGCGCGCGCGGGATCCGCGCGAACCTGATCGCGCCTGGCGTCATCCGCACGGAGATGACGGAGGCCTCGTGGGACACGGACTGGTTCCGTCGCACCAACCAGGAGATGACGCCCTTCCACCGCAACGGCACCGCCAGGGACGTGGCCAACGTGGTGTGCTTCCTCGCCTCCGAAGAGGGAAGCTACGTGCACGGCCAGGTGATCGCGCTCGACGGCGGCTGGACGAGCACCAAGTACCTGAGCCGTGAGGCCCTGACGTGCGAGCGGGTCGCGCAAGCGGCGCCCGAGGGTGGGGGCCGCTGATGGACTTCGCGTTCGACGACGCACAGGCCACCTTCCGCACCACGGTACGGCGCTTCCTCGCGGACAACCTGCCGGGCGACTGGGAGCAGCTGGCCCACGGCCCGGGCTCCGCCTCCCAGACGCGCTTCGCCCGCGACTTTTGCGGCAAGCTCGCGCGCGCGGGCTTGCTCGTGCCGCACTGGCCGGCGCGCTGGGGCGGGCGCGACGCCGACCCGTGGATCGCCTTCATCCTCGCCGAGGAGATGTGGGGCGCCGGGGAGCCGCGTGGAGGCCAGTACATGAACGTGAACTGGATCGGCCCGACCCTGATGCGCTTCGGCACCGAGGCACAGCAGGCGCGCTACATTCCTCCGATGGCGCGTGGCGAGGCGCTCTGGTGCCAGGGCTTCTCGGAGCCGGAGGCGGGCTCCGATCTGGCCTCCCTGCGCACGCGAGCGGACCGACACGGTGACGGCTACCGGATCCACGGGCAGAAGATCTGGACGTCCTACGCGGGTGCGGCCGACGCGTGCTTCCTGCTCGCGCGCACGTCGCCTGGCAAGAACGGCATCTCCATCTTCCTGGTGCCGATGGATACGCCGGGCATCACGGTGCGCGACATTCCGAGCCTGATCGGCGAGGGTGACATCCACGAGGTCTTCTTCGACGACGTCGCAGTCCCGGAGAGCGCCCGGCTCGGCGGTGAAGGCGAGGCCTGGAACATCGTGCGCACCGCGCTGTCGCTGGAGCGGGTCGGCATCCCGCGTTTCGCGCTCGCCGCGCGCATGCTCGAGCGGGCGGTCGCGAGCCTCAAGCGCCAGGACCGCTTCGGCCCCCACGCCCACATCGGCGCCGCCCGCGCGCGGGCAGCCTGCGCCGCGGCGCGCCTCTACAGCTACCGGATCGTCGACCAGCGCCGCCACGGCGAGACCCCCGGCGCAGAGGCCAGCGCCGCCCGTGTCGCCACCGTGATGTGCGAGCACCAGGTCGCCGACTTCGTGGTGGAGCACTGCCCCGAGGCACTGAGCGGCGGCGACGCTCTGCTGCTAGCGCACCATCAGCGCGCGGTCGTCGCCGGCATCGCCTCGGGCGCAGCCGAGATTCAACTGAACCTGGTCGCCAGCCAGCTGCTGGGCCTACCACGGGAGCCGCGCTGATGGACTTCAGGCCGACACCCGACCAGGCCGCGTTGATGACCGCGCTGGAGCGGCTGGTAGAGCCCTTCGCCGCACCGCCCACCGACTTCCGCCGCTTCACCCTGGAGAGCGAGGAGCTGGAATCCCAGCTCGAGGCGGCCGAGTTCTTCGACATCGCCGAGACCCCGGGCCTCGGGCCGGTGGCTGCGGCCCTCGCGGTCGAACGCCTGGCGCGGCTACCGTGCACCGCCGAGGTCGCGCTCTCGATGCTGGTGCGACCTCATCTCCGCAACGGACGCTGGCCGCGGCCCCTCGCGTTCGTGGAGCGCGGGCGTCCTGCGCGCTTCCTGACACGTGCCAAGACCGTCCTCGTCGCCGATGGGGAGGGCCTCGGCGTCGCCTTCCTCTCGCGCGGCAACGCGGCCGCGGTGAACTCCCTATTCGCCTACCCGATGGGCGCGCTCGACGCGGACGTGGCGGTCAAGGCGCTGGAACCGGAGGAAGGCGCGGAGGTGCGGCGCTGGCTGCGGGTCGCGCTGGCGGCCGAGGCGGCCGGCCTGATGCAGGCGGCGATCGACAGCACGGTGGAGCACCTGAGCGTGCGCCAGCAGTTCGGCAGACCGCTCGGCACCTTCCAGGCGCTGCGTCACCGCCTCTCCGAGTGCGCCGTGCTCGCCGGCGGCGTGAAGTGGCTCGCCCTGGAGGCCGCCGGCACCCAGGACTCGGGCGCAGCTGCCCTGGCCGCCTTCCACGCGCAGCAGAGCGCGGCGCGCCTGACCTACGACCTGCACCAGATGCTCGGCGCGATGGGCGTCACCCTCGAGCACCCTCTTCACCTGTGGACCTACCGGCTCAAGGCCCTGCAGTCCGAGCTCGGCGGACACGGCGCCCAGGCCCAGGCCGTGGCTCAACTCTGCTTCCCTTGAGGACGAGGATGTCCGAGCGCTACCACCCCGACGCCGAGCAGGTCGCCCTCGCCGCATCGATCGGCGAGTCGCTGGCGTCCCTGCTGCCGCTGTCGCGGCTGCGCGAATCGGACACGGAGCAGGACGCCACCTGGGCGACGCTCGAGGAGCTGGGCATCTTCGGCGTCTCGACTCCGGAGGCCGAGGGAGGCGGCGGGCTGGGCGCGGTCGAGGAGGCGCTGATCGTGCACGAGCTCGGCCGTCGCGCGGTGGCGCCCGCGGTGCTCGCAACGATCGGCGCGTCGCTCCTCGGCACGCGGGACCGGTCCGGCGGGCATCGGGCGGCCGCCGGCTATCGGCGCGGCGACCGGGTCGTGCTGCTCGAGGATCCGGCGGCGCAGCGCGTGCTCGTGCGCAGCGGCGTGGACGCGCGGCTCTTCGCGCTGCCGGCGTCCACACGATCGATCGACGCGCGGCTCTGGACCGCGAACCTGTGCGTGGCGGAATCGCTCGCTGCGCCGATCGCCCGCGCGGACGCCGAGCAGGTGCTGCACCTGCGGCTGCTGGACGCCGCCGCGCTCTCGGGGGTTGCGCGCGCCGCGCTCGAAATGGCCGTGGGCTACGCCAACGTGCGTGAGCAGTTCGGCCGACCCATCGGCAGCTTCCAGGCGATCAAGCACCACTGCGCGAACATGGCCCTGGCCGCCCGCTGCGCCCTCGACCAGGTGAGTTTCGCCGCCGTGGCGCTCGACGCTCGGCGAGACGACGCGGCGCTCCAAGTCGACAGTGCTCTGCAGGTCGCCGGCTCCGCGGCGCTCGAGACCTGCGGTACGAACATCCAGGTCCACGGGGGCATCGGCTTCAGCGACGAGGCCGATCCCCACCGCCTGCTCAAGCGAGCGCGACTCTACCTGGAGCTCGCGGGGGGCCTGGAAGCGAGCCTCGAACGCATTGCCGACTGCCCGCCGGGCGCCCCCCTCGCCTCCCGCTCTGCATGAGTCAACATGCCCGCCACCGCCACCGCACCCCTGCCCGTATTGGAGACCGTGCTGCTGAAGCGCGACGGTCGCCTGCTGACGATCACCCTCGACCGCCCCGAGGCCCTCAACGCCTTCGACGAGCAGATGCACCAGGATCTGGTCGACGTGCTCGCCTTCGTGGCGGACGATCCGAGCTCCGACGTGCTGGTGCTGACCGGCGCGGGCCGCGCCTTCTCCGCGGGCGGGGACCTGGCCTACGTCGCGGACAACGCCCACCACCCGGAGCGCTTCGACGCCGACGTGCGTCGGGCCAAGCGCATCGTCTACGGACTGCTCGACCTGGACAAGCCGATCGTGTGCCGGCTCAACGGCCACGCCATCGGGCTCGGCGCCACCCTCGCGCTGCTGTGCGACATCATCTTCGCCGCAGAGGGCGCGAAGATCGGCGACCCCCACGTGAGCGTGGGCCTGGTCGCGGGCGATGGCGGCGCGTTCGTCTGGCCCCAGCGCATCGGGCACGCGCGCGCGAAGGAGTACCTGCTCACTGGGGACCCGATCCCGGCTTCCACAGCGGCCGAGATCGGCCTGATCAACCACTGCGTGCCCGCGTCGGAGCTCGATGGCGCGGTCGATGCCTTCTGCCAGCGCTTGCTCGCGGGTTCGCGCAACGCGATCCGCTGGACCAAGGTGCTCGTCAACCTGGAGCTCAAGCGCATCGCCCACGCGGTGATGGACCCGGGCATCGCCTACGAGGCGGTGACCGTTCGATCCGCCGACCATCGCGCGGCGGTCGAGGCGCTGCTGGACAAGCGCACGCCCTCGTTCCACGACGACGACCCGGAGCGCGAGAGGTGAGCGCCTCGATCACCACCTTTCGGCAGCAGGCGCGCGCCTGGCTCGCCGATCACACCCCCAGCTCCCCGCCTCCACCGGACGGTCCCGCGTCGCGGGACTACGCCCTCGCATGGCAGCGCACCCAGGCCCGCGGAGGTTGGGCCGGAATTGCATGGCCGCGGGAGCTCGGCGGGCGCGGCGCCTCCGTGCTCGAGCAGATCGTGTGGCACGAGGAGTGCGCGCGCGCGGGCGCACCCAGCCCGCTGGGACCCACCTTCGTCGGGCTCAACCACGCGGGCCCCACCCTGATCGCCTGCGGCAGCGCACAGCAACGGGCCGACCATCTGCCCAGGATCCTGGGCGGCGAGGTGATCTGGTGTCAGGGCTTCTCGGAGCCCGGATCCGGCTCGGACCTGGCGAGCCTGAGCACGCGCGGGCGCGTGGAGGGCGACGAGCTGGTGATCGACGGCCACAAGACCTGGTCGAGCTTCGCCGACATCGCGGACCACCAGGAGCTACTGATACGCACCGACGACGGAGCCCGAACCTCGGCGGCCCTGACGTGGGTGATCTGCCCGATGGATACGCACGGGATCACCGTGCGCCCGATCCGCACCATGGCCGGGGCCCACAAGTTCTGCGAGGTCTTCTACGATGGGGTGCGGGTACCTCTGGACAACGTGGTGGGCGGGCTGAACCGCGGCTGGGGCACGGCCATGTCCACGCTCGGCTTCGAGCGCGGGACCGCGAGCCTGGCGCTCTTGCTCGCCCTCCTGCAGCGCGTGGAATGGATGCTCTCGGTCTGCCCCGTGGAGCGCCACGCGATGCGCGCCCGCATCGCCCGCCTGCGCGCCGAGGGCGCCGCGATCCGCGCGATGAGCTACCGCATCGCACTGGACGCGGCCGAAGATGCGCCGGACTCGACCGGCTCCTTCGCCCGCATCGCCTTCGCCGAGTACTCCCAGCGCGTGCACGCCGCGGCGGTCGACCTGCTCGGCCTCGACGCCCCCGAAGCGACCGGCATGCACGGCATCGGCCACGACTACCTCGACGCCTTCTCGGAGACGATCGCCGGAGGCACGGCCGAGGTCCAGCGCAACATCATCGGCGAGCGCGTGCTGGGGTTGCCG
>JAPPOT010000484.1 GCA_028817855.1 Myxococcales bacterium
TCGAGGTTCGTTCAGGAGCGAGCGCGCCCGCAGGGCCACACCGGAGGCGTAGCAGCGCTACGTCGAGGATTGGCCCAAGGACGTAAGCCGCTCCTGGGCGAACCTCGACGATTCCCTATCGTTGGGCGCCCACCAGAGCTTGGTAGATCTCGCAGGTTTCTAGCAGCTCATCGTGGGTGCCGAGGCCGACGACGTGGCCGCCGTGCAGGACGAGGATGCGGTCGGCTGCCTTGATGGTGCTCAGCCGGTGGGCGATCACGATGCGCGTGCGGTCCATCGCCGCCAGCTCGTCCTGGATCTGCTTCTCGGTGATCGTATCGAGGGCGCTGGTCGCCTCGTCCAGCACGACGATGGCCGGATCGTTGACCAGCGCCCGCGCGAGGGCCAGGCGCTGGCGCTGCCCGCCCGACATGGAAGCGCCGCCATCCGCCAGCATGGTGTCGTAGCCCATGTTGAGCTCGGCGATGTCGTCGTGGATGTGGGCCTTGCGAGCGGCCGCCTCGACCCGGTCGAGCGAGACCTCCGGATCGAGCATGGCGATGTTGTCGCGAATCGTGGCGGCAAAGAGCCGCGTATCCTGGGTCACCATGCCCAGCTGCTTACGCAGCTCCGGCGGGTCCCACTGCTGCATGTCGATGCCGTCGTAGGTGATGCGCCCCGACAGGGGCCGGTAGAGCCCCGCCAGCAGCCGCGCGAGGGTCGACTTGCCCGAGCCCGAGGCGCCCACGATCGCCAGGAACTCGCCGGGCCGCACCTGGAGGCTGACATCCTCGAGGGTGAGCCGGCCCTCCGCCTCGTAGCGGAAGCTCACGCGGTCGAGCTCGATCGTGCCGCTCAGCCCCTTGCCGCGGCCCTGGGCGGCCCAGTTACGCTCGCTCGGGCTGTCGAGCACGTCCTCGATGCGCGCCATGTAGCCCTTGAGCAGCTGCAGCTGCATCGCGGTATTGACGAGGGCGTTGACCGGGCCCAGGAAGCCGGCCCCCAGCGAGGACAGGGCGAGCATCGTGCCCAGCGACAGCTCCCCTTCGAGCACCATGTGGGCGCCGGTCAGGACCAGCGTGATCGGCCCGATGAAGGAGATCGCCCCGATCACCGTGCCGAAGCTCGCCATCAGCCGGCCCTTGTCGAGGCTGATGTTGAGCACGTCGACGAAGAGCTCCGTCCAGCGCCCCGCCATGCGCTGCTCGGCGCCCATCGACTTGACCGACTCCATGCCCGCCAACATCTCGACCTGGTAGCCGGAGAGCTTGGCCTGGGACGCCAGCTGCTCGGCCATCAGCTCCGCGTTGCGCTTGCCCGCCCGCCAGTAGATCGTCCCCTGCACCACCGCGATGCCGAGCGCGATCATCCCGAGAAGGGGCGCGGCCGCCACCAGCAGCCCGAAGTAGAGGACCACGAGCGCGCCATCGAGGATGGTCGCCATCGCCCCTGACGTGAGCAGCTCGCGGATCTGGCCACCGCTCGTCAAGCGCATCACGATGTCGCCGACGGATCGCTGCTGGAAGAATGCGTACGGCAGATCGAGCAGGTGCTCGAGGAACTCGAGCGTCATCTCCATGTCGATGTAGGTGCGCAGGTGCAGCAGCAGGTGGCTGCGCACGAAGGTCGCCATGAAATGGAGCGACACCGTCATCAACAGGCCCGCCGCGACCAGGTTCAGCAAGTGGTGATCCTGGCGCGGCACGATCTTGTCTACCGTCACGCCCATCACCGCCGGCATCGCCAGGGCGATCGCCTGCAGGAAGAGCGAAGCCACGATGATGCGCGGCCAGTAGCCCTTCACACTGAAGATCCAGCGGAGGTAGCGCGCCATGCGCGTCTTCGGGCGCTTGTCCTCGGCCACGAAGCGCGGCCCGGGGGCGAGCTGGAGCGCCACCCCCGTGAACATGCGCGCCACATCCTCCATCGGGACGCGCCGGTGGCCGACCGCCGGGTCCACGATGCGGATCGAGTCGCGCCGCGCCGACTCGAGCACGACGAAGTGGTTCATCTCCCAGTGCAGCACGGTGCCGGAGGGCAGGAAGCGCAGCTTCTCCGGGCTGACCTTCACGCCCTGGGCGCGCAATCCAAAGCGCCGCGCCGCCTCGATGATCTTGCGCGCGGTGACGCCGCTCTTGCCGGCGCCCACTGCCGTGCGCACATCCTCGATCGGGAGCTTCTTGCCGTGGTGCTCGAGCGCCATCGCCAGGCAGCTGGCGCCGCAGTCGGTCGGCGTCAGCTGCAGGATGACCGGCACCTCGCGTCCGCTACGCCGCGCCAACTTGGCGAAGGCGTCGAAGCGCAGGACGCGGCGTCCCTCGGGCCTACCGTCGGACATTGTCGAACACCCGCTTGAGGCCCGGGACGAAGGTGAAGGCAATGCTGTCGCGACGCACGGCACTCTCGCCGTGGCCGTGCATGCCGTGGTGGAAGCGATAGGTGCCGTCCTCGGCCTCGAACTCGAGCCGCGGCAGGCGCGCGTGCACCAGCACGACCGGCCCCGTGAGGCGCAGGGAGCCCCCCAGATCACGGCCCAGGTAGCGGGCGGCTTCTGTCGCGCCGACGATCTGGTCGCCGACGCTCTCGATCTCGAGCGAGTGCACCTCCCGCGAGAACCCGTCGGCCACGAAGCGCAGCTCCATCCCGCGCTGCAGCAGGGGGCGGTAGCGCCCCGGTAGCATGGCGGTGACGCGGCCGCCGCCGGATTGGCCGAGCAGGGTCACCACTGGCATGCCCGGCTCGACCAGCTGACCGGCGCGCACGCGCACGTCGCCGACGGTGCCATCGTCCGGAGCGCGCAGCTCCTGGCGCGCGAGCTTGGCGCGGGCCAGATCACGACGGGACCGCAGGCCGACGATCGCCTCGCGCGCGACGGCGTCGCCGGGGTCGCGCAGGAGCTTGGCGAGCTGGTCCGACAGCTCGCGCTCCACCGACTCGAGCTCCGAGACCTCGGTCGAGGAGTGCATGCGCAACAGGAGCTGGCCATGCGTCACGCGCTGGCCCGGTGTCACCTCGACGCTGGACACGACGCCCGGGCGCGGCGCCGTGACCTCATGCAAGCCCGCGATGCGCACCACCGCGGGCCCCGAAGCGTACTCGTCGACCTGACCGACGAAGGCGTAGTAGACGGCCCCGGCCAACGCCAGGAGCAGCAACCAGTGGGTCCAGAAGAGCGTGCGGGGCGTGAGCTGGAGCACGTCGCCGCGCGCACCGCCGCGCCGGTGGTGCTCCAGGGCCTCGCCACGGAAGAGCGGGTGGCTCGCCACTCAGCCCTCCCGCCCCGGCTCGACCGCCGACGGCTTCGGGGACGCGGGCTCGGGCTCTTTGTCGGCGCTGACGCGCTCCACCTCCACCCGCATCCCAGGGATCAACGCCTTTTGCTGCTCCGCGTCGACCTGAAGTCGCGCGCGCGCAAAGACCATGTGCGCCGCGGCATCCACCTCGGGCCGCACGTCGCTCACCACGCCCGCCAGCGACGGGCCACCCTCCGCGTCGAGCACGCGAACGCGGTCCCCCTCGCTCAGGGTGCTGCCCTGGTCGGCGGGCAACGCGAAACGCACGTAGTGGTCCTCGGTGATCACGCGCAGCACCACCTGCCCGGGCACGACCACGTCGCCGGGATCGACGAACCGCGCGACCAGCACGCCGGCAAAGGGCGCGCGGATCACGTGCTTCCTGCTCTGCGTGACCTGCTGCCCGAGGCGCGCCTGGGACATGCCCATCCCAGCGCGCGCCTCCTCGAGGGCCGCGATGGCCCGCTGCTCCCGCGCGCGAGCCTCGACCAGAGCACGCTCCGAGACCCCGTCCTTCATGCCCGACAGACGGGTGAGCACGTCGCGTGAGTCGGCCAGCTCCACCTTGGCGCGCTCCACCGCGGAGCGCTGCTGGGCGAGCTTGGCTCGCGCCACGCGCACCTCCTCGCCGACCGTGCGCGGGTCGATCTTGACCAGCTTCTCGTCCGCGGCCACGCGCGAGCCAACCGAGCTCCAAACCTCGGTTACGCTGCCGCCGAACTCGCTGCCGACGTCGGCGCTGTAGCCCGAGACGATCACGCCAAGGTAGCGACCCGCGACGGGCTCGGGCGCTGCGTCGCTGTGCGCTCCGGCGGCAGCGCTGCCCGTCTCCACGGCAGCGCCGACCGCCACCGCATCGGGCCGGCGCAATCCGATCAGCAGCACTGCGCCGATGATCATGGGAAGGGTGGCCAGTGCGACGATACGACTCTCGGTCATGAACCCACGCGCTCAATCCACGATCCTACCGGACCGGGCGTTCGAAAAAAAAGAAAGGCCAGGTACGGAGAATCCGTACCTGGCCTTGACCGCAACCTGAGCATGCGCACCCCCCGTACGGGCAGGGCACGCGTGCGACGAAGTGCTCAGGAGAAGTCGAAGAGCTGACCGAGCTGCGTGAGGCGGTCGGCGAAGCCGGTGAGCAGGTCGCTGATGGCACCGGTGGCCTGCTGCACGATGTCGCCGGCGATGGTCAGCGGGCTGTCGATGGACAGGCTGCCGATCTCGCTCTCGACCGAAATGCCATCCGTCAGGCTGATGTCGGCGCTCACGAAACCGAGGTCGAAGCTCAGACCGCCCGCAACCTCGTCGAGCGCCTCATCGTTGATCATCTCAAAGTCGTTCATGGATATGCTCCTGCTTCTTGTCGTCTTGTTCAGTGTTGAAGGGGCGGGGGGGTTACCCAACCAAACCCCACCGAAAATGTGCCGCCGGAAAGAGCGTGGGGAACGCGGTTCGTCTCGCCGGCGACTGTTACCTACTTAATGCGAGGCACCCGCGAATCTGTGATCGCAGCGCGGCTTTTTTTCTCACTTCGGGCCTGCGATGACGCGTGCGAAACGTGCTTGGACGACAGACGCGCGCGAGCCCGCCACGGGACTTCAGTGACGGGCTCGAAGAGGTCGAGAATGTGGCCGCGTAAGGCGGCCGCTTGAGTCAGTGGTCCGCGTAAGGCGGCCACATGGGCCACGCTAGAGGCACGCCGGCGGCGGCATGCACGCGCCACCCACGCAGTTGCCACTGCGACAGGCCGCATCGGCCCCGCACGCACCACCATTGTCCTGGATGAGACGGCACGTGGTGTTGCCCCCCTCCTGCACGCAGGCGTGTCCGGGGGCGCACAGGCCATTGAGCACACAGGCCTCGCCGTCTTGGGGCAGCGCCTCGCAGGTGGCCTCCGCGGTGATCTCGGAGGTGTCGCAGAACTCGTCGACCGGACACTGCCCGGGCAATCCGAGGTGACAGCTGCCACCCGACTCGACCGGGCCCTCACACACGAAGCCCGCGCTGCCGTCGAAGACGCAGCTCAGGCCGTCCATGCAGAGCTCGCCGCCGGGCTCGCAGACATCGCCCATGTCGCCCACCTGGATGTCGGCGTTGGTCACGCAGCGCCCGATCTCCACGTCCGTCGCGCCCAGGCAGTTGAGCCCCAACGCGCAGACCGTGCCGCTCGTCCCGCCACAGGGCTCGCCGACCTGGGACGGCGGAGCGCAGGAGCGCCCGATGCAGCGCAGGCCATCGGCGCACTGGCTGTCGCCGCTGCACGTCTCATCCTCGCCCAGCAGAGCCGTGCAGGTGCTGGGGCAGCTGTCGGTGCCGCCGCAGAAGGCCGTGCCCGCGCACTCGGCGCTGATCACACACTCACCGTCGACCTCCACGTTGCCCTTGAGCACGTCGACGCAAGCCTGCGGGAAGCTGAAGGCCACGACGTCGCAGGCCATGTCACGGATGCCCTCCTCGCACTCCGCCAGCTTGCTCGGATCGTAGAGCACGCGTCCGGTGGAGATGGCCATGTCCATGTGGGCGAAGTCGGTGGCCACCAGCTCGGCCTCGACGCGGGATTCGCAGTCCTCACGTCGCATCAGCTCGCGCAGCTTGCTCTCGCCGACGCAGCTCTCCAGCGCGTCGCAGATGGCGCCTGCAAATGCCGCCGGGAGCCCGGTGAGCGGAACCATGCCCTCGCCGTCTCCGTCGCCGTCGCCATCGCCGGCGCTGCCCGCCGTGCCGCCGGTGTCCCCGTCGCCATCGCCGGAGTCGCCGTCGCCGTCGCCGTCGCCAGCCTGCGCGTCGCCGTCTCCATCGCCGTCGCCGCTGTCACCCCCGTCGCCCTCGGCCGAGTCGTCGGGGGTGTTGACGGATCCGGTCACGTCGACGTCGTCGGCGTCATCCGAGCTCCCGAAGGGGCATCCCGCGATGAAGGCGGCGAGTACGAGACAGACGATGGCGTGGCTTCGCATGGACGCTCCTATCCTGCGCGCGATTCGCGACAACTGGCCCTGCACCCCACGGCGCGGGCGATGGGATGGCCGTTACCGACCGATGGTGCCGGTCGCGAGCGCCCGGCGAACGCGGTCGCTGAAGGGACCGCGCGGATACTTCTTCAGGTAGGGCTTGGCGAGGCGGCGCGCCTCGTCCATGCGGCCCAGCTGCACCAGGGCGAGCAGCCGAACCTGCTGGCGCTCCTGGGTGAACATGCTGCCGGGGAATTCCTTCTCGCCCTGGCGCGCCATGCTGAGCGCGCGCTGGGGGTTCTTCTTCAGGAGCGACTCGGCCACCTTCAGCATGCGCATCTCGCGCTCGAGGCGGGCGTCGTCGTACTGGGGCCTCTGCACCACTGCCGGGCTCGCCTCGCTGGGCGCCAGCTCCTCTTCCTCGGCGACCGGAGCCTGCTCGGCGCGAGCAACGCGGCTGGTGCTGCGCTTGGTGCGCCTGCTGGCCTTGTGGTCGACCTTCTCCTGCATCAGCGTGTCCAGGTCGCGCGAGGGCTCGGCCTTCTCCTCGAGGGCCTTCGCCACCGTCCCGGCCGCCTTGTCCGGGCGTGCGGCCTTGCGCGCCACGCGGCGGGCCGGCTTGGCGCTCGCCTCTGGCGCGACGGGCGCGGGCTGGGCCACCTCGACCTCGGCCACGGCGGGCGCGGGTCGCTCCGCGGGTGTGGACGGCTCGACGGGTGCGGCCGGCGCGGCGGGCGCCACGACAGGCGCGACCTCGGGCTCCGCGATCTGGGCGGGCTCCTCGGAGTCGCCGCTGAAGACCGCCACGGCGGCCAACCCGACCGCGACGACAGATCCGACCACCCAGCCCACGGCCGAGGTGGAGACGGCGGCCGCGCCGCCCAGAGCGGCCTGCGTGCCAGTCGTGGCGGTGGTGCTGGCCGCATCCAGCCCCTGGGCCCAGTCAGGCACGGGCGTGCCGGCCTCGATGCCGGCAACCAGGGCGGCCAGCCCCTTGCTGTAATCGTAGTCCGCGACCGCATCGTTGCGGCCGGCCTCGATCAGCTCACGCACGTACTCCGGCTCGGCCGGGTCGTCGATCATGGGCGTGATGCGCTTGGTCATGTCGAAGCTCGCTGCATGGAAGGTGCGAGGCTGTCGCTCTCGCCCTCGGTAAGTGACTTGGCCGCCTCGCGGAACAACTTGCGAGCGGCGCGGAGTCTCGAGTAGGCGGTGTCCACCGGAATCCCCAGCCCGGACGCGATCGAGACCACGGTCTCGCCCTGGATCTCGGCCATTACAAAGATGGCGCGCTTGTCGTCGTCCAGTCGATCCAGGCACCGCTGGAGTAACTCCAGGCGCTGCTGGTTGTCGGTGCTGCGCTCCGGATCGGCGGTCTCGCCGGCCGCCCCGCCCACGAGCTCCTCATTGGCGTACACGAAGGAGCGAACCTTGCCCTTGCGGCGATGCGTGGTGGCCGCACGGAAGGCGATATTCGCCAAGAAGGTCGTCGGCTTCGCCGGACCCGGCGAATACCCTCCCATCTTGTGCGCCACTAAGAAGACCTCTTGCATCACGTCGTCCAGGTCAGCTCTGGAGATGCCCATCCGAATCAGGAAGCTGGCCACAAACCGTGCGTACTGCTTGAACAAATCCGCCGCACTGAGGTGTCCATCCGCCGCCAAGCTCGCGGGATCTCCTGCTGACTTAATGCTGGGCGGGCGCGGATCCGTCATGACGGGACCCCAATTCTTCACAGCACGGGACAATTGACGAGCCCAATTGCGGGACGACACCCCGGATTCCTAGAAAAAATGGAAAACCGGGCCAACGGCAACGAGCACGCCTGCCTTGGTCACCACTCTTTTGTCCTCCTGGTCGCCCTCCGTGTCCACCGTCTGGATCGTCCGCCGAGCGGTTGGCAGCACCACATCGAGCGACAGGGCGATGTCCAGCCACGCGGCGGTCTCGACCTGCGCCTCGACGCCAAGCCCCACGGCCAGCCAGGCCTCGCTCTGGTCCTGGGAGGGGCTGAAGCCCTGGCCGGTGGTCCGAAAGCGCCCCAACATGCCCGCCGCGCAGGCCAGCAGGCGCGCCTTTGGCGCCCCATCGAAAGCGGCGCACAGGTCGAGCCGGCCGGCGACGATCTCCGCCGAGAAGGTGCCGCTCAGGGAGCCGATGCGCTCGTCGTTGATGGCCGTCAGCATCGCGCCGGCCCGCAGGTCGAGCCAGGGCAGGAAGCCCAGCTCCACGCGCCCGCCCGCGCCCAGCGCCACGCCCGGCAGCACACCCGAGGAGGCCTGCCCGGTCAGCGCACCGGCCACGCGCAGGTACGCTGGCTCCTCGGGCTCCGGCACCTCGACCAGGGTGTCGTCATCCGGCAGCTCCACCGGTGGTGCCTTCGCGTCAGCGATGGCAGCGTCGATCGCAAGCGCGATCGAGAGCGCCACCGCCGCGTGCAGCTGCCCGCACTCCTCTGGCGCATCGGCGATGCGGCGCTCGGAGGGCTGATTCGCGCCCTTCTGCACCGTGAAGACCACCTCGTACTCGTCGCGGGCATCGCCTTGGACCCGCACGCGGATGTCGTCATCCACGGTGTCCCGCTCGAGCCAGCGCGCCACGCGCCGCAGCAACCGCTCGCGCTCCAAGCAACTGGCGCCGGGCAGCACCTCGACGCGCGTTCCCAGCGGTACCTGGGGGGTCGCCGGGGACGGCACGGGCGGTTGCTCGGGTGCCTCCAGTACCGGCGCGGGCGTCGCTTGCTCCACGGGAGCTGTCGGCGCGGCGGTCTGGGGCGGCGCGGGCTGCGGTTTCACCGTCTGGGCGCGGGAGGCCTCCGGTAGGCAGAGGACCGCGACCAGCACGCCCACCACCCAGGGGCCATGTCCCATCTTCCGCATCGCCGGGGGAGGCCGTGGCCGCTGCAGTCCCGCGCCATCTGAACCTCAGAAATGCTTGTAACTTGGGGCTGACGAGAGGGGCAAGGCATCGGCACGGGGCGTGCTACAACCCATGAGGGTCCCGAGCGCGATCGAAGTCGAGCTGTCGCACACCAGCATGCAGCATCCCCCACCACTCCCGTCTCGCACAGCGCATCTCGCCCTCGGGCTCGGTGCGCTGCTCGCGTGCGCGTGCTCCGACGTGACCCACACGGTCGGCACCGTCGAGATGCAGAGCCAGCTGCGCGAGGGCAGTGCAGACGCCGACGACGCCATCGACGAGGACGGAAGCGCACCAGCAAGCTCGGGCTCAGCAGGAAGCTCGAGCAACACCTCCACGGGAGACGGCGACAGCCCGGAGCCCGACAACGGGCAGCCGAGCGCGGCACCGCCACCCGGTCAGCCCCAGTTCACCGCGCCCGACGGCTGCGTGTGGAACGTGGACGTGGCGATGAACCGGCGCCTCGACATGTACCTGATGGTCGACGGCAACATCACCCTCCCCTTCGTGGGCGGCTGGGACAACCTGGTCGAGGGGCTGTCGTTCTACGCCGATCATCCGCGCGCCGCCGGGACCGGGGTCGGTGTGCGCTTCTTCGGGATCGAGTGCACGGCCAACACCTACGCCATGCCCGACGCGCCGGTGGACTTGCTGCCGGGGAACTCGGGCGCAATCAAGGGCGCCTTCCCCCTGCCCTTCAATTTCTCGCCCATGCTGCCCGCGCTCGAGGGCGCCATCGTGCACGCGAAGTCGCGCGCCAACGCCCACCCCGACTGGAAGCAGGTCGTGGTCTTCATGACCGACGGCTTTTCGACCGACCTGAGCTGCCTGACGACGCCGGACTCGCTGGTCACGCTCGCGGGCGACGGCTTCCTGGACTCGCCCTCCATCCAGACCTACGTGATCGCGCTGGCGTCGCCCGAGATCCCGCCCAACCCCTTCGACCCGACGGACCGCCTAGGCCCGCTGGAGCTGGTCGCGCTCGCTGGCGGGACCGGGCAGCCGCGGCCGATCGATCTGCAGGCGCCGGCCAGCGACATCGTCAACGCCCTGCTCGATGTCCAGCGCAACGCCGAGCCATGCGAGTACGAGATCCCCGAGAGCGTCGCCGACCAGACCGATCAGCTGGCGCTGGCCATGTGGAACTCCACCGAGCCCCTGCCACGGGTGGGCCGGCGCGGTGAGTGCGGCACCCAGCCCGGCTACTACGTGAGCGACGACGGCCGCTACCTGGTCGCCTGCCAGACGAGCTGTAGTGCGATCCGGGAAGACGGCAACCGCCCCACCATGCTGTTCGGCTGCGAAGCGCCACCGCTCTGAAGACAGCGGGGCGCGGGAGAGGCTAGCCTGCGCCCGTGGCCGCCCCCGAGCCCAACGCAGACGCGCCGGCCATCCGCGTGCGCGCGCTGTCCAAGACGTTCGACGTCCCCGTGCGCGCCGCGGGCCTGCGCAGCGCGCTGACCAGCATCGTCAAGCGCAAGACGCGCGCGGTGGAGGCGGTGCGCGAGGTCAGCCTCGAGGTCGCCGCGGGCGAGATCGTGGGCTTCCTCGGTCCCAATGGCGCGGGCAAAACCACGACCCTCAAGATGCTCGCGGGGCTCTTGCACCCCAGCGCCGGCCAGGCCCACGTGCTCGGCTTCGTGCCGCAGGATCGCCAGAAGGCCTTCCTACGGCAGATCACCCTCGTGATGGGTCAGCGCAACCAGCTGCTGTGGGACATCCCCGTGGAGGACTCCTTCGAGCGCAACCGCGCCATCTACCGCATCGCGCCGGCGGATTACCGCCGCACGGTGGACGAGCTGAGCGATCTGCTCGATCTCGGCGAGCTGCTCGACAAGCCCGTGCGCAACCTCTCGCTGGGCGAGCGCATGAAGTGCGAGGTCGCGGCGGCCCTGCTGCACACACCGCGCATCCTCTTCCTCGACGAGCCCACCATCGGGCTCGACGTGACCATGCAGCGGCGCATCCGCGAGTTCGTGGCCGACTACAACCGCCGAACCGGCGCGAGCGTGCTGCTGACGAGCCACTACATGGCGGACGTGGAGGCACTCTGCAAGCGCGTGGTGGTGATCCACCACGGCCGCATCCTCTACGATGGCGCGCTCTCCGAGCTGGTCCAGCGCTTCGCCTCCCACAAGACCCTCAACCTGGAGCTGGAAGAGGGCGACGAGGGCGCGGGCACCGACCTGTCGCGCTATGGCGAGGTCGTGAGCAGCGGCGCGGGGCGCGCCAGCCTGCGCATCCCGAAGGCCGAGACGCCGGCCACCACCGCACGCCTGCTGAGCGAGCTGCCGGTGAAGGACCTCACGGTGGAGGACCCGCCGATCGAGGAGGTGATCGAGCGGGTCTTCAGCGCGGAGGCCGAGTGAAGCAGGCGCTCGACCTGTACGGCACCCTGCTGCGCGTCGCGATCGCGGGCAACATCCAGTACCGCGCCGCGGGCATGGTCTGGATGCTCGGCATGGTCATCGAGCCAGTGATCTACCTCGTGGTCTGGTCCGCCGTCGCCGACTCCCGCGGCGAGAGCGTCGCCGGCTACGACGCGCGCGACTTCGCCGCCTACTATCTGACGTTCTTCGTGCTGCACCACCTGACCTTCACCTGGATCATGGAGGTCTTTCAGTACCGCGTGCAGCAGGGCTCCCTGTCCTTCGAGCTGCTGCGCCCGATCCACCCGATCTACGCGGACATCGCGGACAACGTGGCCTACAAGCTGGTGATGCTGGTGGTGATGATCCCGGCCGCCGTGGTCATCGCGCTGGCCTTCGAGCCACGCTTCCAGCCGGTGGGCTGGAGCCTGGCCCTGCTGCCAATCGCGGTCGTCCTCGCGTTCTTCACGCGCTTCTTCCTCGAGTGGGGCCTGGCCATGTCGGCCTTCTGGACCACCCGCACCACGGCCGTGAACCGCACCTACTACTCCATCTACCTCTTCCTGTCGGGCCGCGCGGCGCCGATCGCGCTGCTGCCCGCGTGGCTGTCGGGAGTGGCCGAGCACCTGCCCTTCTACGCCATGATCGGCTTCCCGGTGGAGCTGGCCCTCGGCAAGCTCAGCCCCGAGCGCGCCCTCTCGGGGCTCGGTGTGCAGCTGGTCTGGACGCTGTTTGCGCTCGGCTTTGTCGCGATGGTCTGGCGCCGCGCGGTGCGCCGTTTCTCGGCGGTGGGAGGCTGACGTGAACGCGCTGCGGCTGCTGTGGGTCTTCGCGCGCGTCGGCGCCATGGGCGAGCTGGCCTACCGCGCCAACTTCTGGCTGCAGCTGCTCGAGAGCTTCCTCGCCATGGGCAGCACCCTGGGGGTGGTGGCGGTGGTGGTCTCCCAGACCGACAGCCTGCACGGCTGGCAGCCGGCGGAGCTGGTGGCGGTGGTGGGCGTCTACTTCGCCATCCTCGGCACGATCAACCTGGTGATCGCGCCGAGCCTCTCCCAGTTCATGCAAGATGTGCGCGAGGGCACCCTCGACTTCACGCTGACCAAGCCGGAGGACGCCCAGCTGCTGGTCAGCGTCTCCAACGTGCACGTCTTCAAGCTGATCGACGTGGTCTTCGGGCTCGCGGTGCTGGCGCTGGCGACGGCGCGCCTGGGCACCGAGGTGGGCCCGGTCCAGGCCCTGGCCTTCGCCAGCGCCCTGCTGCTCGGCGCGGCCATCGTCTACAGCTTCTGGATCGCGCTGGCGACGATGGCCTTCTGGTTCATCCGCCTCGAGAATGTGCTGATGATCTTCTGGATGGTCTACGGCGCCGGGCGCTGGCCCCTCGGCATCTACCCCGACTGGATGCGCTGGGGCCTCACCCTGCTGGTGCCCGTCGCCTTCGCCGTGACCGTGCCCGCCGAGGCCCTGACCGGGCGCCTGGACGCGGCCACCCTGGGCGGCGCTGCGCTGGTGGCGAGCTTCGCCCTGGCCGGCTCGCGCCTGTTCTGGCGCCGCGGCCTGCGCCAATACTCGGGCGCCTCGGCCTGAGCGGATGAGCCGGCGCGTCAGACGACCGGCTCGAGCCCGTGGGAGAGGTCATCGGTGACGATCTCGAAGGCGGCTCGATTGGCGCTGTGCAACGCGCGCGCAGGCTGGCCATCCACCTGAACCGTCAGCTCGCAGCTGGCGATCTTGGTGTTGAGGCAGATCTTCTGACCACCGGGCGGGTTGTCGTAGCTGAGCGCAACGAAGGCCTCGCGCGGCGCCATCATGCTGCCGGCAATGCGCACGCCCTCGCCGTGACTGCGGAACTCCCAGTCGAAGTAGCGGAAGCGGCCGCGCGCCAGCAGCGCCCGCCCGATCGTGTTGAGGCGGTGCTCGCGACCGTCCAGGCGCAGCACCATCGGTGTCAGGAAGGGGGTCCACAGCGGGCCCAGCCGCAGGCGTACCGTGGACAGCTCGAGGAAGGCATCCGGGGCGTTGTCGAAGCCCGCCACCTGGCCCCAGGCGTAGTGGTCGGTGTGGCGCTCGCCCCAGTTGTGGTTCTGGCTGCCCGACCAGCCATCCACGTCCACGTCGAGGCCGTCCACCTCGAGCGCTCCCTCGAAGCGCGCGTTGGGCGCGCCGACCAGCGCCTTGGCGCGCGGAAAGGAGCCGGCATAGAGGTTCTCCGGCAGCAGCAGCAGGGGCGGCTCCGGGGCCTCGTAGTCGAGGGTCCAGGCGACCCGGCGGCCCTCGGTCTTGGCGGCGCCCCGCAGACTGCCGTCCTCGAGGCTCGCGGGACCGATCCGCACCCCCAGGCGGCTGTGCGAGAAGCTGCACTGGGCGAGCGGGTAGTGCTCCTTGACCGCAGTGATTTCGTCAGCTTCCCCGTCGAAGTAGATCGCCCACAGCTCCCCGACCGCGTCGTCGGGGCGCCCAGCGGGGACGAAGACGGTGTAGCGGATCCAGAAGCCCAGCGGCCGCTCGGGGTGATTGGCACGCTGGAAGTAGCTCTCGTAGTGGCCGCGCGTGTCACCAGGGGTAAAGCGCGCGGCATTGCAGGCGTTCCGGCTCTCGAGGGCGCTCACGGTGGGGGGGAGTTTGTACGATCCGACCCCCGAGGTGGAAGCCTGCGGTGGGTCGGAACCCCAAAGGATGCTAGAAAAGGCGGGGGCCGAAACGGGTCAGCCGGGGAGAAGAGGTGGCCCCCCTGGGGAATGGCATGACCGAGCGAACGAGCATGCCCGAGGCCGGCGATCTGATCGCCGGGAAGTACCGCGTCCAGCGGGCGCTCAAACGCGGTGGCATGGGCGCGGTCTACGTGGCGCGCCACGTGGAGACCGACCGCGAATTCGCGGTCAAGCTGATGAGCCACGAGCTGATGGGCGACGCCGAGGCGGAGGCACGCTTCGAGCGCGAGGCCCGCGCCGAGAGCGCCATCGACCACCCGGGCATCGTCAAGGTCTACGACATCGGCCGACACGGCCCCTACCCGTACATGGTGATGGAGCTGCTCCAGGGCGAGAGCCTGGGCGAGTTCCTCTCGCGCGGTGCGATGCCGCCGGACGATGCGCTGCTGATCATGTCCAAGGTGCTGCAGGCCATGCACGCGGCCCACGAGGGCGGCGTCGTCCACCGCGACCTCAAGCCGGACAACATCTACCTCTGCGCGGGCGACGGGCCGGTGCGGCCCAAGATCCTCGACTTCGGCATCTCGAAGCTGGTCGACCAGGAGGTCCAGACCAAGCTCACCCAGACGGGCGTCGCCCTGGGCACGCCGCTCTACATGTCGCCGGAGCAGGTGCGTGGCGATCGGGGCGTCGATCGGCGCACGGATGTCTACTCCCTCGGCGTGATCCTCTACCAGATGGTCACCGGCCGCATGCCCTACACGGCCGAGAGCTACGCGGAGCTCGTCTTCAAGATCATCAACGGCGACGCGCCCGGCGTGCGCACGCTCAACGAAGACTTGCCCGGCACCCTGGAGGCGGTGATCCGCTGCGCGATGGCGCGCGAGCTCGAACAGCGCTACCCCGACGTGCGGAGCTTTGGGGCCGATCTGGACGACCTGGTCCGCGGCGCGCGCCCGACGATCGAGGCGCGCCTGTCGGCTACTACCACGACCCAGGAGCCCACGCCCTTCGCCACCACGGCCGAGCGCGAGGCCCTGAAGGAGCCCAAGCGCGACCCGCGCGCGCTGTACATCGGGGGTGCGGCGGCCGTGCTCGCACTGGGGGTTGGCCTGGGCGCGCTGCTGGGAGGCGGAGGTGGCGATCCCGGCGAGGCCGAGGTGGCGCCGCCGGTGACGCCGGCGACACCTGCCGCGGCCGCACCCGGTGAGGGGACACCACCGGAGATGCCCGCACCCGCGCCCGAGCCGGAGCAGGCGCCGAGTCCAGCCGCCGACGCCCCCTTGGCAGCGCCCGACGCGGGCACCGCCAAGCCGAGCGCCGCGGCCCCGGAGGCCGAGCCGAGCCGACCGAGCCAGCGACCGAACCGCCCGCGGCGCGGCGACAAGAAGGACGAGGCGACAGGCGAGACACCGGTGCTGCGGCTCACCCCACGCGAGGGCGGCGACGAGGACGCGCCGAGCGGTGGCGACATCAAGATGGTCGATGACGAGATCATCGATCCGTTCCAGTAGCGCTGCGCTCGCGCAAGCTCCGGTGCCGCGCCATTCGACACGCCGCTCGGCGCCGTGCTAGCCCGGTCGCGTGTTGCGGACGTCCCTGGCTCTGATGCTCGCCGGCTGCGGCGCGCTCGAAGCACCGGAGACCGCGCTCAACTGCAGCGACTGTATCCCCACCTGCGCAGTGGGCGGGGATCCGGAGGACTTCGAGGGCAGCGCCCTTCGCCTCGGGTGCGAAGCCGAGCTCGTCACGCGCATCCGTCCGAGCGCCAACGAGATGATGTGGGAGACCGAGCCGGAGATCCGGATCGAGCTCGCCCGTCCCCACGCGTGGGCCGACGCTCCCAGCGGTGGCGACTGCGACGGGCCGATCCAACTGCTCAGGGTCGGGCGCGTGGGCGAGGTGCCGGGCGCGGTGGCCGCGGACATCGTGACGCGCGCGTCGATCACCTCGCTGCCCCTGTGGCCGCCCGAGCGCGACTGCGTCGAAGGGCGCTGGCAGGTCGAAGAGGCGGCGCTGAGCTTCGAGCCTGCGGCACCGCTCGAGGCGCTGGTCTGGTACGAGGTGGTCGTGCCGGGCGAGCTGCCCTTCGACGGGCCAGGCCTGTGCAGCGAGCTGTCCTGGCGCTTCACCATCGGGGGCTGCGGCAACGGCGTGGTCGAGCACGCCGAAGCCTTCCTCGATTGGATCTGCCTCGGGCACGTCGAGGCCGAGATCGGCTACTTCCAGCCCTATGAGGAGGAGTGCGACGACGGCAACCTGGAGTACGGCGACGCCTGCTCGGGCCGCTGCCTCAAGGAGACGGGCTGGACGTGCGACGACGAGGGCTGCCGGACGCGCTGCGGCGACGGCGTCCGCGCTGGCGACGAGGCCTGCGATGACGCCAACAACGAAGACGGTGACGGCTGCTCCGCCGATTGCAGCCGCGTCACCGAGGCTGACACCACTGCGGGCCCGGCTCGTCCTCAGCCGTGACCGGGGAGCTTGAGCAGGCGCGCGGCGGTGGCGCCCCGGATCTCACGGCGTCGGGATTCGTCGAGGCCCGGGACGGCATCGAGGCGTGCGAGGGGATCGGAGACGCCCATGTCGAAGGGGTAGTCGGTACCGAGCACGACCTGGCTCGGACCGACGCGCTCGATCAGGTGGCGCAACGTCATCGCATCGTAGACGAGCGAGTCGTAGAAGATGCGGCCGAGGTAGCTGCTGGGGCGGTCCGGCACCGTGCACTCGGGGCGCACCTCCGCTGCATGATCGGTGCGTCCAATGTACTGCGGCAGGTAGCCGCCTCCGTGCGCAGCGCAGACATGCAGTGCGGGGTGGCGCTCGAGCACACCGCCGCAGATCAGATGCGACAGGGCCACCGTCGTCTCGAGCGGCTGGCCGACCACGTTCGAGAGGTAGTGGGACGCGAGCCTCGTCCCGAGCGTGCAGCCCAGCGGGTGGATGAAGATGACGGCACCGAGCGCCTCGGCGGCGCCCCAGAGCGGTGCGAAGCGCGGGTCGTCGAGCTCGCTGTTGTCGACGCGTGTTGAGATCTGCACGCCCCGCAGCCCGAGCTCGCGCACCGCGTGGGTGAGCTGGTCAGCAGCCAGGTCCGGGTGCTGCAGCGACACGGTCGCGAGCCCCACCAACCGCTGCGGCGCCCGCGCGCACAGCTCGGCGATGCCGCCGTTGGCCGTGCGTACGATCCGATCGGCCAGGTCCCGGTCCGCCCAGTAGTAGTACTGCGTCGGCGACAGGCTCACCGCCTGCACGTCCACGCCCATGGCATCCATCGCTACCAGGCGGTGCTCGAGGCTCGTCAGCGCCTGCATGTAGCTGGACGCGAAGAGCTCGAGGTTGTGTCGCGCCGACGCCTCCCCCTGCCACTGCAGCTGCTGCGTGAGCTCGGCTGCCCGCTGCGGGTGGTCCCGCACGAGCTCCTCGACGGGCTCGATCAGCGCGTGCGCGTGGAAGTCGACGGTCGGGGTGCTGTCCGCGCTCATACCCGCACACATGCTCGCCAAAGCGCACGCGCGTCAAGGCCACGGGCTCTGCCGCCGCGGCATCGCCGCGAGTCACCTGGTGCGGGCGGTCGCGGTATCCTGGCCTGAACGTGCACGATGACGTCAACGCAGGCCCACGTCGTGGGTGAGGAGCCTCAGCACACTCGAGGCCAGGCTGCGTTCCAGATTGGCGGTGCCGCTGTCTGTCGAACCCGTGCCGCCATCCCGAGCCCAACCCACGTTGAGAAGCCCGCGTTGCCGGTGCGCAGCGCTGGGCTACGTTTCCCGTGATGCGCGCGGGAGAGAGCCCTCAAGAGCCGGCACCTCGCGAGTGCTGGTGGTCGGCGGGGGGATGGCGGGGCTTACCTGAGCGTCGCGCGGTGCGGCCTTCGCTGCCCGTCGCCCACCGCCCGCACGCGCTCGAGCAACCACTCGGTGCCGGGGTCGGGGTGAGCGCGGCAGACGGCGAGCGCGCGGATCGGGCGCAGCCGCACGGCCAGGTCGTGCACACGCAGGCCGAGCGCCGGGCCGTGCGCGTGCGCGAGCGAGCGCGGGACGATGGCGACAGCATCCGAGCTCGCGACGACGAGAAACGCGTTGAGGAAGCGCGGCACGCTCGCCACGACGCGCCGCTCGATGCCGAGCGCCTCGAGCTCGGGAAGGAGCGGGCTCTGGAAGTCTCCGGCGACGGAGACCTGCACGTGGTCGAGCGTGCGGAGCTGCTGGCGGTCCAGCTTGCGTGGCACGGCGGGGTGACGCTTGCGCGCGACCAGGCAGTAGCGGTCCTCGAGCAGGCGCGTCGCCGTGAGGTCGTCGGGCACACGCGCGAAGCGCCCGACGGCGAGGTCCAACTCGTCGCGCCGCAGCGCCTGCAGGGCCTCCTCGCCGAGCGAGGGTAGGAATCCGAAGCGCGCGCCTGGGCCTTTCTGCGCGAAGTCTTCGAGCAGGGGTCCGGCCAGCAGGGCGACCAGGAACTCGGGTGCCGCGATACGAAAGCTGCGCGCGCTGCGCTCGGGGTCGAAGCGAGTGCTCAGGCCGAGCGCATCCGAGACGCCCTCGAGCAGCGCGTCGATCTTCGGGGCCAGGGCGAGGGCGTGCCGGGTCGGCGAGAGCCCGTGCGGCTGCCGCACGAAGAGCGGGTCGTCGAACAGCTCCCGCAGCCTCGCGAGGGCGTGGCTGACGGCGGACTGGCTGAGCCCGAGCCGGCGGGCCACATCCGTCGCCTTGCGCCTGCGCAGCAGCTCGCGAAGCACGAGCAGCAGGGTGCCGTCGAGCTTCCTGATTTTCGTTTCATCGATATCCACCATCAATATCTTTCATTAGACGAATAATGGGGAGCATGCCATTCCCGATCCCGGGAGGCTGAAGATGAAAGCGATCATGCTGAACGCCTACGGTGGCGCCGAGAACCTGAGCCTGGGCGAGGTGGAGACCCCCCAGGTGGGGCCCGATGACGTGCTGCTCAAGGTGAAGTACGCGGGCGTCCGCTGGGGCGACATCATGGCGCGCGAAGGCCGCCCCTCGAAGGCGCGCCCCACGCCCTTCGTGATGGGGCAGGAGGCTTCGGGTGTGGTCGAGGCGGTGGGCGCCAACGTGACCAAGTGGAAGCCCGGCGACCGCGCCATGGCGACGCCACCCGGCGGGGCCTTCGCCGAGTACGTGGCGGCCCCGGCGGCCGCGCTGATGCCGGTTCCCGAGGGCGTGGACCTCAAGCAGGTGCTCGCCTACCCCGTCAACCTGCGCACCGCCTATCTCGCGGTCTACACCTGGGCGAAGGTGGCCGAGGGCGAGCGCGTGCTGGTCCACACCGCGGCGGGCGGCGTCGGCCTGCTCCTGGTCCAGATCCTCAAGCGTCGCTTCGAGAACGTCACCGTGGTCGGCCTGACCAGCACCGACGAGAAGGCCGAGATCGTGCGCGCCAACGGCGCCGATCACGTCATCAACTACAAGACCACCGACTACGTCGAGGACATCGAGCGCATCTTCGGCCCCAAGGCCTCCGGCTTCGCCGCCCTGGGCGAGCGCGGTGGTGGCGTCGACGTCTCGCTCAATGGGGTCTCGGGCTCGACCATGGACACCGACCCGAAGGTGATCCGCAAGCGCGGCCGCTGGGTGCTCTACGGCTACATCGGGGGCCGCGGGCAGCTGAACCTCGCGCCGATCGGCTACGACGGCATCACCATCATGCCCTTCTCGTGCCTGGCCTGGGCGGGCACGCCCGACTGGACCGCCGCCCAGCGCTTCGTGCGCGACTGGATTCAAAACGAGGAGCTGATCGAGCCCACGGTCTTCCCGCTCGAACAGGGCGCCGAGGCCGTGCGCGCGTTCGAGGATGGCAGCACCTGGGGCAAGGTCGTGCTCGAGGCCTGACGCCGGGCCGGGCAGGGAGGATTCCATGCAGCTAATCGATCTCACCCGCGCGCTCGACTCGACCGACTACGAACGCCTACCGGAGCCGGTCCGCCCCTCGTCGAGCGTGCTCGTGCCGAAGGTCGACTACCGCGGACCCAAGGACCGCGGCGCCGACATCATGTGCCAGGTCTTCGGCTGCGAGCGCCACCACCTGCCCGATGGCGAGGGCTGGGGGGAGGAGCGCATCACCATCAACTCCCACATCGGCACGCACGTCGACGCCCCCCTGCACTACGGATCCCAGTGCGAGGGCAAGCCGGCACGCACGATCGAGCAAATCGGCCTCGAGGAGCTCTACTGCGACGCGCTGGTGCTCGATCTGAGGGAGCTGGCCAAGCCCGGCGACGGCATCACCGTGGCCGCCCTGCGCCGGGCGCTGGAGGAGAACGGCGGCGAGGTCACGCCGGGCTGCGCGATCCTCTTGCGCACCGGCATGGAGCAGCACTCGATCCAGGACCTGCGCTGCTACGTCTACCCGGGCATGACGCGCGAAGGCACGCTCTTCCTCGCCGAGCTCGGCGCGAAGGTGCTCGGGACCGACGCCCTGGGCTGGGATCGGCCCTTCGGCGTCATGCGCAAGGCCTTCGAGGAGACGCAGGACGAATCGCAGATCTGGGACGGCCACTTCGCAGGTCGCGACCGCGAGGTCTTCATCGTGCAGCAGCTGATGAACCTGAAGGACCTGCCGCGCCATGGTTTCAAGGTCGGGTTCTTCCCGATCAAGCTCGCGCACTGCAGCGCAGCGCCGGCCCGCGTGGTCGCCTTCATGGAGTAGCGCGATGCGCCTGGTCACCTTTCGCGAGGGCCGATCGCGCACGGCGCGGCTCGGCGCACTGGTCGAGGACGACCAGCTGCTCGACCTGACCGCAGCCGGCGATGCGCCCGCCTTCGCCTCCATGCTCGCCCTGATCGAAGCCGGACCGGAGGCGTGGGCGCGGGCGCGAGCGCTCACGGCCACGGCGCAACGCGACCACCGTCTCCCCCGCGACGAAAACCCGCTGCTCGCGCCGTTGCCGCGGCCTCCCCAGATGCGCGACGCCATGTCCTTCCATCTGCACATCCGGCAGAGCAACCTGGGCGCGGCCAAGCTCAGGGCGATGGCGAGCGGCGAGCCGCAGCGCATGGCGGAGTACGAGGTGATGGCCGCGAGCTACGAGCTGCCCGCCATCTACGAGCGCCAGCCGGTCTACTACAAGGCGAACCGCTTCGCGGTGTCTGGACCGGGTGATGTCGTCCACTGGCCGCGCTACTCTCGCGTGATGGACTTCGAGCTCGAGCTGGCATGCGTGATCGGGCGCGGCGGCAAGGACATCGACCGGGTGGCCGCCCGCGAGCACATCTTCGGCTTCACCATCTTCAACGACTTCTCGGCGCGCGATGCCCAGGGCGTGGAGATGGGGGGGCGACTCGGACCGGCCAAGGGCAAGGACTTCGATGGCGCCAACGCGCTGGGCCCGTGCATCACGACGATCGACGAGATCGGCGATCCGTATGCGCTACGGATGCAGGCCCGCGTGAACGGCGAGACCTGGTGCGATTCGTCGTCGAGCACCATGCACTGGAAGTTCGAGGACCTGATCGCGCATATCTCCCAGGGCGAGACCCTCCACCCCGGCGAGATCATCGGCTCGGGCACCGTGGGGGGCGGCTGCGGGCTGGAGCTGCTGCGCTTCCTGCAGTCCGAGGATGTCGTGGAGCTCGAGATCGACCGAATCGGCGTGCTCCAGAACCGCGTGCGCGCGGCGGGCGGGGAGGCCTGAGATGGCGCGGCGCTTCGTGGACCTCTCGATCGCCATCGAGATGGGCGTGCCCTCGGACCCGCCCGGCATGGAGCCGAAGATCGAGTACACACGGCATCGGGACTCCGTTGCGGCGATGGCCGGCTTCTTCGAGGGCCTGACGGCGGACGACCTGCCCGACAGCGAGGGCTGGGCGACCGAGCGGGTTCGGCTCTCGACGCACAACGGGACGCACATGGATGCGCCCTATCACTTCCACTCCACCACCGATCGCGGCCGGACGCCCGCCCCGTCCATCGACGAGACGCCGCTCGAGCAGTGCCTGGCGCCCGGCGTGAAGCTGGACTTCCGCGAGCTCCCCGACGGCTACGTCGCGACCGCCGGGGACGTGGAGGGGGAGCTCGAGCGCATCGGCCACGAGCTGAAGCCGCTCGACATCGTCGTCATCAACACCCGCGCCGGCGAGGCCTTCGGCAAGCCCGAGTACATCCACGCGGGCTGCGGCATGGGCCGCGAGGCCACCCTCTACCTGACGGAGCGCGGTGTCCGTGTGGTGGGCACCGACGCCTGGTCCTGGGACGCGCCCTTCAGCCACACGGCGAAGACCTGGGCGAGGACGCGCGACCCGAAGATCATCTGGGAGGGCCACAAGGCGGGACGTGAGATCCCGTACTGGCAGATGGAGAAGCTCACCAACCTGGCGTCGCTTCCGCCCTTCGGCTTCGAGATCGCCTGCTTCCCGGTGAAGATCAAGGGCGCCTCGGCCGGCTGGTCGCGGGTCGTGGCCATCTTCGAGGACTGACCGCATGCGCCTGAGAGAGCCCCGCATCCCGCCCTTGCAGGAGGACGAGTACTCCGACGAACAGCGCCAGGCGCTGGCGCCACTCGCGGCGCGCGGTCAGCTCTTCAACATCTTCACGACCCTCGGGCACGTGCCCGAGGCGCTGAAGGCATTCAACACCTGGGGCGGGTTCGTGATGCTGCGCTCCACCTTGCCCGACCGCGAGCGGGAGCTGCTGATCCCGCGCGTCGGCTGGAATTGTCGCAGCGGCTACGAGTGGTCTCAGCACGCGCGGATCGGGCGCGCCGCCGGCCTCACCGCGGAAGAGCTGAACGGGATCAAGCACGGCCCCGCCTGGGATGCGTGGTCGGAGCAGGACCACCTCCTGCTCACAGCCGCCGACGAGCTCGGGCAGACCCACTTCGTCTCCGACGCGACCTGGAACGCACTGGCGGAGCACTTCGACCAGCGGCAGCGCATGGACGTCGTCTTCGTGGTCGGCCATTACACACAGGTCTGCATGCTCCTCAACACCTTCGGCGTACAGCTCGACCCGGTCCTGCGCGCGGACCCGGACCTCGAACCTGAAGCGCTGGGGTCGAGCGCCAGCCGCAGCTGACCTGCCCTGGCCAAGGAACGCACTGTCGTTGGCGCACATTGCTCGCGTCCGTGGGCGCGACCTGGCCTGTGGCCGCTGCGTGCGCTGGAAGCGCGGCGGCGAGCGCGGCCTCGAGTCGCTTCCGCTGCGCTTCTCCCGGTCGCCATGCTAGCGTCGCTGCCTGCATACGAGGAGTCGTCATCGTGGATCTGCCCAAGTTCTCTCTCGAAGGAAAGGTCGCCCTGGTCACAGGGGGCAGCCGCGGCATCGGCGAGGCGTGCGCCAAGGCGCTCGCCAAGGCGGGCGCCGACGTCGCGGTCACCAGCCGCAAGGCCCCGGACCTGGATCGGGTCGCGGGCGACATCCGCGCGCTCGGGCGGCGCGCACTGGCTACGGAATGTCACGTCGGCCGCATCGACCAGCTCGAGCCGCTGGTCAAGCGGGTCGTGGGCGAGCTCGGGCGCATCGACATCCTCGTGAACAACGCGGGCACTAGCTTCGCCTCGACCGCGATGGACATGACGGAAGAGGCCTGGGACTCGGTCATGAACCTGAACCTCAAGGGCCTGTTCTTCTTGAGTCAGGCGGCGGCGCGCCGCATGCGCGACCAGGGTGACGGCGGGAGCATCATCAACATCTCGTCGGTGGCCGGCTACAAGCCACAGGCGGGCACCGCCCACTACAGCATCTCCAAGGCCGCCGTGCGCATGACGACCGAGGTGATGGCCGCCGAATGGGCCGCGCACGGGATCCGCGTCAACTGCATCGCCCCCGGTGCGGTGGAGACCAAGCTCTACGGCGCCATCTTCGACGTGCTGCCCGACGAGCAAGCCCGGGCCGCGCGCGACGCCACCGCCAAGCGCATCCCGATGCAGCGCGTCGGCCAGCCCGAGGAAATCGCCATGGGCGTGCTCTACCTGGCCTCGCCCGCCTCGAGCTACATGACCGGCCAGACGTTCGCGATCGACGGCGGCTCCCTGCTCGTCTAGAGCCCATCTGCGCATCTCAAGGAGCTCTCGGCGCTTTTCGGGCGGACCGCAGCGGCGATGACGGCTCCCGTCCCCGCGCTGACAGTTCGGCGCGCCGACTTGTGACACAATGGACCTCGCGCGATCCTGCGTAGCCCAGGGAGGAGCGAGCCATGCGCGTGAGCCGAAGAGAGACCCGCAGCCGGACCAGGCCCCGCAAGGGCACCGGCGGCGCGGGCACCAAGCGCAGACGCAGGAGCGCCGGAGCGGACATCGGCAAGAAGCAGCTCGCCGCGCTAGCCGGGGGCCTGGACGACGACCCCAAGTACCGCCTGCTGCACAACGCGGTGGCTCAGGTCTCGATGAGCAAGCTCGCCAGCCAGCGCGACGTGATCATCGACGCCGATCACACCTTCTCGATCATGCTCGACTCGTGGCCGGTCACGGCGCAGAAGCAGACCGGGCGCTGTTGGATGTTCGCCGGCCTCAACCTGCTGCGTCCCTCGGCGGCGAAGAAGCTCAAGCTTGCCAACTTCGAGTTCAGCCAGAGCTACGTGATGTTCTGGGACAAGCTCGAGAAGGCCAACTACTTCCTGGAGGCGATGATCGAGCTCGCCGACCGGCCGGCGGACGACCGCACGGTTGCCTTCCTGTTGCGGGCGCCGGTGAGCGATGGTGGCCAGTGGGACATGTTCGTGCACCTGGTGAGGAAGTACGGTCTGGTGCCGAAGTCGATCATGCCTGAAACCGAGAGCTCCTCGGCCAGCCGGGAGATGAACCGCGGCCTGGTGGCACGCCTGCGGCTCGGCGCGAAGGAGCTACGCGATCTGGCGGCGGCCAGCGCCAGCGCGAGCGAGCTGCGCGCCAGGAAGGCCGAGATCATCGAGGCGGTCTACCGCATGCTCGCGATTCACCTGGGCCAACCGCCCACCACGTTCGACTGGCAGTGGCGCGACAAGAACAGGAAGGTCCATCGCCAGCCGAACATGACACCGCAAAAATTTGCAGCGAGGTACGTGACCAAGGCGCTGGACGACTACGTCTGCCTGGTGCACGACCCCCGCCCCGAGAACCCGCCCGGCAAGACCTACACGGTCGAGTACCTGGGCAACGTCTGGGGCGAGGGCACGGTCAAGTACCTCAACGTCGACATCGAGCTGATGCGCAAGCTCAGCGTGCGTTCACTGAAAGCCGGCGAGCCGGTCTGGTTCGGCTGCGATTGCTCCAAGCAGATGGACCGGGGGCGCGGCCTGTGGGACGTGAACCTGCGTGACTACGAGGCGATCTACGACACCACCCTCGACATGCCCAAGGCCGATCGCCTGCAGTATGGTGCGACCGCCATGAACCATGCGATGGTCTTCACTGGCGTCGACCTCGTCGGTGGCAAGCCTCGGCGCTGGCGCGTGGAAAACAGCTGGGGCGAGGATGCCGGCAAGCGCGGCTACTTCCTGATGAGCGACGCCTGGTTCACAGAACACATGTTCGAGCTCGCCGTCCACCGCAGTTACCTGCCGCCGAAGCTGCAAAAGGCTCTCGACACCAGGCCGAGAGTCTTGCCGGCCTGGGATCCCATGGGCTCGCTCGCGCGCTGAAATCGGTCGAGGTTCGCCTCGACCGATTTCGTTTCACAGGGGCGGGTTCAGGAGCCCGTGTGGCAGCGGGCGCACTCCACGAAGAGGGCCCCCAGCGCCTTCGCTCGGGCGTGAGGCGTCTGTGCCGCCCGCAACTCTGCCCCCATCCCCCGGATCGCGCGGATGCGCTCGGCCTGCGCCGCATCCACCTCTGGCGCCGGAGCGGGCGCGACGCTCTCGGCGCCGCCCTCCGAAGCGGCCGCATCCCCCGGCGACGGGTCGGTAGGCGCCGGTGCCGGGATCGGCTGCCATTGGTCGGCCAGCGCGTCGGCGCCGCGGATCCAGTCCGCGTGACGCGGTGAGGTCAGCCCCAGCCACAGCTCCTCCATCGCCCACTGGTGGCGGGCCATCGCCTCCGTCACGCCGCGCCGGCCGTGGGCCCGGTATCCGTGGGTGTCGCCCTCGGGCAGGACGCTGCGCTCGGCCACCTGGCGATGCCACTCGCCGCAAGG
>JAPPOT010000154.1:0-4419 GCA_028817855.1 Myxococcales bacterium
GTACTGGGCGATGCGCGCCGACGTGGAGTCGATCTCCGTGAAGGTGTCGTCGATCTACAGCCAGATCGAGCTGCTCGCGTGGGACGAGACGCTAAGCGAGCTGAAGGGGCGCCTGCGTGAGATCTATCGCAGCGCCCTCGCCCACCCCTACGTGCGCCCGGACGGCACGCGGCTGCCGACGCTGGTCAACCTCGACATGGAGGCCTACCGCGACCTGCACCTGACACTCGACGCCTTCCGTGCGGTGATGGACGAGGAAGATCTGCTGCCGCTCACGGCGGGTGTCGTGCTGCAGGCCTACCTGCCAGACTCCGCACCGCTGCAGCGCGAGCTGACCGACTGGGCGCGCGCGCGAGTCGCTCGCGGCGGGGCGCCGGTTCGCCTGCGCCTGGTGAAGGGCGCCAATCTGCTGACCGAGCGCGTCGAGGCGGCGCTGCACGGCTGGACCGTGCCCATCTATGGCAGCAAGGCGGAGGTGGACGCCAACTTCAAGAAGATGCTCGAGTACGGCTGCGAGCCCGAGCATGCCGCCGCCGTCGAGCTCGGGATCGCAAGCCACAATCTCTTCGATCAGGCCTACGGGCTCGTGCTGCGCGCCAGTCGCGGGGTGGAGCAGCGGGTCAGCGTGGAGCTGATCGAGGGAATGGCCGATCCGATGCGGCGCACGCTCTGCCAGCTGGCGCAGGGCACGCTCGTCTATGCGCCGGTGGTGGAGCAGGACGCGATGCAGAGCGCGATCGCGTACCTGATGCGCCGGCTGGACGAGAATACTGCCGAGGAGAACTACCTGCGCCACTCGCTGACCCTGCGCGTCGGTGACGAGGCGTGGGAGGAGCAGCGCGCGCGCTTCGAGCGCGCCATTCGTGAGCGCGGGGGGAGCTCCGAACGGGTGCTCAGACACCAGGATCGCGGCCGCGAGCCCGCCCCGCGCGAGGGGCGCTTCGAGAATGCGAGCGATACCGACTTCGTTCACGCCGACAGCCGGGCCTGGATCCTCGAGCACGTCGCGCGCAGGGAGGCGCAGCACGGCCTCGAGCTGGCGTCGCAGATCGGGGGCGAGCACCTGTGGCGCGGGCCCTTCGCCGATGGCTTCGATCCCTCACGCCCGGGTGTGACGCCGTACCGCTTGGCCCTCGCCCAGGCCGAGGACGTGCAGGCCGCGCTGGCCAACGCCGCCCAGGCTGCACCCGAGTGGGCCAAGCGCTCGGTGGGTGCGCGGGCCGAGGCCTTGCGCGCGATCGCGGCGGGCCTGCGCGCCAAGCGCGGCGAGCTGATCTCGGCGATGGTGCTCGACGGTGGCAAGCGCATCGATCAAGCCGACGTCGAGGTCTCGGAGGCGATCGACTTCGCCGAGTATTACGCCGAGAGCTTCACCCAGTTGGCGGACGGCGTCTCCGGCACCGCGACCCTCTCGCCCAAGGGGGTCGTGCTGGTGACGCCGCCGTGGAATTTCCCGCTGGCGATCCCGTGCGGGGGCGTGGTGGCCGGGCTGATGGCGGGCAATGCTGTCATCCTGAAGCCGGCACTGGAGACCGTGCTCGTGGCCGAGCTCCTGGCGCGCGTGTGCTGGGAGGCAGGCGTGCCGAAGCGCGTGCTGCAGCTGGTGTTGTGCGAGGACGAGGTCGCGAGCGCCCTGGTGCGCGACGCGCGCGTCGATCACGTGGTGCTCACCGGCGCCACCGCCACGGCGTGCCTCTTTCGCGAGCTGCGCCCGGGCATCGACCTGGCGGCCGAGACCGGCGGCAAGAACTCGATCATCGTCAGCGCCATGGCCGACCGCGACCAGGCGATCAAGGACGTGGTCTACTCGGCCTTCGGTCACGCCGGCCAGAAGTGCAGCGCCTGCAGCCTGCTGATCTGCGAGGCCGAGGTCTACGACGACGGGGGCTTTCGCGAGACCCTGCGCGACGCGACCGAGAGCCTACCGGTCGGTCCGGCGTGGGATGCGCGCGCGTTCGTGACGCCCCTGATCCATCCGGCGCGCGATCCGTTGCTGCGCGGCCTCACCAATCTCGAGGAGGGCGAGCGCTGGCTGGTCGAGCCGAAGCGCGATGCCCGCAACCCGAGGATGTGGAGCCCGGGGATCAAGCTCGGCGTGCGCGAGGGCAGCTTCACGCACGTGACGGAGTTCTTTGGGCCGGTGCTGGGCGTGATGCGCGCGGACGATCTGGACCACGCGCTGCGGCTGGCGTCCGGGACGCCCTACGGGCTCACCGCCGGGCTGCACAGCCTGGACGAGCGCGAGCAGCAGCGTTGGGCGCGCCGCATGCCCGCCGGCAACCTCTACATCAACCGGGCCATCACCGGTGCGATCGTGCGTCGACAGCCCTTTGGCGGCTACAAGGACTCCGCCTTCGGCGCCGGGGCCAAGGCGGGTGGGCCGAACTACGTGCTGCAGATGACGCACGCGCGGCACAAGTCGCCGCCGAGTGTCGCGTGCCCACCGGTGTCGGCGGCGGCGGATCTGCTCACGCACGTCCGGAGGCCGCTCAGTGAGGCCCAGCGCGAGCGTTTGAGCCTCGGTGCGTGCGACTACGCGCTGGCGTGGAGGGAGCACTTCGGCGTCGACCACGATCCCAGCCAGGTGCTGGGCGAGCGCAACCGTTTTCGCTACCGGCCCTGCGAGCCGATGATGCTGCGCGCCAGTGACGACGCCGATGTGGTCGACGTGTTGCTCGCCTGTGCCGCAGCGCTCACGGCGGGCCTGATCGTGGAGCTGAGCGTCGCTCCCGAGGTCAGCATCACCCTGCCCCACCACGACGCCCTGCCCGGGGTCGGCACCGTCGTGGAGCCCGAGGCTTCCTGCGCGGGCCGAGCGTCCTCCTACGACCGCGTGCGCGCCATCGGCTCACCGGAGCCGGAGGTCCAGCGCGGGGTGGAAGGCGGCGGCGGCCACTACAGCAGCGAGCCCGTCCTCCAGACCGGTCGCATCGAGCTGCTCCGCTACCTGCGCGAGCAGAGCGTCTCGCATCAGTATCATCGCTACGGGAACCTGGCGGGCGAGCGGCTGTTGGGTTGAATGGTGGCGCTGGGTGGTTTTCTGCGTGCCGCCGTTACGTCAACGCGGACGCTGCAGACCCCGGCGGGTCTGGGCCGGCCTCGGAGGCGCAGTAGAGCTCGCGCAGCGCGGTGGGGCCTGAGGCGATGGTGTGGGCAGCCCGCCGTTCGGAGGCGCAGAACTGTCACGCCGTGTGTCGCGTTCGGAGCCTGAGGCGAGTCAGAGGGCTGCCAGGCTTCCAGGGCGCCACCGAGGTGGCAGCGCCTGCCCCGATCCTCGCCCCCAAGAGCCCCTTCAGGCACCCACTGCACGCCCGGCAAAGGACACCACGACTCCTGGGCAGCTACAGCTGCCTCAGCACATCGGCGAGGTTTTCCCGCCAGCTTCGGGAGGGGCCGATCAGGGCTTCCGGCTGGCTGAGGTCGAGGACGCTGTAGGCGGGGCGGACGGCGGGGCGGGGGTAGCGGTGGCTGCCGCAGGCCTCGACCTTGCAGTCGATGCGGAGGCCCTCGACGATGGCGCTCGCGAAGTCGAACCAGGTGCACTCGCCGCCGTCGGTGCCGTGGTAGATGCCCGTCGCGCCGGCGTCGAGCAGCTGCAGCGCGCGCTGGGCCAGGTAGATGGCGCTGGTCGGTCGGCCGCGCTGGTCGTCGACGACCTGGATGGTGTCGTTCTCGCGGGCGAGCTTGGCGATGGTGAGCACGAAGTTCTTGCCCCAGGGCGCGTAGAGCCAGCTCGTGCGCACGATCAAGTGCTTGCCGCCCGCCGCGGCGATGGCCTTCTCTCCCGCGGCCTTGCTTCGCCCGTACGCGTTGCACGGGTTGTGCTCACCATCGACGGGGTACGGGGCCTCGCCCTTGCCGTTGAAGACGTAGTCGGTGCCGAAGTCCACGTAGCGCGCGCCCAGCTCCGCGCAGCGCGCCGCCATCCGCCCGGGTGCCTCCGCGTTGAGCGCCATCGCCGCGTCGATGGCGCTCTCCGCGCCGTCCACGTCGGTGTAGGCGCTGCAGTTGATCACAAGCTCCGTACCGGGCGCGATGGCGGCCTCGACATGGGCCGGGTCGCGCACGTCGACCTCGGGATAGTCCACCGCCCGGTATCGCTCGCCACGTGCGTCCAGCACACGGCAGAAAGACCGTCCGAGGTTGCCTCCGGCACCAATCAGGAGAAGCTTTTCGCGCATGGGCTCGGGACTCTAGCCCCTATTACTCGCGACCGCGACGCGGTCGTGCCCTGGAACGCGTCCAAAGACGGGTTCTAGATCTGGGTGTAGCAGACCTGTCCGCGGCGCCCGATCGCGGCGCTCAGCGGCACGATGGCGAGGACTCCGCCCGGATCCACCAGTCGACCGGGGGGGGTGACCGCTTGCGTGAGGAGGGCCGGCAGGGCCGCAGGGTCGGGGCGGGCGGCCGGCTCGGCGG
>JAPPOT010000154.1:4429-7082 GCA_028817855.1 Myxococcales bacterium
CGGTTGCTGGCGGCCGGCGGTCCGTGCCTCCAGGTCGCGCAGGGCGGCCGGCTCGCCGGTGCAGGGCAGCGGGTGACCGGCGTCATCCCTCAGCACCGGCTGCTCCTCGCCGTTGACACTGTCGGGCGCCACCAGCGCGAAGGGCTCGGCCAGCCCGGGGTAGGCGTCGATGGCGTCGCGGTAGCGTGTGGCCAGGGGCAGGAAACTGCGCGTGGCCCACTCGCTCACGCGATCCCAGGAGGCGTCGTCGACCACTGGCGTGGTCGCATACTGAAGCAGCCGAATGCGTCGCGGCCCGGCGCCCCGCTCGATCGACGCGAGCCCCACGTGGATCACCCGCGGGCAGCTGCCCAGGGAGGCGGTCTGTGCGCCCCCGGAGCGCTCCTCGCGGTAGACCTCGCCGTTGCCCAGGTCGATCAGGTAGCGCCGCTCGACGCCGGCCCGCCGCACGCCCGGCAGCCACTCGCGTGCCAGCTCGACCATCGTCCGGTCGCTGACGCGCTCTGCCGCGCCGGCCTCGTGGGTGAGCGCACCCAGCCACGAGACGATGCGCCGACGCGCATCCTCGCCCGGTGTGCCCTCCGCCAGATCCTCGATCACGCGCGTCGCCCCATCCAGGATCCGCGCGGTGGACTCCACGTCCTTGGTCTCGAGCGCACCCCGCAGCCGGCCGATCCAGCGACTGATGCCGAGCGGCAGCGGGCTGGGCGCCGCTTCCACCAGTCGTTGCAGCGCCTCGTCGATCGAGGGCGAGGCCCCGCCCGCAACACCGGAGCGAACGACCGCGGTGACCACGTCCGTGAGGATGCGCCGCAGCCCCGCAGTGTCGGCGCGCGCCGCCTGATCCGACTCGTCCACCGTTCGCACGTCGGCCCCGGCCACCGGCGAGGGCTCGTAGACCGCCGTGATGCGCGTCGCGCTCTCTCCCTCCGCTTCCGCGTCGACGAGGAACGCGAGCGCGGTCCGGGCGTGCTTGCACTCCAGCTCACCGCAGGTGCACGACCACAGCAACCGATCACCCGACAGGCGCAGCGAGACGATCTCGCGCTGGCCGCCTGTGTCCACGTCGATGCTCAGGCGCTCCACGTGGCCCTCGTCGGTGCCCTGGCCCGCGTAGGTCGATCGATAGGCCGCGCGGGCCGCGTCCTTGAAGCGCTTCACACGCCCCTCGACTTGAGCGTGTCGAGTCGCTCGCTGAGAGCGAAGCGCAGGCCGCTCGGGGCCTGTCGCAGGTCGAGCGACAGCGCCTCCTCCAGCAGACCGCGCGCGATGTCCTCGCGCCCATCCCGATCCATCGCCTCGGCGCGACGCAAGAAGCTCTGGGCCAGCAGGCGCACCGCCCCCGGGCTGTCTTCGACGGCGTCGCGATCGATCTCGAGCGCACGTCGAAAGGCCGACAGGGCCTGCGAGCTCTCCTTGCGGCGCGCGTAGATGTTGGCGGCCTGCAGCACTGGCGCGACCCAGTCCGGGCGCAGCGCGGCGGCCGCCTCGAAGCGCGTGATGGCGGCACCGGTCGCGCCCAGCGACAGCCACAGGTAGCCGACCAGCTGGCACCAGCGCGCGCGGAAGCGCACGGCGGCCGGGTCCTTGCGCTTCACCATCGCGGCCATCTTGGTGGTGTCGAAGGTCTGGGCGACCTCCTCGTCGCTGGGCGGTTCCTCGCCGAGGAGCTCTAGGCGCGCCACGATCGCCGCGCGCGCCTCCTCGAGCTCCGCACGCAGGGCCGAGCTGGCACCGCCCAGGTTGATGGTCGCCAGCGTCGAGAGCGCGCGCGCGTCGCCGATCCGGCCGAGCGTGTTGACCACCGCCTGATCGAGCAGGTCATCGCCCTGCTCGATCAGCTCCCCGAGCGCCTGGATGTCGTCGGTGCTGCCGATGATGCCGAGGGCCTCGAGCGCGTTGGGCAGCAGCTTCTCGTCCTTGCTCGCGAGCACCTCGCGCACGTAGCCGCGGCCGCGCACGTCGCCGGCCAGCCCGAGCCCACCGGCGATCACCAGCCGCAGCTCGGGGGTCGCGGTGCGCTCGTAGGCGGCGCGCAGGATGGGATGCACGCGCGGATCCTCGATGCGGGCCAGCGCTCGCGCCGCGGGGATGAGCATCTCCGCCTCCGGGCCCTCGAGCAGCGCCCGCAGCACCGGCACGAGCCGCGCATCGCCCGCGTTGCGCACTGCGCCCGCCAGTGACAGCCGCACGTCGCGCTCCACCGAGCCGCTGGCGTCCAGCAGGATGGCCGACAGGTGGCGCATCACCACGTCAGACAGGTCGCGCGTGCGCGAGAGCAGTTGCATCCGTTGGTCGCCGTGCAGGTCCGCCACCGGATCGCGGTCGCGCGCGCCGTCCCAGTACTCGCGCACGCCCTGCTCCACGCTCGATGCCAGCTTGTCCCACTCGCGCCGTCCGTTGCGCGCGCGCCTGCCGTCTGCGCCCGCCAGCTGGGCGCAGACGGTGGACAGCTCGTAGGCCAGCGAGAACTTGCGCAGGTGCACCAGCGTCTCGATCGCCTCGCGCACCTGCGCGGACGGCAGTTTCTTCGGCTCCGACAGCAGGGCCCCGATGCGCATGATGGCGGCGCGTTGCTGCGGCAGCTTGCCCGCGCGAACCACCGACAGCAGCGTGCGCAGGTCCTCGAGCGCCTCGAGGTCCATGCCGCGGT
>JAPPOT010000207.1:0-3025 GCA_028817855.1 Myxococcales bacterium
GCCTTTGCACGCTTCCACCCCGCCGCGCCGCCCGACCCGGAGGCCGCGTCGATCGCGGGCTGGCTCGATGCGGTACGCGGCTCGCTGGCGATCGGCGAGCTGGCGGAGCGCACCGGTCGCTCCCGTTTCGCGGTCGGCCGCTGGTTGCGCGGGCAGGCCGAGCCGCGCGTGCCCGACTTCTTCCGCCTGGTGGATGCGATCACCGGTCGGCTGCCCGACCTGGTGGCCGAGCTCGTCCCGATCGAGCAGGTGCCGGAGCTGCTTCCGCGCCATCGCACCGCCCACGCGGCCAAGCGCCTGGCCTTCGATGAGCCCTGGACCGAGGCCGTGCTGCGCGTGCTCGAAACCGAGGCCTACGCGGCCCACTGCGCCGACGGCAGCGCGTGGATCGCGGGCCGCCTCGGCATCGCCAGCGAGGACGTGGCGCGTGCGCTCGACAAGCTCGAGCAGGCGGCCGTCGTGCGTCGCGACGGCGACCGCTACCTGGTGGCGGGCAACCTCACCGTCGACACGGTCTCCGATCCGGTGGCCACACGCGATCACATGGCCCACTGGGCTCGAATCGCCTTCGATCACTTCGGCCGGCCCGAGGCCAAGAGCCTCTTCGCCTACAACGTGGTGTCCCTCTCCCACGAGGACCTCACGCGCGTGCGCGAGCTGTTGCGTGGCAGCTACCGCGAGGTGCGCGCGATCGTGGCCGCGTCGGAGCCGACGGAGACCGCGGCGCTGCTCAACGTGCAGCTCGTCGAGTTCGTGTGACGTCGAGCGCCAGTGCGAGCACCAGCGTCGCGCGCGGACCGTCGACCGCGTAGAGCGCGCTGTCGTCGCGGTCGAGCCCGCGCACCGGCACCAGCACGTAGTCCAGATCGAGGGCCAGGCGCAGCGCCCACGGACGCGCGACCGGGAGGTGCACGCCGGCCGACAGCGCCGGGCCTGCCCACAGCCCCTGCAGGTCACGGCCCTCGACACCGCCGTCATCGCTGCTTCCCGACAGGTGCGCGTAGCCCAGCTCGGCGCCCGCCCCCAGCACGAGCTCGACGCCGCCCAGGCTCAGCAGCGCCGCGGCGCCCGCGGTTGCCGACAGGCCGCGCGTGTGGACGGTGGTGCGGGTGGCGTCGCTCGCGGGCGTGCCGGCGCCGCTGTGCCCTTGCAGCTCCAGCAGCAGGCCGAAGCGTGCGCCGAGCGTGAGCGCGCCGCCCAGGTGGATGGCGGGGGACCACAGCCCGGGCTCGCCCTGACGGCTGCCACCGACGCCGACCCACAGCCAGCGCTCGCTGGGTGGGCTCACTTCGCTCACCTCTGCGTCGGCTTCGGCTTCGGCTTCGGCTTCGGCTGTGGCGATCGGTGCCGAGGCTTCCAGTCGCGCGGTGGCGATCAGCTCGGCGAGGGTGAGGGCGAGCAGGCGTGTCCGTGCGTTGTCGGGGGTCGCCTCCAGATCGATCGACAGCGTCAGCGGCTCGGCGCGCGTGGGGTCGACCACCTCGAGCTCGGCGCGACCGTCGTGACAGCGCACCCACGCGCGCGTCGCCGCGGACACGCCGTCGCCAGCGCGCCGCACCGCGCGCGGTGAGAGCTCCAACGCGACCAGCTTCGCCACCTCGTCGATGCGCTCGGGCGAGCAGTCCGCGTGCGCGATCGTCACCGCGTCGGGCTGTGCGGTCGTGGCGTTGGCGCCCAGCAGCAGCACCGACATCAGCACGCCGCGGGCGAGCGCGCTCACGGCAGGTTCCCGAAGCGACGCACGGCCTGCAGACGCCGTCCGTCCGGGTACTCGCGCGCGTAGCGTTCGGCGAGCTTGCGTGCGAGCGCGCCGTCCCCCGCCCGGTGAGCAGCCTCGACCTGCCGCGCCAGGGCGTCCTGGGCCAGCGCCGGGCTGCGCGTGCGCTCGCGCGCCGTCGCGTAGGCGGCCTCGGCCTCGCGCGGCAGCCCGAGCTGGTTCATCAGCACGCCGCCCAGGGTGAAGGCCGCCAGCGGGGCGCGCGCGTCCTTCGGGTGCTCGTCGATCACGCGACGCAGGTACGGGATCGCCTCACGCGGATGTCCGGAGAGACGCGCGGCGTCGGCCGCCAGCAGCAGCTCGCGCACGCTCGGCGCCACGCGCGCGTCCGGTTGCTGGAGCAGCCGGTAGGCGCGCTTGAACTCGCCCTGCTCGGCATGGTCGCGCCAGCCCTTCGAGGCTGCGGGGCGCCTGTCCGCCTTGCGCCTGGCGACCGGTGCGGCCTGCGCGGCGTCCTCGCTCGCGGTGGGCTCGCTTGCGGGCGCCGTCGCCTGCGGTGCCTGCAGTGCCTGCGGTGCCTCCGGCGGGAACCAACTGGCCTCGCCGGCCGAAAGCTCCCGCCGCTGCTCGCCCCAGCGCACCGACACGCGGCCCTCGCTGACTCGGACGTGGGTACGCTCCGGCGCGCGCGTCAGCTCGAAGGTGGTGCCGAGCACGTCGACGGTGACGTTGCCCGCCCGCACGCGAAAGGCGCGCTCGGGACGGCGCGTGACCTGGAAGCGGGCGCGGCCGGCCTCGAGCGTGAGCACGGCCTGCTGCGCGCTCGACTCGCCCACCGTCACGCGCGTGCTGGGCTCGAGCATCGTCACGCGCGAGCCGTCGCGCAGCTGTAGCGCATCGACCACGGCCTCGGGCGCGCCTGCGCCGGGCGCATCGACGTCCGGCAGGGCCAGCCACGCGAGCGTAGCCACGAGCGCGCCGGCGAGGGCGAGCCCGGCCCGTTGCCGCGTGCGCCGGCTCCGTCGCTCGGGCAGGGCTGCGAGGCTGTGCTCGGTGCGCGTGGCGTCCCAGTGCGGATCGATTCGCGCGAGCGCCTGGCGTACCCGCTGCGACGGCTGGGGCTCAGTCATGGGGCACCTCCCGCTGCAGGTGCGCGCAGGCGCGTCGCAGGCGCCGCTGGTAGGTGGACAGGGAGCACTCGCACAGGGCGGCGGCCTGCTCCAGGGTCTCGCCCTGGACGTGGCGCAGCACCCAGGCCACCCGCTCGGCGGCGGGCAAACGATCGAGGGCGCGATAGACGTGGGCGAT
>JAPPOT010000207.1:3035-26166 GCA_028817855.1 Myxococcales bacterium
TCGGGTGGCTCGCGCGTCAGCCACCGGGCCTGGGCCAGGCGGCGCCGGCGCAGGCGTCGCATCGCTGCGCGCACCGTGATGCGCGCGAGCCAGCCCTTGAGCGCGCCCGGCTCGCGCAGGCGCGCGATGCCGCGCGTGGCGTCGAGGAAGACGTCCTGGACCAGGTCGTCGAGCTCCTCGTCGTGGCCGATGATGCGGATCGCGACCGCCGCGACGTAGGGCGCATAGCGCCGGTAGGCCTCCTCCAGGTCGGCCGGTGCTCGGTCCGGTGCGCCCGGTCTGTCCGACGCGCGGGCGGGCGCGCCCGGTCTGTCCGACGCGCGGGCGGGCGCGCCCACGACGCGCAGGTGGGTGACCGGCGCGGGGGCATCGAGGGTCGGCTTGCGGGGACTCACGGGCACCGTCACCTCAGTGGCTCTGGCGTCCGAAACCTGGTCACGGACAGGTGTGGAGCCAGGCATCGAAGCTAGCGCGCTTGAGCGTGACGGGGAGCCCCAAGCTTGCGGCCTGGGCACAGACATCTTCGGGGGTGCCGGCGGTCTCCAGGTCGAAGACCGGGCGGCCGGCGCGCCGGTAGGGCTCCAGCTCGGCGCAGCGATTCTCGGCCAGGCAGTCGATATGAATGGCGAAATCGTACTCGGGGGCGAGCGCCTCGGCCTGGGCCCAGGCGCTCGCCAGGCCGACCGAGAGGGCCAGGGCGTGGGCCTGCGCGGCCAGCCAGAGGTTGTAGTCCAGCTGGTCGTCGGCGCTCAGGGCGTGCCCGCTGTCGCGCCCGTAGGCGTCGAGCCCGGTCAGCACCAGGCCGTCGAAGCCCTTGTCCCGCGCCAGCTCCATGCGCGCGCGTTGCAGCTGGCGGACGGTGGGATCGCGCACGTCGAGCCAGCGCTCGTCGGGATAGGCGGGCAGCGGATTGCCGAGGGTGGCGGCGGGGAAGGCGTCGGCGTCCGGGCGCCAGGGCTCGTGGCTGCCGGCCGCCACGTAGGCCAGCACGACGCGCCCGCGCGCGTGCAGCCGCGCGATCTCCTCGCCGCTGCGTTCGAAGAGATCGATCACGAAGAGCTCGGCCTCCGCGCCCTCGTCGAGCGCGCCGACCAGCTGGTACTGCAGCGTCATCCCCACCTCGACCGGCCCGCCGCTCGGGACGTCCCCCGCGTCGGGCGCGCTCTCGTCCGGCGAGCCCGCCTGGACGAGCAGCGGGCCCTCGGTGCCGGAGCACGCGCCGATCATCGGCAGCAACAGCAGGAGCAGCAGTGCTCGCATGGCGCCAACCTAGCCCAGATCTCCCACCGTTGCCCGCGCCCTCATACGCTTGCCCGACCGCGTGGGCCACAGGTCACTCGAATCGTCGAGGTTTGTCCAGGAGCGAGCGCGCCCGGAGAAGAAACCGGAGGCGTGGCAGCCACGTCGAGGATTTGTTCGAGGACGCTGAGCCGAGCAATCGCCTTGGCCGCGATCGAGCGGACAAGAACGCAGGCGAAGCCGCTCCTGGGCGGAACCTCGACGATTCCCTGTCCGTCAGCGTCTTTTTCCTGACCAGGTTTTCCGACACGCGCCCTCTGTGTGGGCATGGTCAAGGTCCAGGTGCGGGTGCAGGGCTCGCTGTGGGGGAGGGCTGCGTGCGCGCTGCCGCTGCTCGCCGCGGTCGCCTGCTCGGGTGAGATCGGGAGCGAGCGCAGCGAGCCGGGCGCCGTCACGGTGGAGCCGGGGGCGGGCTTCGGGCCCTCCGGCGGGGCCGGCGCGGGCGCCATGGCCGAGGCCGTTCGCGCCGCCGACGAGGCGATGCAGGCGCGCAACCCCGAGCTCTTCGAGATCGCCAAGCAGTACTTCCCCGGCGAGCTGCCCACCGACGCGCCCCCGCGCCTGTCGCGGCTGACGCGCGTGCAGCTCGACCTCACGACGCGCGAGCTGCTCCCCGACAGCTACGGGGAGACCGCCGTCTCTGCGCTGCCGCGCGACCCGCTGCAGACCAATTACGAGTACGCCGAAAACCTCGGCTTCAACGCGGCCAACTTCACCCCCTTCACGAGCTGGGTCGCCGAGCTCGCGGCGCGCGCCGGTCAGCAGCCAGCGACGGTGATCGACTGCGGCGCCAGCGGGGACGCGCCCGAGTGCCTGGAGGCCGAAGCGCGGAGCTTCGTCACGCGGGCCTTCCGCGGGGTCGTCGGGCAGGGACAGCTCGACCGCTACGCCGCCTTCTACCGCGACGCCGTGGCCGAGGTGGGCGCCGAGCAGGCCACGGCTGAGCTGATCGAGCTGACGCTGGCCTCGCCGAGCTACGTCTTTCGTGACGAGGTGCAGATCGATGCGGCGGGGTTGTTGCTGCCGGCCCAGCGGTTGCAGGCCTTGAGCTACACGCTCGCCGACGCGCCCCCGCGGACGCTTGGGCTGTCGATCGACGATCCCGGCGCCCAGCTGCAGGACCCGGCCGCGCTCCAGCGCACGCTGGACGCGATCCTGCAGAGCCCGATGTCGCGCGAGAAGCTGATCCGCTTCTTCATCGCGTGGCTCGAGGTGCGCGAGAGCGATGAGTTCACGATCGCCACCGATGTCTTCCCAGAGTTCACGCCGGAGCTGGCCCAGGCGATGGTCGAGGAGACCCGCGACTTCCTCGACGCGCAGCTCGCGGGTGCTGCGCCGCGTCTGTCGGACCTCACCCAGTCCACCGAGTCCTTCGTATCCGACGCCCTCGCCGCCATCTACGGGACCGCCCCGTCCCCCTCCGGCACTCCCACCGCGCTCGACCCGACCCAGCGTCTCGGCATCTTCACCCAACCTGCCGTGATCGCCTCCCACTCGGGACCCAGCACGACGCGTCTGGTCAAGCGCGGTGTCTTCTTTACGCGCAAGGTCATGTGCCTGCCGCTGGGTGCCCCCCCGGAGGGCATCGACACGAGCGTGCCGGAGACGCCGAACGCGACCGAGCGCGAGCGCATCGAGGCCGCGACCTCGGGCGCCCAGTGCCAGGGCTGCCACGCCTACATCAATCCCTTCGGCTTCATGCAAGAGCGCTACGACCCGATCGGGCGCTACCGCACGATGGACGAGGGCCTGCCGGTCGACACCTCGGTGCGCATCGAGTTCCTCGACGAGGGCGTGCTCGAGACCGACTCACCGGTGGAGGCGCTGCGCACGCTGACCTCGTCGTTCCGCTTTCAGCAGTGCTTCGCGCGTCAGCTCTTCCGCTTCTACATGGGGCGCAACGAGCTGCCGGGGGACGACCCGGTGCTGCGCCAGATGTTCTTCGAGTTCGCCGATGGAGACAGCCAGGAGATCGTGCGCATGCTCGCGATCCTGGCCGGCTCGCCGGTGCTCTCCCAGCGTTTGGAGGTGCCGTGATGGCGCGTGAGGGTCTGACGCGGCGCGAGCTGATCAAGCGCTTTGGCATGCTGGCATTCCTGCTGACGCCGGTGGCCCGCGCCATGGGCCAGTTGGCCGGCGCCAGCAGCTTCAGCGGAGCGCCGCGCTTCGTGATGTTCTTCAAGGGTGGCTCCTTTCACCCGGGCTCCACCAACCCTGCGAGCCTGGATGACCTGAGCGGCACGCCGATCGCGCCCCTGCAGCCCCACGCCGGCGACCTGCTGCTCTTCCGCGGCATGCGCATCCACGGCGGTCGCCCTCGCACCGACGGCTATCAGGAGGAGCACGCCGCCGGGCTGATCGGCTGCGTGACGGGGCACAGCTACCACTACTCGAGCAACGACGCCTACTACGCCTATACCGACCACGAGTCGATCGACATCACGATCGCGAACCACTACCAGTCGATCGACGCGCTCTCGGCGCTGCCGTTTCCGAGCCTGCACATCGGCGCCGGTGCCCACTCCGACGCCGACAACGTGGGCCTGGGCCAGCGCTACATCTCCTACCGCCAGCGCATGGCGGGCGACTCGCTCTACGGCAACGCGATCGAGCCCGTGCAGGACGCGGGGCAGGTCTACGACACGCTGATGCAGCGCGTGAACCTGATCTGCGGCCAGGAGAGCAACCAGCCCGCCAGCGACGACCAGGCGCTACGCGCAGCCCTCGCGCGGCGCCAGAGCCTGCTCGACTTCCGGCTTCAGGACATCGACGACGCCAAGCGCGTGCTGGGCGTGGACAGCGAGCACGCGCGCAAGCTCGACGGCCTGGTCGAGGGCTGGCGCGAGGTCGAGCGCGGCCTGGAGGCCGAGGTCGCGGCGCTCGACGGTGGCCCCGTGGCGAGCGCCCCATGCCCCGACGGCACGCGGCCGACGGGCGACGGCGAGGGGCGCCAGAGCCTCGACGACCTGTCGCCGGTGCACGACCAGATGAACGCGATGATCAAGCTCGCCTTCGAGTGGGATCTGACGCGCGTGGTGGCGTACACGCTCTCGGGCGCCTCGAGCGGGCAGCGCTGGCCCAGCCAGGGCGTCAACCGCGCCCACCACAGCCTCGAGCACAGCAACGACGTGGCCGGGCTCAACACCATGGGGCGCTACTACGCCGAGAAATTCGCCGGGCTGTTGTCGTCGCTGAAGGAGATCGACGACGGCGACGGCCAGACCGCGCTCCACAACAGCGCGATCATCCTCGGCATGGAGTGCTGGAGCGACAGCTCCAACGGCCACTACCTGGACGACATCCCCTTCATCCTGGCCGGCCAGGGCGCCGGCGCCTTCGAGACCGGTCGCATCGTCGACGCCGGCGGCCGCAGCAACAACGACCTGCTGATCTCCGTGCAGCAGGCCTGCGGCATCGAGTCCGACGTCTACGGCCTGCCCGACCTCTGCAACGGCCCGATAGTCTGAGCGCCTACAGTCGCCGGTGTTTGAGGCTCGGGACTGCGCCGCGTACGCGCTCGACTTCGGTGGGGTCGATGCGGGCGATCGCGAAGCCCTCGCCGTCGCCGCACTCGGCCAGCACGGTGCCCCAGGGGTCGGCGATCAGGGCGTGGCCATAGGAGACGCGCGGCCCGTAGTGGTGGCCGAACTGGGCGGCGGCGATCACGTAGCACTGGGCCTCGATCGCGCGCGCGCGCAGCAGCACGTGCCAGTGGTCCTTGCCGGTGGTCAGGGTGAAGGCGGCGGGCACGGTCAGGGCGATGGCACCCCGGTCGACCAGCGCGCGGTAGAGCTCGGGGAAGCGCAGGTCGTAGCACACGCTCAGCCCCAGGGTGCCGAAGGCGGTCGTCGTGACGGTGGGCTCGCGGCCGGGCTCCACCGTGTCCGACTCCCGCAGGCTGGTGCCGTCGGGCAGGTCCACGTCGAAGAGGTGGATCTTGCGGTACCCGCTGCGCACGCTGCCGTCGGCGGCGAGATGCACGCAGGCGTTGCGCACCTTGCCGGCGTCGTCGCTGCGCTCCCAGAAGCCGCCGAGCACGAGCTCCGCGCCGCGGCTTCGCGCCAGGTCCTGGAAGCGCTTCAAGATCGGTCCACCCTCGGGCAGGGCTTCGCCGATGGCGATCTTGCCTTCCTCAGGACCGAGGTAGGCGAAGCACTCGGGCAGCACCGCCAGCGCCGCCCCGTCGTCGAAGGCCTCCGTGCAGAGTCGCAGCGCGGTGTCGACATTGCGCTCCACGTCCTGCGTCGACGTCATCTGCACAGCCGCGACTTTCACACCCCTGGGCATGGCGGGCATCAGGACAGATCACCCCTTCTCGGTCAAGCACCCAAAAGCCCGAGCCCGAGCGCTATCCTCCCGCCATGCCCGCCGTCCTCCGCTCCCCCTGGCCCGGTTGGCTGGTCGCTGCCAGCTTGCTCGCCCTTCACTTGACGCGCCCGGCTCCAGGCACAGCCACGGAGACGCCGTCCGCAGCCGAGACGCAGGCCGCGCCGCCTGGTGCGGCCCCGTCACCCGCCGCCGCGGACCCCGCACCTGCACTGTCACCGCACAAACCGCTCGCGTTGCTCAAGGCTTGCCGCACGCAGCTCGCCCGCGTCAGCGCCGAGGCGCGCGCGGGACGGGAGCCTTCGGCCGAGGCCGCAGCTCCCGAGCCCTCCACGCTTGCAGTCTCCCCCGCGACCACGGCCCACGGCGCTGCGGGTTCGGGCGCAGCGGAGGCGATGCCAGACACCCCGGACGCCACGCCCGCGCGCGGGGTCGCGGTGCTCTCGCGCCTCCTCGACGTCCCGGCCAGCGAGGCGCGCTGGCTGGGGGAGTACGTCTGCGCGGTGCGCGACCTGCGACGCGATGCGCTCGAACAGATCGAGGCGGCCAGCGAGGAGGGTGGTGACCCCGCGCAGCTCGAGGCCAGCCTCGGCGAGGCGCGCGAGCAGCGCAAGGCGGTCCTGAAGGATCTGCGCGAGCGCCTTGGCGACGTGCGCTACGACACGCTGCGCAGCATTGGTGGCCTGGGCTTGATCGGCAACGCTCTCGACTGCGACGCCGAAGGCGGAGGCTAGAACCCAGCTGAGCTGGGTTCTAGCCGCTGGCGTTGACCATCCACTTCACGCCGAAGCGGTCGGTCAGCATGCCGAAGGTGTCGCCCCAGAACTGCTTCTCGTACGGCATCGTCACCTCGCCGCCCTCCGCCAGCGCCTCGAAGTACTTCCGGCCCTCGGCGGCGGTGTCGGTGCCGATCGAGACGTGCGCCCGCATGCCCGAGTCGACCGGCACGTTCGGCATTCCGTCAGAAGCGAAGATGGTCGCGTCGCCGAACTTGATGGTGGCGTGCATCACCCGGTCCTTCTGATCCTCGGGGACGTCCATCGGCGAGTCTCCGAAGCCCATCACGCTGACCTCGGCACCGAGGGCCTTTGCGTAGAACTCCACGGCCTCGCGGCAGTTGCCGTCGAAGAATACATAGGGTTGCACGGTTGCAGTGGACATGGGCGCAAGCCTACTCGCGTGCGCACGGTTGAAAAGCCCGAACCGCGCTAGCGCGGGCGGATCGGCACCGGGGTGGCGCGGTTTGGTGCTCTCGACCACTGCAACGTCAAGAGCGCGAGCGAAGCCGCCAGCGTGAATGGCAGGGCGAGGGTCAGCAGCACCGTGTGGTGGCCGGCCTCGTCGAGGGCGTGGCCGATCATCGGTGCCAGCGCCACGAAGCTCAGCCGAAAGGCCAGGTTCTTGAGAGACAGCAGGCTGGCCCGGTCGCTGGAGGGGATCACGCGCTGCTCCTCGTGCTGCAGCAGCGGAGACTGGATGCCACGCGTGACGCACAGGGCGGCATGGAACAGGAAGCCGTACCAGGCGTGGGTCAGCCCCAGCCCCAGGTAGCCCACGGCGATCAAGCCGACACACAGACTGAGCGCGCCGGTCAGCCCGAGCCTCTCACGCACCCGTGGCGAGGCGAGCGAGGCCAGCGCCACCAGGTAGCTCGCGCCCGCCCAGATCGGCCCCATGTAGCTCGCGGCGACGCCGCCGTCGATCGTGTAGGCGGGCAGGATCCAGACCATCACGTAGGTGGGCATGCAGAGCGTGAGCGACAGGGCGATCAGCGCGCGCAGCCGCGGCGATTCGACCGTGGCGAAGCGCAGGATCGCCACCACCCGCGCGCCCGCGCAGCGCGCGGCGCCCTGGTCGCGATCGGGCTCGAGCAAGCGCAGGGCGATGAAGACGTTGAGCGCCCACAGCACGCCCTGAATGGCCAGGGGCACGCGCGGCATGTAGCTGTAGAGGAGCGCGCCGACGAGCGCGGCCGTACCCTCGCCGACGTTGCCGAAGAAGCGATAGCGGCTGTACCAGTGCGTGTAGCTCCCCTCGTCGTCGGTGGCCAGCAGGGACTCGTACATCAGTGCGGTGTCGGCGCCGGAGATCAGGGCGATGCCGACCGCCATCACCACCTCGGCGACGGCCACCAGCAGGAAGCCGTCGGCCAGCACGTAGATGAACCAGCCGCTCGAGGCGAGCAGGGCACCGACGGCCATCGACCTGCGGTAGCCGATGCGGTCCGCCACGTAGCCGCCCGGAAACTCGGCCAGGCCCAGGGCGAGGCCGAAGATCGCCTGCAGCAGAAAGACCTCGAGCATGGACAGGCCCAGGTCATCGCGCATGAAGAGCGTGATGATGGCGATCGGGAACAGGGACATGTGCACCGCGTGGTAGGCGCACACCAGCGCGGGATTGCGTGAAAGGGCCCTGCGTTTCGCGTCTCCGTCTTCGTCCTGTTCCATGGGATCCCCCAAACGAAAACGGCCTCCCGGGGGGCACCCGGAAGGCCGTCTCGCAAGCTCTGCAGCGAAGTCCTTCTAGAGTGCCCCGGAGTGCGCCGCCACGGCGTGCGACCGCATCGAGGGTTGCGCGCGATGCACGCGCACCTCTGAACCGATCACGACGGTGATCGGCTGAGCCCAGATCACGTACGCAATCGGCTTCGAGGTGCACGGCAGCTGCGACAGGGCGCGCATGGCCTGCAAGCTAGCTCGCGCGGTCCCGCCGTCAAGGCAAAAAGGGGCGCGGGATCAGCGCACCAGCGACAGGTGCGGCGCCGCGGCGTACGCGCGGATGTGGCCGCTCTCCTCCGCCAGGTAGAGCCAGCCCCGCTCGTCGACCCGCAGGCAGTCGGGGACCAGGTCGCAGTCCACGTCGGAGAGGGCGGCACCGTCGCCCGGGCGCAAGATGTGCACCTGGGCCGAGGGCACGAAGAGGGCGCCCTGGCGCAGCACCGGATCGAGATGACGAGGCACGTCGTCGGTCAGTGGGTTGGCCAGCGCCCGTGCCCAGCAGCTCTCTCCGCTGTCCATGTCGAGCGCGAGCACGCGGCCTGCGGCGGTGTTGACGACCATCGCGCCGTCCAGGGGCAGGGCGCGGCCACCGTTGTCGAGGCCGGGGTCGGGCCGGCTCCAACGGGTCTCGCCGATGCGCGGATCGAGCGCGAGCAGCCGGGCGTCACGAGAGCGGCCATGGGGCACGAGCGTCACGTCGCCACCGGCCACCGGTGCACCACTGGGCGCGCTGGGCAGCTCCCGACTCCACAGGGGCTGTCCACTGTAGAGGTCGATGCCGTAGACGGCGCCGGCACCGCCGCCGGGCTCGCCCGCCACGGCCACCACGACGTCGCCGTCGATCGCCGGCTGCAGGCTGAAGCGGACCCGATCGCCGTAGCGCCAGACCACCTCGCCCGTCGCGACGTCGAGTGCGTCGACGGTGCCGTAGCCCGAGGTCACCACCAACACGCGGCCACTGCGCGCGAAGCGCAGGCCCTTGTGTCCGCGTGCACGGAAGCGCCAGCGCGGTTGGCCCGTGCGCAGATCGACCGCCACCAGGCGCTGGCGTGCTTCCGCCAGGATCGCCACCGGCGGCAGGTCGCCACCGCCCGCGAACAGGCCCGTGGCCTCGCCGCCGCTCTGGGGCGTGATGTGGGCGCGGGCATAGACGTGGCCGTCGCTGACCTCGACCAGCTCCAGCTCGCCGTCTGGCATCAGGCGCAGGAGCGTGCGCCCCGCCATCATGGTGGCGGCGCCGCGGCTGGGCTGACTCCAGAGCACCTCGCCGTCGCCGCGGTCGAGGGCGACCGTGAGCTTCTGGGTCGAGAGCACCAGGCGATCGCCGCAGAGGTAGACCGAGCTGGCGTCGAGGCCGTCGATCTCCGCGCTCCAACGCTGGGTGTAGCGCAGGCCACCGGGGCGTGCGGCCAGGTCGGCCTTGCCGATCGCCGGCAGCTCCGGGGCCGAGATGCGCAGCCGCTCCGGGTCGGCGTTCTGGAAGCTGTCGAAGCGGCCCTGGGCGCGGATGGCGCGGCGCAGGCTGCGCACCTCGGAGCGCAGGGCGGTCACGCGCAGGTTGTGCGTCTGGCGGCGGTCCACCGCGAGCAGCTTGCGGATCAGGTCGGACGCCAGGCGCAGGATCGGCAGCGTGGCATCGGCGAGATCGAGCGCGGGCCAGGTGATCACACCGCCGGGCGAGGTGCCCAGGCTCAGGTGCACGGGCCCCCCGCGCTCGCGCCGCAGCCCGACCGAGAAGCGACCACTGCGCAGGCGCACGTGCATGTTGCGATCGGCCTGCCACGCATCGATCAGGGCGCGCACGGCCGCCACCATGCGCTGGGCTGCCAGCATGATCGGGCCCTCGCAAACGATTCGGCGCTTGGTCCCGGCAAACGCCCAGAGCGTGCCCTCGAAGAGCAGGGCGTGCACGTCGGCGAAGGCGTGTGACTCGGGCTGGTGGTCGTGGGCCGGGACGATGTCGGCGTTGAAACCAAAGGCGAGCGGCACGTTGGCGCCCGGGCTCTCGAGGCTGCCGCCCGTGCAGTGCACCGCCAGGGTGCGGGCGTGGGGGTCGGGCAGGATCTGCACTTCGCGGATGCGATCGTGCAGCTTGATCAGCGCTGCACCGCCGGCGTCGTCGCGGCACTCGCCCTGCTCGAGGCTCGCCTCGGCGCAGGCGTCGAGTAGATCGCAGAGGTCGATCGCGTGCTCGCGCTGGTAGATCTCGGGTGCGCTCTCGGTGCCATAGCTGTCGACCAGGATGCGCGTACCGCGGCGCACGAGGGTGATCTCCGCCGGGGCACCGCCCAGGGGCAGGATGACCTTGTTGCGGGTCGCGAGCGCGAGCGCGATCGAGGCCGCGGCGAGGTCCGGAAGCGCGGGCAGCTCGCGGGGCCCGCGGGAGCTGCCGACCAGCAGCTTGCGCAGGGGTCCGAGGGTGGCGTCGTCTCCGTCGCCGAGTCCGCCCTGAGCGTGGGGTTGGCCGAAGCCCAGGCGTTGAAGGTTGTCTTCGTACATCGCGTCGGTCGAGGTCGCGTGAGCGACGAAAACACGATGTTAGTAGGGCGAAATCAGCGCCGAGAAATTATCGTCGGCCGCACTGATCTTCCGTTCCGATCCCCAAGAAAACTTGCTTTCGACCGCTGTGCCAGGGCTGGGACCGCCGTGTCGGCGGCCGTCTAACGTGAAGCCCAGCCGAGCTCCGCAAGCACAACAAGGCCGGACAAGAGCGCGGGAGAGGTCCTGATCGTTCGAGGTTTCGCTCCACTCCGGAGAAGGTATGGAGGGTCAGCGCCATGGCGCGAGCGTAGCCCAACGCCGCGGTGCGCGGAGCGCCGGGACGCGACCGCGATGACGCCGCCGTGCCAGCTCCGCCTGACGATCCAGGGCCGCCAGGTAGCGCTCCGGGGTGTGCGCTCGCTGCACGTAGGCGCGTGCCCGCATCGCTCGCAGCTCGAGGTCGCGCGCGGTCACGGCGTCCTCGATGGCGCGTGCCAGCCCGAGGGGGCCGGCTTCGGCCATGAAGATCGCATCGGGAAGCGCGAGCCCGCCCGCCGCCGCGCGCGTCACCACCGGGGGCAGCCCGCGTGCGAGTGCGTCGAGCAACTTGATCGGCAGCCCACCGGGCACGGTCCGCGGGATCACGGCCACGTCCGCTTCCGCGTGAAGCGCCGCACGCTGCTCTTCGGTGTGCAGCGCTTCCACCCGCACCCGCTCACGCACCCCGGCCGCGTCGGCGGCACGCTGGAGCGGCGCCGGGTCATCGGGTGTCCCCACCACGAGCGTCACGGGCTCCCGCACCATCGAAAGCGCTTCCAACAGCAGCGGCAGCCCCTGGTATGCGTCCAGATTCCCCGTGTACAGCACGACCGCGGCGTCCGTGCGCGTGCGCGTGCGCGTGCCCGCCCCCGCCGATCCATCGCCCCAAGGCGCCGGCACATACCGCACCCACTCCATCGCGCCCGCGACCCGCGCCGCCAGGCGCTCCGCCAGCAGCGGCGAGATCGTGGCCACCGCATCGCTGCCAGCGATCAGCGTCCGATCGAGCGCCCGTCCGGCCATTCGCAGCGGTTCCGCCAGGGCCGCCGGCCCGTACGCCGGCAGCTCGGCACCCAGATCGGTGTGGGCGAAGAAGAGCACCGGTCCGATCGGCAATGCCGCAGCAACAGCCGCGGCCTCCACGTGGTGGGCCACGATCAGCTCCGGTTGGAGCTCGCGGGCGAGCGCCCACAGCGACGCAGCCAGGCTCGCGTCGAGAACCAGCTTGGCCGCGCTCGGGCCCGAGCGCATGGAGCGCACTCGCGGGAGGTCCGCGATGCGATGCACGTGTACGCCCCGCGGCGCGGTGCCGTGCCCGTGCGCGTAGCACAGCAGATGGGTCTCGCGACCGTCGTCCGCGCTCGCCGCGAGCATGCGCGCGAGGACGGCCTGGGTGCCCTGCCACGACGGGAAGGGCAGGGCCGCCACATGCAGCGTGGGCCCCCTCATTCGATGTACCCGAGGTTGCGCAGGCGGGCGGCGACTCGCGCCTCGTCTCCCGCGTCCTGCGCGCTGCGTGGCGGCGGCGCCGGTGGCAGCGCCGGTGCCGAGATGGCCTCGGCGCCAAGCCCGCGTCCCAGGGGCAGCACGCGCCCGCTCGCCTCTGGCGGCGGCGCGACCCCCATGCGCGCCAAGACGGTCGCGCTCGCGTCGGCGATGTGGGCAGCGATCTCCCCACGCTGCTCCACGCGCGGCCCAGCCGCGACATACAGCCCGTGGCGCCGGTGGCTGCCCGCCAGGCTGCGCCCCTTGCGGCCCAGGTACTCGTCCGGGGCGAGGCGTCCGAAGCAGGCGTCGGCCGGCAGCTCGCGCGGCGCGCTGGCCGACGGCATCAGGTTGTAGCTGTAGCGCTCGCCGCGGTGCTCCAGGAGCGCGAGCTCCACGATCAGATCCGGTGCGCGCTCGAGGTAGGGGCCGCGGAAGACGTCCTCGCGGCGGTGCACGGCGCGCACCGCGGCCTGTCCACTGTCCGGGTTGCGCAGCTCGCCCAGCGCGTCCTGCACGTGCCGCGTCACGGCGTCGACCTGTGCGGGCGCCACGCGACCCGACGGCTCGCGCCCCTCCAGGTTCAGGTGCACCGCGGGGAAGTAGTTGAGCTCGTCGCTGAAGGCCTGTGTGCGCATCATGTCCAGCTGCCCAAAGCGCACGCGCGACTCGAGCCAGCTCGGCAGCCGTGTGCCGGCGGCGCGGAAGATGCGTTCGCGCAGGGCGGGCGGCAATCGCGTGAGCGCCGCGTCCTTGAGGCGCGTGCTCAGGTCGCCCAGCGGCAGCTCCATGCCAAGGAGCGGTGGCTTGCGTGCCAGCAGCCCTGCCTGCTCGAGGGCGCGGTTCAGGTAGAGCACGCGGTCCGAGGACCCGCCGGAGCCGTGGTCGCTCACGATCGTGACCTCGACCGCATCGCCCCCGGCTGCCTCGACGAGCTCGCCCACCGCGCGATCGAGTGCCTGGTAGACCCGCGGCAGTCCTTCACGCAGGAACGGCGCGGTGCCGGCCGGGTGACGCGGCGAGCGCTCGTCGAAGAGGGACCACAGGTGGTGCGAGGCGGTGTCGCTCTCGCCGAAGTAGAGCGCGAAGAGGTCCCAGCGCTCGCGCTCGAGCAGCCAGCGGGCGAGCTCCGTGCGTCGTTCGATGCGCGCGATCAGCGCGTCCGGCAGGGCCGCGTGCCAGTCCTCATCGTCTGCGGCGAATTCGTCCACGTCGTCGAAGCGTTGGGGACCGAAGCGCGCGAGGATCTCCCCATGGAGCGCGGTCGGCCACACGAAGCTCGGGTCCGCGCTGAACGCCACCGGCGCGTCCCAGCCGCTGATGAAGACTCCGCGTTCCAGCCGCTCGGGTGGATAGGTGGCGGGGAAGAAGAGGCAGGCGCAGCGCTTGCCCAACCGGTCGAGGCGGGCCGCCAGGGTAGGCGCCTCGCGCACCGAGCCGGCCGTGAAGCGCACGGCGTAGCCCTGCCGCGTGGTGAAGTCGAAGACCCCGTGGCCACCCGGGTCGAGGGCGGTCAAGAACGTGGTCCAGTTGGGCAGGGTGGCGTGGGGCACCACCGTGTCGAGCGGCGCGCACACGCCGCGCTCCATCAGCCCGTGCAGGTACGGCAGGCGCTCGCGGCCCAGCCGGCGCACCAGGTCCAGACCGGCGCCGTCGAGGCCGATCACGAGCGAGCGGGCCCGGGGCTTCACGGGTGGCGGCTCCGGTCGACGCCGAGCAGGTCGTCGGGGCAGGGGATGTCCATCAGTCCGAGCACGGTGCGGTTGACGTCGTAGAGGGTATACCCGCTCACCGCACCCCGGGCCGGCAGATCGGGTCCGGCCATCACGAAGATGCCGTCCCAGTCGTGGTTGCAGGCGTCGGGCCCGGTGTCGTTGTCGGGCAGGTGGATCGCGTCGAGCCCGACCGAACCGATCGCGCGGTAGTCCAGGTCGCCCAGGAAGGCCATGATGTCGGGCGGTCGCCCGCGGGTTGCACGAAAGGCCTGCTCGGGCACCACCAGCCGGTGCTCGAGGGGCTCTCCCTCGGGCCCGGGCAGCTCGTGCAGCGCCGCGAGCAGCTCGTCGCGCACCTGCTCGCGTGCGTGCGCCGGGATGATGCCCTCGGGCTCGCGGCCGGCGACGTTCAGGAAGATGCGCGCGTAGTAGCCGCCCTCGGCCCAGGCGCGCGTGCGCGACCAGTCGACCGGCATCTGCGCAGGCGGAGTGGGGCCGTCGACCGGGCCGCTCAACACCAGGTCGCCGCGTGCCCGCAGCCACTCGTTGATCGCGATGCCGCCGCACAGCGGGCGCGCGCCGTGGTCGCTCACCACGATCACCACGGTGTCGTCGTCGAGCAGCGAGATCAGCGCGCCGAGCTCGTGGTCCAGCATGCGGTAATAGCCGCGCGCCGCGGCGGCCAGCGCGCCGTCGGCGTCGTGGCGCCGGTGGTTGCGGTCGAGCGCGTGCCAGGCCACGTGGTGCAGGCGGTCGGGGCCGATCTCCACCATCGTCATCAGGTCCGGCCGCTCGGCGCGGTAGAGCTCGCGCGCGATCGCGAAGTGCTGGCGCGTCATCGTACCGAGCGCCTCGATCGTCTGCAGGCGCGCCTCGCTGCGGAAGCCCTCCACGTCCATGCGGTAGGGGCCGTGGGTGCGAGCCAGCCGTTCGCCGAGCGCCGCCGGGTGGGTGTGCACGCGCTCGGGCGTGGGTGTGAGCAGGCCCGAGATCAGGCAGCCGTTCACCGGTGTTGGGGGGTAGGTCAGCGGCACGAAGAGCGTCGCAACGCGCTTGCCCGCCTGGCCCGCGCGCTCCCAGGTGCGCGTCACATGCACGTCGCGCGAGCTCGCGATGCTCAGCTCGTGGCCTGCGCCGGTGCGGTTGCGGAAGCCGTAGAGGCCGAGCTCACCGGCGTCGTGTCCGCTGAACATGCAGGTCCAGGCCGGCACCGTGATGGGCGGCACCGAGGAGCGCAGGGGGCCGTGGCACCCGCGCGCGATCAGCGCGCTGAGGTTTGGCAGCTCGGCGCGCAGCTGGTCGAAGGCGAGTGTGGGCGCGACGCAGTCGAGCCCGATGACCACGACTCGGCGGGGCACCGCGCGCTCAGTTCTTGCCGATGATCGTGAGCGTGCCGCAGGAGGCTTCCTGCTTGCCCGACCTCACCGTCACCTCGCCGCCGTCGGAGTCGCGGTGGATCTGGACGGCGATCATGTTGCCGCGTCGCTCGATGATGCGCGTGACGCGTCCGGCGATGCGCACGAGCGGCGTGCTGCCCAGGTGCTCGCCGGTCACCTCGAGCCTGCCGCCGCGCGGCGCCTCGACCGTCTTCACCTTGCAGGTGAGCACCTTGCCCTTCTTCTTGGCCGGCGCCTTCTTCTCCGGCGCGGGCTTCTTGGGCGCCGGGGCCACCGGGGGCGGCTGCTTGTCGTCGCCCTTGCCCTGGGCCAGCAGGCTCGCGGGCGCGAGCAGGCCGAGGAGGAGCAGCGCTGGGATCAGAGCGTGTCGCATGGGAGCGCCATGACTTGTACGCGCGGGCCGCGCCCCTATTCAACCCCGGACCCTTCAGGCCGGCGACAGTGCCCGGATTTCGGGTGCTTAGGCGCTTGGATTGCCGCCCCGCGCCTGGCCCCGTCGCGGCTGGCTACCGGAGCTTTCGCTAGCCCAACTCCACTGCACGGGCTCACCAAAATCCAGAGCCGGATCGAACCACCTTTTTTTGGGGGCGCAGCTAGGATAAGGCAGCCAGCGGCCAGGTTGGTGTCGTTGTGGAGCGGGGGCAAACCGAGCACACGGCAGTATCCCAGGGCGTGCTCGCGGGCCGCGACCTGACCGGTGGGCTGCGTCGTCAGCCGCGCCTGGACCTGCGCGTGCCGGTGCGGGTGTCCGGCAGCTGGAGCGATGGCCTGACGACCTTCGTTCCCCTGTTGGCGCGCTCCGTGAACCTGAGCGAGGGCGGCATGCGCGTGCTGACCCCGCTGCTGCTCGAGCCGGGCAGCCACGTCATGTGCAGCCTGCGCCTCGACGGAGAGCCGGTCTACCTGGCCGGGCGCGTGGCCTGGCAGCGCGGTGGGCCGCACGCCGAGCTCAAGACCATGGGCATCGAGTTCACGCAGACGAGCGAGGTGGACCAGGCCCCGCTGCGTCGCGCCCTGTCCCGCTTCAGCGCGAGCCACCCGGTCGCCTTGCGGTTCGACGGCCACGAGGAACCCGTGCGCGCCCAGGCGCGCACGGATGGCAGTCAGCTACGCATCGCGGCGCGCCTGCCCTTTCTCACCCAGGGTAACGAGGTCGAGTTTCAGCTGGGCGAGCCCGAGACCAGCTACCGCGGCCGGGTCAGCGAGGTCACCGTCGACGACACTGGTGCGGCGCCCGAGATTGCGGTCTGGCTGACCGTCGATCCCGAGCAATGCGAGGCGCTGCGCGATCAGGTCGAACGCCTCGAAGGCCGTCCCCTGCCACCGCCGGGGGGACGAGCGGGCAGCACGTCGTCGCGACCGTCCGCAAGCACACCCGAGCTCTCCGCGCCGAGCCCCGCTACCGCGCGCCGCACCCTCCATCTCACCCGCACCCAGCTGCTCGCCCTGTGCTGCGCCTCGCTCGTCCTCGGTGCGCTGCTCGCGGCCACCACCACGCCACGCGCATCCGGTACCGTCCTGCAGCCGATCGCGGAGGCCGCCGCGCCAGTGTTGCCGGCCCCGCGCTTGCCCGGCGCCACCTCCACCGTGCGGTCCGTGCCAGCAGTCTCGGATGCGACGGAGCCGACGGTGTCGATCACGCGCGATGGTCGCGTGGTCGGCATCCCGATCACCGGTGACCTGCGCGAGCTGCGCGACTTTCAGCTGGCATCCCCGCCCGGAATCGGTGTCGACCTGCCGAACGCCCGCGCCCGTCTGCCGGACGCCAAGTACCGCTTGCACCGCGATGGCCTACTGTGGCTGCGCATACGCAACGCCCCGCTCGACGGCACCCCCACGCGACTGCGCCTGTTCCTGCGGGATCCGATCGAGGAATACGGCCTCGAACGCATCGGCGGCGACGACCCCCGCCTGGAGCTCGTGTTGCCCGCGCGGTAGCGAGGCCGATCCCGGGCAGCGACCGTCGGGATCCGAGTCCGAGCCGGAGACCGCGACCGAGTCCGACAAGTCCGACACGGAGCCCGATGCGGACGTCCGATTCCCGGTCCCTCAGCGTCCCAGCGCTGCGCGCGCGTCCTGCACCAGCGCCTGCACCGAGCCGTGCAGCGATGCGGCCATCGCCTCGCGATCGCGCTGCGGTGCGAACGCCTCGCCCACGCTGATCGCCACGCGTGTGCGCCTGCGCTGGGCGACGCGCGTGACGTGCTCCATGAAGGTCTCCTGGAAGAACTCCACGCCGGGGTCGTAGGCGATCCCGACCGGTACGATCTCGGCGTCCAGTCCGCGAACGGCGGTGAAGGCACCGCCCAGGAAGGGGCGCACCTCGTCGCCCTGGAACGTGGTGCCCTCCGGGAAGACGATGACCGTGTGGCCGTCCTTGAGGCGCCTGCGGATCGCGCGGATCGCCTTGGCGCCGCTGTGCTGGTCCTCGCGGTCGACGAAGATGGTGCCGCCCTCGCGCGCCGCTGGACCGAGGATCGGCCAGTCGGCCACGCCGTCGTGGCTGAGCACGCAGCCGCCGAAGTGCTCGAGCATCAGGATGATGTCGATCGGAGAGCGGTGGTTGGCCACCACCAGCCGCGGGCGCGAGGCCGGGGTCGGCGTGGAGGTGAGCCGCTGCTGGACGCCGAAGACGCGCGACAGCCCGCGCGCCCAGACCTTGATCCAGGCCTGGCGCAGCGCGTGACGCTCGGGCTCTGGCTTGGTGCGCAGGTGCAGCAGGTAGGTCTGCATCGCGCCCAGGGTCCAGGCCCCCATGGCGGCGGCGCGCGCCCCGCTCATCGCGACCGCCAGCGGCTTGAGCGCAGCGTCCGCCATCACCCCTCCGCGTGCACCGTGCAGCGCGCCATGCACGTCTCGGCCACGGTCACGGCGCGCAGCATCGCGGGCGCCGGCAGCACCACCCGCTCTAGCACCCAGCGCGCCAGCAGCTCGCTGGTCGGATTGTCCAGGCCCTCCACCTCGTTGAGGTAGTGGTGGTCGAGCTGCTTGAAGAGAGGAGCGAAGGCTTCGTCGATCTCGGCGAAGTCGATCACCCAGCCGAGCCTGGCGTCTACCGGCCCCGCCACGTGCAAGGTGATGTGGAAGCTGTGCCCGTGCAGCCGCGCACACTTGTGATCCTCCGGCACGTGGGGCAGCCGGTGGGCCGCCTCGATCCGAAAGGTCCGCTCGATCTCCGTTCGCACCGCGCACCTATCCCACAAAATGCCGCGCCGCGCACGCCGTGGGGGCTCGGGCGAGGGACGCGGTTGGGAAGCTAGCCTGGTCGCCAGCTCTTCGAATGCCGCGACGCCTCGGCCAGGCCAACTTCCCAACCGCGTCCCCTCTGCTTCAAGCGCGTCCGCTTACTTCAGGCGCTGCAGCTGCTTGCGTACGCGGGCGCGGTCGAAGTTGCCCTTGGCGCCGATCGCCCGGTTGTAGTACTCGCGCGCCATCTTGGTGTCGCCGCGGGCTGCGAGCACGTCGCCGTAGAGGCCGAGGGCCTCGCCGTTGCCGGGCTCCCGCTTGAGCGCCTTGTCGAGCAGGGCGCCGGAGAGTAGCGGCCGACCGAGCTTGAGCCCCAGCTTGGCCGCCGAGATCAGCGGCAGGGCGCTCTCACGCTTCAGGTCGGAGGCCGCCCGGTACTGGGTGAAGGCCTCCTCGGCGCGCTCGGTGCGCTCGTAGAGCTGGGCCAGCGCGTAGGCGGTGTCGAAGTCGTTCGGGATCAGCTGCAGCGCCTCGCTCAGCACGCGCTCGGCGTCCTCGTACTTGCCCACTGCCACCAGCGCCGCGCCGTACTGGGCCGTGGCGATCGGGTGCTTCTTGTTCTTCTTCAGGAAGGCCGCGAGCGACGCCACCGCCACCGGACCCTGCCCGGCCTTGAGCTGGGCGATCGACAGCTGCAGTCCCGCGTCGCTCCAGCCCGGCCGTCCGGCGACCGCCTGCTGCAGCAGCGGCACGGCTTCGCTCGCCTTACCCGCCTCCACCAGCGCACGACCCAGCTCGAAGAGCACGTCGGGGTCGGCCGGCGCGACGGCGTGGGCCGCACGCAGCGCGGTGATCGCCTCGCTGCGCTTGCGCTGCACCAGGTACGACAGGCCCAGGCCCAGGTGGGCGTCGACCGGCTTCGGGGCGAGGCCGGCCGCCTTCCGGTAGGCCGCGGCCGCGCCCACGAAGTCGCCCTGCAGTCGCTTGGCGTCGGCCTGCGCGAGCACCGCCTCGTAGTGGTTCGGGTCGACGGCGAGCGCCTTGTCCACGTGCTCGCAGGCGCGTGAGGCGCGACGCCACACCAGCAGCGCGCGCGCGTTGCACACGTGCGTGAGCACGTGGTTCTTGTCGACCTTCGCCAGCTCGCGGCAGGCCGCGCGCACCCGCTTGTAGTGCCCCTCGGCGAACTTCACGCGCATGCCCTCGAAGAGCGTCGGCAGCGAGCCCTTGTCGAGCCGGGCGGCGCGCTTCATCACCGCCTCGGCCTCCTTGAGGCGCCCTGCCTCGATCAGCGCGCGACCCAGGGCGACCTGGGCGCCCACGTCACGTGGCGCGGCCTTCGCAGCCTGGCGCAGGCCTGCCACGGTCGTCTCCTGGGCCGTCGCCAGGCTCGCCGGGGCCGCCAGCGAGGCCAGCGTGATCATGATAAGAATGCGAAATTTCACAGGATTACCCCGGTTTCCCACAAGGACCTCGCGACTCCCCCTGGGGGCCCTCCCTGGGACGCCCACAAACCCCAATTTGTTCACGTATCGCGGATTTACAAGCCTGCTGTCCGCGCCGGTGCCCACGGACTGGATTTGCGAAAGCGGACGGACTAGACAGCCCCCGATGCGTCGCACTGCCGAGGCTCCCGCTTTCCGTCCTTCGATCCTACTGGTGCTCGCGCTCTGCACCGGCTGCGCGGGCGCCGGTGCGAGCGGCCTCAACTACGGCGACAACGCCAAGCTCGCCTACTCCGACGCGCTGATGGAGTTCTACGACGAGGACTGCTTCGAGGCGGAGCCGATGCTACGCAACGTGCGCCGGCAGTTCCCGTACAGCCGCTTCGCCGCGCTGGCCGACCTGCGCGTCGCCGATTGCCAGTTCATGGAAGGCAACTACGCCGAGGCGATCCAGAGCTACAACCAGTTCGTTCGCTATCGGCCCTCCCACGTGGAAGTGCCGTACGCGCGCTACATGGCTGCGCGCGCGAACTACGAGCAGATCCCCTCGGACTGGTTGCTGTCGCCGCCACGCTACGAGCGCGACCAGTACTTCGCCCAGGAGACGCTGCGGCTGCTGCGCCGCTTCATGCTCGACTTCCCGGAGGACCCGTTGATCCCGCCCGCCCAGCGCATGGCGGAAGAGGCGATCAAGCTGCTGGCCAACCATGAGTTCTACGTCGCGAGCTTCTACTACGACCGCGATCATCCCCGCGCCGCGGCGGGGCGGCTTCGCACCCTGTTGCGCAGCTATCCCGGTAACGAGCGGGAGGAAGAGGCGCTGCTGCTGCTGGGCGATACGTACGTCGAGCTCGAGGAGCGCACGCGGGCGCGCCGCGCCTTCCAGGAGCTGCTCTCGCGCTTCCCGCAGGGCGCGCTGACGTCCGCTGCACGCGCGCGCCTGGCCGACCTCGGCGGTTGATTGCCCCGTCGGGCGCGAGCCAGCGCTACTTGAGCAGCCCCTTTCCGGCCCTCGCTTGTTCCCCGTTCCGTGACGCCCGCGAGCTTCTCGAACGGGGGCTGCCCTTGCTTCGTCGCTCCCGCGCGCACCACAAAACCCGGGACCCGCGCGATCATCCGGACATGGACCGATCAAGTAGTGTTACGCTTTCTCCTGGATGGACGATCAGCTGAAACAGGCGATCGCGCTGGGGCGGGAGCACTACGATAAGCGTGAGTACGAGAAGGCCGAGCGCCATCTCGAGAAGGCGCTGGCCAAGGCCGAGAGCTTCGCCGACATCCACAACATGATGGGCGTGATCCATCATGACAAGGGCAAGCTAGAGGCCGCCCGCGACGCCTTCCGACGCGCGCTCGAGATCAATCCGAGCTACACCGAGGCGGCGCTCAACCTGTCGGTCACCTACAACGACCTGGGCGACTACGAGCAGGCCCAGCAGGTCTACCAGAGCGTCATCCACTTCGATGAGAGCGGCGAGGAGGAGATCGATCCCTTCGCGAAGGGCAAGATCGCCAACCTCCATGCGGAGCTCGCCCAGGCCTACGTCGAGATCGGCATGGCCAACGAAGCCGTGCAGGAGTATCGCAACGCGATCCGACTTTGCCCGAGCTTCGCCGACCTGCGCGTGAAGCTGGCCGAGATCTACCGCCAGATGGGCGACCTGGTGGCGGCGCGCTACGAGCTCAACGAGGCGATCAACGTGCGCCCCGAGTACGGCCCGGCGCGCGTCTCACTCGGCGTGCTGTTGCTGGTCAGTGGCCAGCGCGAGGACGCGATCGAGGTCTGGGAAGAGCTGTTGCAGCGCGACCCCCACAACAAGACCGCCCAGATGTACCTGCGGATGGCGCGCACCCAGAGCTGATGGCGCGCGTGCGGTTAGAGCCGGCGGGTGTGGACGTGGAGGTCGAGCCCGGCGGGCGCATTCTCGATGCGGTCGACGCCCGTGGGGACGGCAAGACCGTGCTGCCGGTGCGCTGCCGCGCCGCCAACTGCGCGACCTGCCTGGTGCGGGTGCGCGCCGGCGAGGCGCTCCTGGCACCCCCGGATGCGCGAGAATTTGGCGTGCTCAACATGGTGCGCGCCACCTCCGACCAGCGCCTGGGCTGCCAGCTACGTATCGTCTCAGATACTGGCAGCGAAGGTGATGAGAGCGCTGTCGTGCTCTCCGTGGTGGGGCCGATCTAGCGGGATCGGGGCCGATCTCCCCATCCCCATCTGGTCCTCTCAAGATTTCCGGAGAGCGAGTGCTCGGAGCGCAGACATGTGTAGATTCCGTACACGCACCTACTATATAGTCGCCCCTCTCCCCTTCGACTCGCTTGGCAGCGCGAAACCGCGCGTTTTTATGTGGGCTTACGCGCTGTCCGCGGGACGACGCGGGGCCTCCTCTCGGAGCATCCAAGGGCACAACGGACATGGCGACCGAATCGACGATTGAAGTTCTCCAGGGTGAGCTCGAGCGGCTCTTCGAGCTCGACGAGCTGAAGGCGATCACCGCCGACGTTCTCGGATTTGATCCCGAAGCCGTCGGCGGAACCGCCAGCAAGGGCGCCTTCGCGCGCTCGCTGGTGGGCTACTGCGCCGACCAGGAAGCGATCGACGCGCTCGTCGATGCGATCCTGCTGTCCTCGGACCGAGCCAGCGGCGAGCTGCGCGAGGCCGTTCGCAGCGCACCGAACGGCGAGCTGAAGCCGGGCACGCGCGTCGGCGACATGCGCGTGGTCAAGAAGATCGGCGAGGGCGGCATCAGCGTCGTCTACTTGGCCGAGCTCGACAAGGAGGGTGAGGAGGCCCGCCGCGCCGCGCTCAAGGTGATCCGCCCCCAGTACTCCCGCGACCCGGCCGCAGTCCATCGCTTCACCACGGTCTCGCGGGTCATGCAGCGCCTGACGGCGCCGGGCCTGGCGCCGATCCTCTCGGTCGGCCGGCTCGAGGACGCCCGCCCCTGGGTGGCGGCCGAGTACCTGACCGGCCAGACCCTGGCCGAGCGCATCCGCCGCACCGGCAGCCTGCACATCAACGAGGCGCGTCCGATCTTTCTCGGCGTGCTCTCCGGGCTGGCGGCGCTGCACGAGCGCGGGCTCGTGCACGGCGACGTGAAGGCCGAGAACGTCTTCGTGATCCGGCCGAGCAGCGAGGAGGGGCGCACCGAGCCCACGGGCGTGCTGGTCGACGCCGGCGCCGACCGCCTGCTGTCGAACATCGACAGCGCCGCCACCGTCACCGGCCTGCTACCCGTGCTCGGCTCCGCCAAGACGAT
>JAPPOT010000048.1:0-2232 GCA_028817855.1 Myxococcales bacterium
GTGGGCGATGCTCAGCTTGCTGTGACCGGGAACGCCCGGGTGGGGCCGTCCACGTCCACATCTACGGGTGCGCACTGTTGCTAGACAGCAGCTCCGACCAGCTCCTTCAGGAAGGCGGTAGCGGGTGCCGCGGCGACCGCCTCGAGGGTTCCCTCCTGCACCACGTGACCGTCTTCCAGGGCGCACACCTCGGCCTCGAGAGCCACGATGTCGCGAGCGTCGTGGGTCACCACAAGGGCGGGTGGGCCGCTCTCGTGCAGGAGCTCCACCAGGTGCTCTCGTAGGCCGCGGCGGGCCGCGGCGTCGGTCGCGGCGAAGGGCTCGTCGAGCAGGAGGATGGCGGGCTCGAGCACGAGCGCGCGTGCGAGGGCGACCCGCTGCTGCTCGCCGGCCGACAGCTCGGCCGGGTAGCGTGGGGCCAGACGCGCACAGCCCAATGCCTCGAGCTGGGCCCCGGCGCGCCGCCTGCGCGCCTCGCGCGCGTGCCGGTGCGCACGGGTCGACAGCCCGAAGGCCACGTTGTCGAGCACGCGCAGGTGCGGAAAGAGGCCGTAGCCCTGGGGTACGTAGCCGACCCGGCGCGCCTCTGCGGGCACGTCGATGCCGCGCGCGCTGTCGAAGACGATGCGTTCACCGAGACGGACCACGCCGTGCTCGGGCCGCAGCACGCCGGCGATCAGTCGTAGCAGCGTGGTCTTGCCCGCGCCGTTGGGGCCGACCAGCGCAGTGACGCCAGCGCCGGCCTCCAGCGCCACGTCCAGCGCGAGCGCACCGACGCGAGCCCGCAGCTCGAGCCCGAAGCCCATCTCAGCCCGCGCCTCCCAGCGCGCGTCGCTCGAGGCCGGGCCAGCGCAACAGGCGCGGCAGGCCCCGCAGCGTCAGCAGCAGCAGGGCGCCGATGCCCGCGAGCACGAGGGAGATCGCCAGCGCCGCGCGCACGTCGGACTCCAGGGCCGCGTAGATCGCCAGCGGCAGGGTCTGGGTCGTGCCGACCGCGTTGCCGGCGAAGAGCAGCGTCGCACCGAACTCCCCGAGGGCCCGCGCCCACGCGAGGGACGCGCCCGTCAGCAGACCCGGCAAGGCCGCCGGCATGCCGACTCGCAGCAGCGCTTCGGCAGGGGATGCGCCGAGCGTGCGGGCCACCGTCAGAAGCTCGGGATCGACCCGACGAAAGGCATTCGCGGCCGCCTGGATGTAGAACGGCGAGGCGACCACGACTTGCGCGATTACCACCGCGGCGCTGGTGAAGGGCAGGGCGATTCCGAGCGACTCCAGCGCAGGCCCGAACAGACCACGTCGTCCGAAGGTCTGGAGCAGGGCCACACCCATGACGGCCGGTGGAATCACGATCGGCAGGTCGACGCACAGCTCCACCACCCGTGCGCGCCGTCCCGTGTTGCGCGAGAGCCACCACGCGATCGGGGTACCGCACACCACGATGCACCCGAGCGAGATCAGGGTCGTGCGCAGGCTCAGCCAGGCGGCCGGGGCGAAGGAGGGGTGGCGAGCGCCCGCCAAGAGCTCACCGGGCGGCGCCGAGAGGCCGAGCGAGAGCAGCGGCAGCAGCAGGAGCAGGAGCAGCAGGCCACCGAGCACCGCCGCGAAGCGCCCACTCATTGCAGCACCGTAAAGCCGTGCCGCGTCAGTACGGCGTGCGCCGCTGGCGAGGCCAGGTAGGCGTAGAAGCGCGCAGCGCCGGCGTTGCCGTCATCGAGCAGGCCGGCGTGGTAGTCGACGCGGACGTCGAGCGCGTCCGGGATCGGCACCATGCGCAGGCCGTCGCGACCAAGGGCATCGGTTCGGTAGACGAAGGCGGCGTCCGCCTCGCCCAGCTCCACCTTGGCGCGGACGAGGCGCACGTTGTTCTCCTCGGAGACGACGCGCCCGCGCACTTGCGCGACGAAGTCCCTGCCCAGGTGCTCTCGCGCGTAGCGGAAGAGCTCGCGCGTGTAGATGCCTGCCGGGACGCCGGCGGTGCCGATCACCAGGCGCCGTGCGCGCGGCAGATCCTCGAACGCCTCGACGCCCGCGGGGTTGTCGCGCGGTACGATCAGGGCGAGCTCGCTGTGGGCGAAGATGCGGCGCTCGCGCACGCGCCCGGCTCGGGCGAGCGCACCCACGTGCTCGGCGTTGGCGGAGGCGAAGACGTGGGCGCCCGCGCCCTGTTCAATCGGAAGCCGCAGCACCTGGCTGCCCGCGACCGTGTCGACCTCCGACGCATCGACGAAATCG
>JAPPOT010000048.1:2242-7060 GCA_028817855.1 Myxococcales bacterium
CTCCCGCGCCTGAAAGGCTTCCGTCAGCGACGAGGCTGCCAGCACCGCCACAGCCGGCGGCTTCGTGGGGGTCGCGGCTGCCGCGTCCGCGGCCCGCTCCTGCTGGCACGCCGACAGACAGACGAGCGCGATCGCGAGCAAGAGTCTCATTGGGCGGCGCCCATTTCCACGGCACCTACATCGGCGGCACCACCTGCCGCCCGCCACTCGGCGATTCCCTCTCAGTCGCAGATCCACGCTCGACCTCATCGTGCGTCGACCGCCTCCAGCACGGTCGACTGGCCGCTGTCCGAGGCGTCGTAGCCCGGCAGCTGCGCGGCCTCGCGGCGGAAGGGTGCGTCCGTCAGCACGTCGAGCAGGCGCGACACCGGAGGCTGTTCGGCGAGCTCGGCCGGCATCGCCAGGTCGAAGCGCTCATCGGAGAGGGGCACGAAGTCGAGCCCGGCTGACAGGGCGGCGCCCTCGATCGCCACCCCGACGTCCGCCGCGCCGCGCCCGACCAGCTGGGCGACCGCGGCGTGGGAGCTCGCTGACAGCTCCGGCGCGGGCTCGGCGGGCTCTGCGCCGGACAGTCGCAGCAGCCGGTCGCTCAGCTGGCGCGCGCCCGAGCCCGCCTCCCGTGTCGCGACGCGCAGGTCGGGGCGCGCCAGGTCCTCGCCGCCGCACAGTCCCAGGGGATTGCCGGGCGCCACCACCAGGCCCTCCTGCCAGCGCGTGAGGTTCACCACCCGCATGCGCCGGTCGCGGAAGCGCCGCCCGATCACACGCAGGTTGTCGTGGCCGGCGTGGGCATCGAAGAGGTGCACGCCCGCGACGTGCACCAGCCCGGCTCGCAGCAGGTCGAGCGCGCGCCGACTGTTGGCCGGAAGCCAGCACACGCGCGTGTCGCGGAAGCGTCGCTCGGCGCGACGGGCGAGGATGCCGAGTAGCGGCGCGCAGCCGGCGACCAGGATGTTGTGCCTCGGGTCCCCGCCGCCGAACGGCTCGACCACGACTCGGCCGCGGCTCCGGCCCGTGACGATGCCGTCGGCGGTCACGGTGCTGTCGCGCACGCGATGGGCCACCCAGCGCCCGTCGAGCTGCCCGAGGGCGACGCGGGACGCGGGCTCCGACCCGCCTGGATCGGGCGCCAGCGTCGCCTCCAGTGCGGGCTCCGTCGCAAGCGCAAAGAGCTCCTCCACGCTGCGGCCCAGCGCGCGTGCCAGCTGCAGCGAGAGCAAGGTCGAGGGCACCTGACGCCCCGCCTCGATCGCGATCAGCGCCTGGCGCGAGACCCCGACGCGCGCAGCGAGGGCGGCCTGGGAGAGATCCGCGGCCTCGCGCAGGGCGCGCAAGCGAGAGACCAGGACATCGCCCTCGCCGTTCGAGGCAGCCATGCCTCGATGGTCGTATTGACTTTACATCATGTCAAGTCAGCTTTACATCAGCCCGTTCGGCTGTCGCGCGATTCGCCGTCTCCGCCGACCGCCGGCGCGCCGTCCTTGTAGCGGATCATGCTGTCGTGCCGCGGCGGGATGAGGCTGTCGGGGTGGGAGGACCCGACCGCCAGCCCGTCGTCGAGGGCGCGCCGGCCGATGTCGAGGCCGAGCTGCTCGTAGGCCACGAAGTGGTCCTCGTCGAAGCTCTGATCGGTGGTCGGCTCGTGGGGGAACTCGGCATGGCTGGCGGCGAAGCTCTTCACCGTCACATCGAGGTCCTCGATCAGCGCGGGCTTCACGTAGAGCAGGGTGCCGGCCGGGGTGTCGTCGCCGTAGCGGATCGTGCCCACCGCGAAGCCGCGCTTCGACACGCCGGCGGGCGCGTCCTCGCCCTCGCCGCCGAAGACCGTGCCGGGCTCGAACTCCACCGCCGCCCCCAGGTCCTCGCGCGCCCGCTCGAGCGCGAGGCCCAGCGTGCGGAAGCCAAACTCCGGATCCTGGCTGGCGTCGGAGACGACGATCAGCTCCACGCGCCGCCGCAGCAACTCGTAGAGGCCCAGGTTCTCGAAGTGCCCGCCATCGGTCAGGCGCACCTGGCGCCCGTTCTCGGACAGGCCGCGCCCGAAGATCCCGCCGCCCAGACCAGGCCTCAGCAGGTTGGCACGGATGCGCGCGGGACGGGGGCAGAAGCGCGGGTTGGGGTTGTCGGCCCAGAAGCCGAGGCGCAGGTTGAGCATCGAGAGCGCGGCCGCCACGAGCCGCGTGCGTCCGACGCCGTGCCCGTCGAGCCCGGTCCCCGGCGCCACGGCCGCCCCGGAGATGCCGACGGCGTCGCGCAGCGTCATGCGACCCCGCAGCCAGTGGGTCGTGCGCGCCCAGCCGGTCGACTCGCTGCCGCAGTAGAGCGGTGAGAGCACGAAGCCGTCGGCACCGCGGTGCCGGTAGCGCGATCGGGCCGACCCGCTCGTGGTGATGCTGCAGTTGATCAGGTGGTATGGGCCCCGATCCTCGCCCGAGCTCAGCTCGGCGAGCCGGAAGTTGGAGGCACCCGCGGCCGGAAACCAGCGCCCCTCCTCGATCGCCCGCGCGTCGGGCAGGAAGGTCTCCGCCAGCCGGTCGCGGTAGATGCGCCCGGGCCCCGCGAAGTTCATCTCCGCGAGCAGGCCCAGCACAAGCCCGGCACCGAGCAGCCAGAGGGCGAGCTGGGGCACGGCGCTGTCGATGATCACCTCGGTCACGCTGTGGGCGAGGACGAGCGTTCCGTAGAGCACGGCGCACCACAGCGCCATCTGCAGCAGCCCCGGATCGGATGACTTGGGGCTGCCGGCGGCCTGTGCCGAGCGAACGACGCGCAGGCTGATCCAGAGCGAGCCGAGCGCCATGCCCGTCGTGAGCAGGTAGATGTGCATGGCGTGGTTGTCGAGCACGTGCTCGATCAGCTGGGCGGTCCAGGGCACGCTGCCGAGCATGAAGAGGATGCCGCTCCAGCGCAGGGTGGTGCCCGCCTTGTGCTGGAAGATCAGGTCGCGCTCGTAGTCGCTGCGCGGATCGGACTGGTGGGGGATGCGATCGGCGAAGCGCCCGATCCCGCGCAAGGCGCGCGGCACCAGCCAGACCGTCCACGCCGCCGCGACCGATACGACCACCACGCCGCCCCAGCGGTTGAGGTAGACCACCTCGCCCATCGGCGCCTCACCCGAGAGGAGGAGATAGAAGCCCAGGCCGCCGAACAGCACGGTCCCGAACAGCGCCGCCGCGCTCACTGGCACGATGAGCCAGGCCGCGTGGGGCAGTTCCTCGCTCGCGGCGGGCGCGTTCCACTGGCGACGACAGGCGCGCCAGGCGTAGATGCTGATGGCGCCGAAGAGGAAGGTGCCGAGCACCGTCGCCGGGCTTTCGAAGAATTCGTAGGCGGCCATGATCGCCAGCGCGCTCGTCACCAGCGCCAACAGAAACCAGAGCGAGCCCCGCCATGTGCTGCTCCAGCTCGGGTTGCCGACCCCGGGCATGGCTGCGGCCCAGGCGATGCGCAGGGCATGTGCGAGCACCGCTCCGATTACGCGCAGGCCGCCGGCCGCGAGCACGATCAGGGCCGCGATGCTGCCGAAGTTGAGGCCGCCGATAAAGGTGCGCCAGGCGTCGCTGCGGCTCGCCAGCATCATGACGGGTTTCAGCAGCGTGATGACGGCGTCGCCGATGTGCAGCAGGAAGAAGAGCCCGATCAGCAGCGACCCGTAGACCGCCAGGGACAGGTACATCTGCCCGAGCACGACGCCGAAGAGGGTCGTGGGCGTGGGCGCCTGACGCTCATGGGCGCGCCGCTGACCGCGGCCCCAGCCACCCCTGGGCGCGGGGTTCAGGTAGTCGGCGTTCTCCCGCACGAAGCGCAGGGCACGCTCCGGCACCAGCTCGCCGAGGCGCTCCCGCAGGACGCTACCGTTGCGACGCAGCCAGCTTACGAAGGAGCCGCTGAAGCCGCCGCCGCTCACCGTCGATAGGTAGTCCAGGCGCTCGAAGTGACCCCGCTCTTGCAGCGCCCGCATCACGCCCAGGCCGAAGGCCGCCGAGCGCACGCCGCCGCCAGAGATGGCCAGGCCGGAGCGCGGCTCCTCGGGATCCCAGCCGCGCGCGAGCCGCCGCTCTCGCACCAGCTCCCGCTCGCGTGCCTCGACCTTGGCGAAGTCCTCCGCGTGGTTGTCGTTCCTCATGGCTGCCCCCGATCCGCGATGACCCGCTCTTCGCACGGCCGCCCGTCCAGGTGCAGGCAGAAGCCCCGCGGCTCGTGTCGCTTCACGCCGTTCATCTCGTGCCGGTGCTCGGACACGGAGTTGTAGAGCACCCGGCGGGCGCGGTTGAGGTTGCCCACCGGCTCGTGCGCGGGCAGGGCGTGCCAGGGTGAGAAGGAGAGGTTCTCGCAGAACTCGTTCTGTTCCTGCGTCGAGAAGCGCTGGGCCTTGATGCGCAGCGTGGCCACCTCCACGTAGGGCGAGACGTCCTGGTCCCACTCGATTGAGGCGTGCTCGATCGGCATGTTCTCGCCTTCGATGCGTCTCTGCACGCGGAAGGCGAAGCGCGCGGCGACCTCGTTGTGCTCGGGGTCGTCCGCCCGGGGGGTGAGCTGCTCGACCAGGGCTTCGCGCAGGTAGGAGCCCGAGCGGCCGTCCGGAACGGGAAGCTCCCACTCCTGGCACTCGCCCTTCACATCGGGATCGCAGGGCAGCACGGAGAACTTGATGTGCTGCTCCCTGCCCAGCCGGTAGGGGAGCATCGAGAAGTAGGCGGTCGACAGCGGGCTGGCCGGGCGGGTCAGCATGCCGAAGCCGACGCGCATCTCACGCAGGCGCCACTGCAGGGGATTCCAGTCGAGGAAGTAGCCCATCATGTCGCCCTTCACCTGCAG
>JAPPOT010000643.1 GCA_028817855.1 Myxococcales bacterium
CCCCCGAGGTGATCTCCCAGCCGCCGCCCCAGAAGAGCAGCAGCTGGCCGCTTCTGCTGGCGGCGATCGTGTTGCTCGGGATGATCGGCGTGCTAGTCGCGCGCACCCCGGTGGGCATCGCCCTGGGTTTGCGCAAGCCCAGCGCCGGCAGCATCGAGATCCGCACCAACCCGAGCACCACCGGCGCGGTGAAGATCGACGGCATCTTCCGGGGCCAGACCCCGGTGCGCGTCGATGGCATCGCCTCTGGCGAGCACCGCATCGAGGTCGAGGCCGAGGGTTACCAGCCGGGCACCGGAACGGTGATGGTCGAGGGCGGCGAGATCGCGCAGGTGGAGCTGTCGCTGATCGAGGAGAAGAAGCCCGAGCCGGAGCCTGCGGTGGTAGCCCAGGCGCCCACCGAGGGCGAGGGCGCCACGGAGACCGGCAAGGGCGCGCCGGGCGAGCGGGCACCCGAGGCCAGCGAAGCCGAAACCTCGCCAGAGCGGGCGACGAGATCCGAGCGGCGCAAGCGCCGCGCACGCCGACGCGCCAAGGCCTCGGGCGACTCGTCCGCGGTTGCGCCCGGGACCCCCGGCACCCTGGTGGTCAGCAGCGTTCCCTGGGCCCGGGTCTTCGTCGACGGTCAGGACACCGGCCGCAACACCCCGCTGATGGGCTTCAAGCTCCCGCCAGGTCCGCACCAGATCGGCCTGCAGACCCAGGACGGACGGACGCACACGCGGACGGTGAATGTGCAGCCCGGAAAGACCATCCGAGTCGTCCAACGCTTCTAGGAAAACGCGCGAGGTCCGCCCAGGGCCGGCTTACCTCCTCGGGAAGATGCTCGACGTAGCGCTGCTACGCCTCCGCTCTTCCCTGCGGGGGCGCTCGCCCCTGAACGAACCTCGCGCGTTTTCAGGCCCCGGCGCTCTACGAGAGACCGGGCCCCATTCTGATGCCAGCAGCACCACCCGTTGCGGGCCACTCGAATCGTCGAGGTTCGTTCAGGAGCGAGCGCCCCCGCAGGGCCCACCGCAGGCGTACTCACGTACGACGAGGATGGGACCGAGGAGGTAAGCCGCTCCTGGGCGAACCTCGACGATTCCCTTCCGTTACGACACGGCCTTATAGGCGGCTCGTTTGAAGTCGTGGGAGAAGGGGTGCCAGAAGAAGGGCATGACCTGGGTGAAGCAGAGGCCGGCGAGCTTGGCGCGCGGGGCGATGAAGCTGTGGGTGCCCGCCATGCCGCCCCAGTGGTACTCGTCGATCGCGGTGTCCGGCTCACCTTCTGCCGGCGAGCGCTTGAGCGCGAAGCCCAGGCCGAAGACGGTGTCCGGCATTTCCCAGAATGGAAAGCGCACCTGGATGTCGGGCTCCAGCTGATTGTCGAGCATCAGCGCCAGCGTCTGTGGTTGTAGGATTCGGGTTCCGTCCAGCTCTCCGCCCCCGGCGAGCATCTGCACGAAGCGCAGGTAGTCGGCCATGGTGGAGACCAGACCCGCACCGCCCGACTGCAGCGCGCGCGGAGCGGCCCAGGCGCTCGCCGGCGGCGCATCCTGCGACACCATCCCCTTCGGGGTCGGGGCATACATCGTGACCAGGCGATCGAGCTTGTCCTCGGGCACGTGGAAGCCGCTGTCGATCATGCCCAGCGGCGCGAAGATGTGCTCTCGAAGGAAGTCGCCGAAGCGCTGCCCGGACCACAGCTCGATCAGGCGCGCCAGTACGTCGGCGGAGACGCTGTAGCGCCAGTCACTGCCAGGCTGGTAGGCCAGGGGCTGTCGGGCGACCATCTCGCACAGGCCTTCCAGATCCCTGTCATAGACCGTGATGAGACTTGTGATCCCCGCTTCACCGTAGAGGCGATCGATCAGCGAGTGGGGCTCGACGAAACCGTAGGACAGGCCGGCGGAGTGACTCATCACCTGACGCACGGTCATGGGACTGCGGGCGGGCTCCAGGTCGCGCTCGGACTGGGCGTCGGGCTTGAGGACCTGGACCTCGGAGAAGGCCGGAAGGTAGTCGGCCAGGGCGTCGTCGAGCTGAAAGCAGCCACGCTCGTAGAGCATCATCGCCGCCACCGACGTGATCTTCTTGGTGTTGGAGAAGATGCGATAGATCGCGTCGGGCAGCAGCGGGCGCTGCGTCTCCAGGTCCATCGCGCCAAAGGTCTGGCAGTCGACTAGGCGGCCCTCGTGCAGCACGGCCGTCGCCACGCTCGGGAGCATGCCCTGGTCCACGTACCACTGCATGCGGCCGTGCACCGGGCCGAAGTCGAGATCGCTGTCTTCAATCGCAATACCGTCCATCGCGGACGCAACCTAGTCGAAGTCCAGCGCCGCGGACAGGACCATCCCGGCAAGAACACAGCTTGGCGACATGCCCAGCTCGAACTACGTTGCTTCCATCCGGTAAGGCCATGACCAAGGACCCGAGTTGCCCACCTCTCCGAGGTCCCCGTCCAGACCCGCCTGCCCGCGAGCTGGACCGATCCGATCAAGCCCGAGCTCTTCGCCGGCAAGCACCAGGCGCGCCTCGCCAAGCCCCTCGGGCTGACCCGTCGCACTCCGGCTCGACTGAGGTGATCGCTTGACCCAGTCCCGAGGCATGGCACACCGCGTCAACCATGCCTGGTCCGCCCACAATCGACACCGCCCTGGTCACGCGGCTGATCCATGAGCAGCTCCCGCACTGGGGCGACCTCGAGATTCGGCCGGTCGAGCGGCAGGGGCACGACAACCGCACCTTTCGGCTCGGCGATGCGATGGGCGTGCGGCTTCCGAGCGCGGCGCACTACGCCGCGCACGTGGAGATCGAGCACACCTGGCTTCCGAGACTTGCATCCGGGCTCCCGCTGCCGATCCCGGCCCCGCTTGCGATCGGCAGGCCCTCGCACGCGTACCCCTGGCCCTGGACGGTGAACCGCTGGATCGCGGGGCGGCCCACCGGCGCCGACCGCGTCGCCGACCTCACCGGGCTCGCCCGCGATCTGGCCGGCTTCCTCAACGCGCTGCGCGCGATCGATGCCACCGGTGCGCCGGCGCCCGGCGCGCACAACTTCTTCCGCGGCGGCGAGCTGGCGGTCTACGACGGCGAGACGCGGGCCTGCATCGACGCCCTGCGCGGTCAGCTCGACGCGGCCGCGGCGCTCGACGTGTGGGAGTCCGCGCTCGAAGCGCGACACCGGGCCGCACCGGTCTGGGTCCACGGCGACGTCGCACCGGACAACCTGCTGGTCGACGACGGCAGCCTCTGCGCCGTGATCGACTTCGGCCAGCTCGCGGCCGGCGATCCCGCATGCGACCTCACGATCGCCTGGACCCTCTTCTCCGGACCGAGCCGCGACATCTTCCGCCACGAGCTGCACGCCGACCGCGCCACATGGCTGCGCGCCCGCGGCTGGGCGCTCTGGAAGGCCCTGCTGATGCTGCGATCGGGCTCGACGCCACCGTCCCAGCGCGCGCCCCATCAGGTGATCTCCGAGCTCGTCGAAGCCGACTGAGCCCCGGGCCCGCGCGGCCACGACAGCCGGAGTGGCATCGCCAGAGCCAGTGCGTACGTGGTCGTCCCATGGGTGACGTGCGACTCCGATCCGCATTCGTCCTGCCGGCAGCGCTGCTACTCGCGAGCTGCGGACACAGCCAGCCGCCGCCGGCCGAGGCGCCTTCCGCCGAGCCCGCGCAGGAGCCTACCTCTACCCAGCCGGCACAGCCGGCAGCGCCCGACGCCGCCTCGCACATGCGCGCGAGCTTCTGGAGCGCGATCCTCGCCCGGGACGCGCTGATCGAAGGCGACCTGAAGGAAGCCAAGCGCCTGTCCAACGAGCTGAGCGAGCAGAGCTTCGGCGCGCTGCCCGGCGACTGGAGCCGCGAGGTCGGCGAGATGCAGCAGCACGCCGCCTCCGCCGCCATGGCCGCCGACCACCAGGAAGCCGCAGGCGCGATCGCGCGCGTGGCCGTCGCCTGCGGGCGCTGTCACGCGCGCAAGGGCGCCGACAGCGGGCGCGTCATCTTCGCCACCGCGCCGACCCGCGATCCGGAGCCCGTACAGGCTCGCATGGCGCGCCACGAATCGGCCGCAGACGACCTCTGGGTCGGCCTGGTCGCACCCTCCGCCGATGCGTGGAAGCAGGGCGCCATCACCCTGCGCGACCTCTCCCCTCAGCCGCCGGTGCAGGGGCAGGAGCCGGTGGACGAGGCCTTCAGCGCCCAGCTCCACCAGATCAAGGCGCTGGGGCTGAAAGCCCTGTCAGCCACCACCGTCGAAGCCCAGGCCCAGATCTACGGCGACTACCTCTCCCGCTGCGCCGGCTGCCACGCCATCACCGCGCGCTGACCACTTCGCGGCTCGGGCTCGCCGGAGCCCCGAGGATGCCGAGACGGCTGCCCATCAACACCGAGACGGCGTTGAACACGCCCTTCTCGAACAGCAGGATGTTGAGCGAGCCCCCGTAGGCGAAGTGCCCGAGCTCGTCGCCCTTCGACACCGGTACGGGCTCGCCGCCAACCGGCACACGCGTCGAGCGCTTCTGGACGAGCGACGGGCACAGGGCGCTGATGGTGTTCAGGCCCACCGGCACGATCCCGACGTGGCCGTGCTTCGCGGTCTCGATCACGTAGTAGGCCCGGTGGAAGTCCTCGAAGATGCTGAAGTCCGTGGTGCTCTCCCCGACGTTGAAGATGTCGTTGAACCAGTGCTCGCCATCCGTGATGCCGTTGTAGATTCCAGGCACCTCCACGCCCTCCACGATGCGCCCGGTCGCGGGTGCGTGATAGCGATGGTAGCGGCCTCGCCGAAGGCCCACTCGCTGTCGTCCCAGCTCCAGCTCGTCCCCTTGATGAACTCCTCCCGGATGTTGTCGCCGTGCGCTTCGCCTCTTCACCCTTCACGCAGCCGCAGATCACCTCGTTCTGGTCCCGCTCGGGGCTGAGATCGTGGAGTGCCTTGCAGAGTGACATGGTGCTCTCCTTTCCGGATCGAGTGGTCTTGCGCCTACTTGCGCTCGACCTTCCAGCGCGTGTTCGAGGGGATGTCGTCGCAGCGGTTGCGCACCGCGATCAGGGTGAACGTCGATGCCCTCGTGGCCGGGGCGAGGCTTGGCTCGAAGTCGCAGCACCCCTCGTCGGTGCTGCGCTCCGTGCAGGGTCCCGTGGGCGTACGCGGGTCCGGGGGGCCCTCGAGAAGCTCGGCCAGGACGGCGCTGAGCTCGGCATTCGTGGTGACCTCACGGCCCACGCCTCCGAGGCCCTCCGCCAGCTTTTCCCAGTTCCACAGGGCGGTCTGCGGCACCTGGGTCAGCGCCTTGAACTTGGTCTGGCCTTCGGGACCGAAGGCGTGTGCGTCGATCAGGAACTGCTCGATCGCGAACACCCCGTTGGCCATCACGAAGATGACGTTGTCCAGGCCGAGCTCCGCAATCGTGCCGATGCTGTTGGCACTCTGCGCGAATGCACCATCTCCGGAGATGCTCACCACGCGACGCTTCTGTTGGCCGCTGGCGTCGAGGGCGAGCTTGACCCCGTAGCTGGCCGCCGGCGAGTACCCGATCGCCCCCCAGGCGAGCTGGGCGACATAGCCGTTTTGCGGGACCTTGATGTTGTTGAGCCCGTAGAACGTCAGGCCGGTGTCGGCGAGCACGACCGGCGCATCGTCATCCTGGAATCTGTCCAGGTACTCGTGCTGCAGCAGCGACTTGAAGCTGTCCCAGGTGACCTGTGCCTGTGGCGCGTAGGTGCTGGGAGCGGGAATGTCCCAGACGCTGCCCGCCAGGCCCGGGAAGCGCTTGCTCGCCCAGATCTTCTTTCCCTCCGCGGAGGTGAGCTTCTTCGTCAGCCCGTCGATCAGCTGCTCGAGCGTGACGTTTCCCCAGTAGAGCTCGCCGGTCTCGACCTGGCTGACGCCGCTGTTGATGCGGACGGCGCCCATGCGTGCCTCGATCGCGAAGTTGACGGGCAGCCCCGGATAGTCGTCCGGGTTGAAGTCCTGGCTTGCGACGCCCGAGAAGTTGAAGTCGGTCTCCTGGACACCCAGCGCGAGGATGGTGTCGGCCTGCTTGATCAGGTCCTGGACGTTCTGCTGGGAGTTGAGCCCGTTGTAGGTGCCCGCGAAGTTCGGCGCGGTGTGCTCACTCAGAATGCCCTTGCCGAGCAGGCTCGAGAGGTAGGGGGCGCCCAGCAGCTCGTTGAGGCGCGCAAAGGGTTCTTGAAGCTTGTAGCGCGCGACCTCGACGCCGCCGAGCAGGACCAACTTCTCGGCCCTCTGCAGTGACTTCCACACCATCTCGACCGCATCCTCCACCGCGCGAGCGTCCGGCGGCAGCGGCGTGGGCACGAGCCTGGACTGCAGTCGCTGCACGGCATTTGGGATGCTGTAGGCCTCGGTGGTGTTGGCGATCTCGATGTAGACCGGCTTCCTCGCGGTGATGCACGCGGTCAGGGCAGCGTCGATTATGTCCGCGGCGTAGGCGGGGTTGTCGATGCGCACCGCCATCTCGGTGATCTCCTGAAAGATCCGCAGGTCGGTGTAGGAGCCGTCGAACATGTGGTGCCAGAGCACGCCCTGGTCGCGCTGGGAGTTGAACTGGGCCTGCGAAGGGCTGCCGTTGATCGCCACCAGGGGCACGCTCTCGACCCCTGCCCCGGCGACGGCCTGGACGGCGTTGAGCGCACCGACGCCGTAGGTGAAGGCGACGCAGCCGACTCCCGTGCCGCCGGTGACGCGCGCGTAGCCATCGGCAGCATAGGTCGCGCACATCTCGTTGTTCGGATGCACGCGAACCAGCGGATCGGCTCCAGGGTTGTCGATCTTGGAGTCGAGGCTCTCGACCCACTCGCTGATGTAGTCCCCGGGAATCGCCATCACGTGGCTGACGCCGATCTGTTTCAGCCGCGCGTTCAGGTAGCCGGAGAGGCTGACTTCGCCCCGGTCGAGCGGCGTGGCCGCCCGCGGCTGCACGGCGGACCCCTCGGGAGTCGGCTGGGGGCGCTGGGTTCGAAACTCTCGAAGGAAGAGGTCGTTGGGCAAGAGATAGCTACGGTTCATGAGAGCATCCTGAAGGTCGGGGTTGTGG
>JAPPOT010000877.1 GCA_028817855.1 Myxococcales bacterium
TGTCGCGGAGGCGTCAGCTCGTAGGTCAGCGTCTCGGGCGTGTGCTTGAAGTAGAGGTCGGGGACCTTGCCAGGCACGAGCAGAGGCAGCCAGGCGGGCCGCGCGTCCGGATGCCCCAGCGACGACTGCCCCCGCCGTGCCGGCCCCGAAACCACCGGGCCCCTGACCGGATCGCACGACGGCGTGGGCGAGCGGCTCCTGGCGAGCCGCCATGGCATCGAGGTGCCGTCGCGTACGTAGCAGCGACCGGCGATGCCCGCGGGCAGGCCGTCCCTTGGGCGCGCTGATGCTCGGCTGCGTGCTCGGTTGCGCGCTCAGTTGTCCTCGACCTCGAGCTGCCGCCAGTTCTGGTGATTCACGTTGGGGTCGGCGTTGGGATCGTAGCTGGGGTCATCGGTGGGCACGTACTGCCCCTCCTCGTTCATCCAGTACTGCGTGGCGCCGCTCTCCACCTCGAAGCGCTGGCCCTTGTCGTCGCGCGCTGTCTCCACTTCGCGGATCTGATCGACGAAGCGCCGATGGCTACGGTCGCTGGCGGCCTGCTGCGCGCGCCAGTTGCCCATGATCGCATCATTCATCGCCTGGCTGTTTGCCCGGTGGGCGCGCTGCTGGGCGTCGAAGGCCGCCTGGTTGTTGCGCAGGCGCCGCTGGTGCGCCGCCCACGAGCGCTCGCTCTCGGCCTTCGTGCGCCGGTTGACCGTCTGGATGTGCCGCGGGTTTGCGCGCGCGTCGCGGAAGCTCTGGAGCAAGTGCGCCTTGGCCTGCTCGAAGTATGCGGGCTCGGCGCTCAGCACGACCGTGCTGTTGCGCCACTGGACGCCGTACTCGTAGCGGGTCGTGACCAGCGCGACGCCGACGAAGTGGGGCTTTCCGGCGCCATCGACCCAGTCGGTGCCGTAGGAGTCGAAGCGGTCCTGCGTCGGAAAGAACTTGTAGAGCTGCTTGTCGTACGCAGCGTTGGCGCGCGCCACGGCGGGCAGCGCGTAGGAAGCCTTGAAGCGCCAGCCCCGCTGCTGCGCCCAGGGCTTGAGCTCGGACTTCAGGAAGTTCGCAAAGGTGGGCGCCGGCCGCACGCTCATGCCCTGCTGTCGGTTGGCGGCATCGACCGCCCCATCGCCGGATGGCGCCATGCCGTGCTTGGGCGCGTTGAATGTGACCGCCAGGCCATGCGGTCCGTGGATCGCCATGCCCTTCTTGCCTTGCGTGATCTTCCAGCTGCGCGGCAACGGCAGGTACTGCGCGACCATGCCCAGCGACGGGTCACGCACCGGCTTGGGTTCCAATGCGCCATCCCCGCTCTCACCCGCATTCGTGTCCGCGAGGTCGGGGGCGACGACCGCAGCTTCGACCGTAGCGCTGCCGTTTGCGGTCGGGGCGGGAATCGCGTCGGCCGCCGGCGCGGCGTTGGGCACCGAAGCGCCGTCATCGAGCGCCTTCCCACTGGGCAGGTTGGGGTAGGGTGCGGCAGCGGGCACGGCCGGCGCCGGCATCACCGTGTGCAGGGCCTCGGCGGGCTGGGACTCCGCGGCGCAGCCAGCGGCGAGTGGCACAAGCAGGCGGGCGAGCAGTCGGATCGAGGCTCGGGCTGGGGACTGACGGTGGCGCAGGCTCATCGGTGGGGCACTTTCCGGGAGTGTGGTGATCGACCGATGCAATATCCGGCAACCGGGCCCGCGTCCAGCCACCCCCCGACGATGGCCAGGGCGCTGAGCTTCGCGCGCGCGATGCGCCCGCGCCCGGGGCAGCGGGGGCAGCCGGTGACGCCGAACCCGGGCCGAGAGCGGGGCCGGGACCGAGTTTTGGTGCGAGGTCGTCGACTCTCGGCACCCGGTCCTCAAGTCGACCTGCCGCCCGACCGAGTAGGTCGTGGTATGGCACGGTCTCTTCCCCCACCCCCTGCGGCGCTGCTCGCAGCCAGCCGGAGTTCGCTCGCCAAGCCGCAGCCACCGCCAATCCCGGCGGTGGCGGTCACGCCGAGCCCGAAGCCTGCTGCTGACGCCGAGCCCGACGTCTCCGAGGGGGACGCGGGCGATGTGCGCCCAGCTCTGGTGATCTCCGACGTTCCTGTGGGCCTCGAGTCCTGTGTGGTCGTGGAGGAAAGCGTCCGGCCGGCGGCCCGCAAGCGCAAGCGCCTCGGCGAGCTGCTGGTCGAGGCTGGGGTGATCAAGGACAAGGACGTGGAGCGCGCGCTCGCCGTCCAGAAGATGGGCGGGGGGCGGCTCGGCTCGATCTTGCTGAACCTGCGCCTGTGTACCGAGGAGCAGATCCGCGATGCCCTGGCAAGGCAGCTGGGCGTCGAGATCGTCGAGCTCGCCAAGTTCGAGCCCGACGAGCGCCTGTTGAAGCTCCTGCCGATCGAGCTCGTGCGCAAGTATGAGGTCCTTCCGATCAAGCGCGAGGACGACGACACCTTGTGGGTCGCGATGCTCGACCCCTACAACCTAACCGCGCTCGACGATGTCCGCTTCGCCACCGGCTGCAAGCGTCTCGTGGTGGTCTCGTGCACGGAGGAGGAGTTCAACCGCTTCATGGAGGAGCACTTCGCGACCCAGTCCATGATCAAGGAGATCATGGACGGGGGCGAGTTCTACGACAAGGTGCTGTCCTCGGTCATCGATGGCGACGTCTCCGCGCTCGAGAGTGACGATGATTCCCTGAGCGAGCTTCGGATCGCAGGAGAGCAGGCGCCGATCATCACGCTCTGCAACTTCCTGCTGGTGGAATCGGTGCAGCGCAGGGCCAGCGACGTCCACGTCGAGCCCTACGAGACCTACTTCCGCATCCGCTTCCGCATCGACGGTCGCCTGCACACACTGCTCACCCCGCCCCAGCGCCTCCACACGCCCATGATCGCGCGCATCAAGGTCATGGCGTCGATGGACATCTCCCAGCGCCGGGCGCCCCAGGACGGCCACGTGACGATCAACTACGCCGGCGAGACGGTTCACTATCGCGTCTCGACCTTGCCGACGGTCTACGGGGAGAAGTGTGTCATCCGCCTGCTCAAGAAGGACGACACCCTGCACCAGCTCGACCGCATCGGGTTTTCTCCGGAGGAGCTTCGCACCATCCAGCGGGGCATCCGCTCACCACAGGGCATCATTCTCGTGACCGGCCCGACTGGCAGCGGAAAGACCACGACCCTGCACGCAGGGCTGAACGAGATCAACGAGCCGGACGTGAACATCGTCACGATCGAGGATCCGGTCGAGGCGACCATCGCCGGCATCAACCACGTCCAGATCAACGAGCTCGCGGGTGTGTCCTTCGCCACTGCGCTGCGCTCGATCTTGCGCCAGGATCCGGACGTCGTCTTCGTGGGCGAGATGCGTGACCGTGAGGTCGCCGCGATCGCGGTCAAGGGCGCGCTGACGGGCCACCTGGTGCTCTCCACGCTTCACACCAACAGCGCGATCGAGTCACTGTTGCGTCTCGAGGACATGGAGCTTCCGCCCTATCTGATCGCCAACGCCCTGATCATGATCGTGGCGCAGCGCCTGGTGCGGACCGTCTGCCCCGTCTGCTCCGAGCCCTACGCGCCGACGCCAGCCGAAATTGGCGAGTTCCAGATCAGCGACGAGCAGTTGATGGGCGCCTCGATGCGCAAGGGCGCCGGTTGCGAGGTCTGCATGAACTCGGGCTACCGCGGCCGCTCCGCGGTCTACGAGATCCTCGACATTAACAACGAGATCCGCCAGCTGGTTCGCCAGCAGGCGCCCGGGGAGCAGATCATTCGCGCGGCCTCGGAAGCCGGCATGCGCTTTCTCTACGAGGTCGGGATCGAGGCCGCGCTCAAGGGAAAGACCACCCTGGACGAGGTGCGTCGCGTGCTCAGCGATGCCCGCTGATCGGGCCGACCACAACCAAGAAAGCGCTCAAGTCGCTGCATCCTTCGTTCGAATGAACCGGCCGTCTCCGATCCGCGACTGACCGCCCATGATGTCTTCCGTGACGAGCGCCGCACGCGCCTCCTACTCGTCGCACGGGCGCCCCCCCGACCCGACATCGGCGGCGGTGCGACCGGCGCAGGAGCCATCCACGGAAGGCCGCCCACCGGCACGGGGGGGGCCGGACGACGGCACGCTCCGCGAGCAGGCTCCGGGTTCCTCGGCGCCCGGCGCGAGGCCCGAGCCCACGGCGCAGGAGAAGCGCCAAACGCGCGACCTCGCCCGGCGCGACGCGGAGGTGCGGGCCCACGAGCAGGCGCACGCTGCAGCTGGCGGGGCGCACGCGGGCCACCCCAGCTACCAGTTCGAGGTCGGTCCCGACGGGCGCAGATACGCGGTGGGCGGAGAGGTCTCGATCGACACGTCCCCGGTGAGCGGCGATCCCGAGGCGACGATCCAGAAGATGCAGCAGGTCCGGCGCGCCGCGCTGGCTCCGGCCCAGCCGTCCGCGCAGGACCGGCGCGTTGCCGCCCGCGCGGGTGCGAGCATCGCAGAGGCCCAGCGCGAGCTGCTCGAGCAGGAGCGGGAAGGTTCCTCCGAGGGCGCACAGGGCGTGGGTCGAGAGGGGGGCGCCAGAGCCGCCGCCAGCTATCGCGACGCCAGCGGGCTGTTGGAAGCGGCGCCCCGGGCACAGCTCGACATCACCTCGTGCTCGAGCTGCGGGGGCTCCCACTCGGCCGCTTGAGTCCGCTTGAGTCCATCGGGCGCGACTAGCAGGCTGGTGCAAGAGCCATTGCACCTGGAGCAGCGCGCTCTGGGCCGCCCTCGGTCGTCCAAGTCCGCTGCGAAAACACGCGTGTTTCCTCGGTCCTCGGGACACCGAAGTCGACTCCAATTCACGCCGCTCCACATTGCAAGCCCTCTTGCACCAGCCTGCTAGAGGTTCGGGAGCGTTCCGCGCCCTGGTTGCGGGCTCAGCGCGAAGACACGGGGACGACTCGGTTGCGGCCCTCGTGCTTGGCTCGGTAGAGCGCCGCGTCCACGTCACGGGAAACATCCTCGTATCGGGCGCCCCGCTCCCAGGCGCCCACGCCTATCGATACGGTGGCGGCGAAGGGCTGCTCGCCCCCGCCCTGTGGTAGCGCTGCGAAGAGCTCGCGGACGCGCTCGGCGACGGCGCAGGACTCCGACAGGCCCGTGCCCGCGAGCAGCACGATGAACTCCTCGCCGCCGACCCTGAAAGCGTGGTCGTGCCCCCGCAGCTCCTGCCGAAGCAACGCTGCCAGCGAACGGATCACCGTGTCGCCGGTATCATGGCCGAAGCCGTCGTTGATCTGCTTGAAGTTGTCCAGGTCCAGCGCGAGCACACCGATGGTCGCGTTGGATTTCGCGCACTGGACCAACACCTCTGCCAGCGCCCGGCGGTTGCCGAGCCCCGTGAGTGCATCGGTGCGCGCCATCGCGGCAGCATCGGTGAGGGCAGACTGCAGGGTCCCCATCTCGCTGCGCACCTCGTCGAGGTGGGCTTGCGCGTTGCGCAGCTCCTCGTCTCGCTGCTGCACCTCTTCCAGCAAGCTGCCCGCCTCCTGATGTAGGGCCGTACGCAGGTCCATCAGGTCTTCGTACTCGCGCGCGACCTCGAGCCGTTGCTGGATCGCCTCCAGCCGCTTGCGCGAACCGGGCGCGTGGTTGGCGACCTCCCCGAGCAGTGCCAGTACGTCGGCCAACGAGGTTCGGAACACGAACGCGGCTGCTTGGAGAAAGCGCACGCTCTGCCCGATCTCGCTCAGATGCCGCGAGAGCTCACCGGGTACGTCCCTGCTCGGGTCGGTGACCGATGCCAGCAGCTCCTCGAGGGCCGCGAGCGGGCCCTCCTGGCCCATGAGGCGAGCAAGTCCGATGGCGGCATCGAGGATCCGCTCGAGCGCCTCGGACAGCGCCGCGCTCTCGCCGGTCCGAAGCCGGAGCGGGAGGTCCTGCACGCCGGCGAAAAGCTCCTCGAAGTCCTCCCGGACGAACGCAAGTTCGAGCAGTTGGCGCAGCTCCTGGACCCGTTCTGCGAGCGCGGCTTCACCCGGGTCGGCCGCAGCGGCCTGCCAAACGTGCTTGAGCAGGGTGCCGAGCGCCTTCTTCAGCGGGGGCAAGGGAACGGTCTTCGACGTCGACAGCGTCCCACCGGTCTTCGCCGCCTCTCCACCGCGTGCGTCCTTCCGCTGAAAGGGAAACATCTCTCATCCATCGGACGGGCGAGGCACGCCTTGAGCGCCGATCTGCGCCGTGGGACCACGCGAGGTGCGTTGAGCGGCATCGCCCGCGGCCGGGGCCGGTCGTCCATGTCGGGTGTTGTGGTTTCGCTGTCCACAACCGGGGGGGGAACGACCGATTCGGCAGGATCTCAATATGCACTCGCAGCTACGGGACCCTGGGGACCACTGATCCAAATGGGTGGCCGGAAGGGTCTTTCTAGTCGTAGGCGAAGTGGCAAACGTAGAAGCCGCAGGTCGTTCCCAGCAGGTCGTTCCCAGAGTACCTCGGTTTTGGTACCAGGTCGTTCCCCGCAGGTCGTTCCCAGAGTACCTCGGTTTTGGCGCCCCGGTCGGGGTTCATTGACGCCCGCAGGTCGTTCCCAGAGTACCTCGGCTTTGGAACCCCGGGAGGGGTTCATTGACGACCGTTGGTTCTGCCGGCGACGTCCCCGCGTCCGAAAACGCCTGACGCCAGGCTCAGATGCCAAACGCCAGCGCCAGCTCGATCAGCGGTATGGTGCGGGGCGTGTCGAGGGGCGGCCCATCGAGCTGCCAGAGAAGCCGGAGGTGTCCCCGAAACGCCAACGCGCGAAGGTGGGCGCCGATGCCCACGTGGTGCGCGCGCGCCAGCCCGAGATCCAGCCACGCGTCGCGGTCCCCCCAACCACGGCGATAGCTCAGATGAAGGTCGTGGCCGGCGAAGCCGCCCCAGTTGCCCCAGCCTGCGTCCGCTCCCCAGCCGTCCAGCCCGAGATGCGCCTCCACGAGCGGACCGGGGAATTGCACGAACCACATGTCCCCGACCGTCTCGATCCCGAGGTGCCCGCCCAGCGAGAGGTAGCCCGACAGCACGGAGCTGTAGCCGAGGCAGAAGAGCGGTAGCAGACGCGGACCCTCATCGCTGCGCACGTCGATG
>JAPPOT010000867.1 GCA_028817855.1 Myxococcales bacterium
CACGCGACCCTTCCCCCCGTCCGGCAAAGCCGGCCGGGTCCCCCCATCCCGCGAGGTCGTCGTCGCTGCGCTCCTCCTCCGGTGCTGTGAGGACGTTGGGTGCGACTTGTCCCTGCGTCGGGCCCATGGGGCTCATCGACGAGCTACGTCGAACGCTCGCCCGACCTACCTCGCGGAGCAATCAAGGTCAGGTCCGCACGGCCTCAGGTGAAGCGCGCTGGATGGCGTCGGGCAGGGCTTACGCGACCGAGGGCACCGAGCAGGGCGAACCTCGTCGATTCCCTCTCACTGTGACGCTGCGCTTACTTCGCAGATGTAGGGGTAGGTTGCCTCGCAGCCGCTGTCGTACCAGCCCCAGTCGGTTTGGTAGTAGCCGGCGGCGAGGCAGTCGGGTGCACCGGAGGCGAGGGTGCTGTTGCCCGGCTCGGCCGGATCCCATGCGCTGAAGAGGCAACCTGCGTCGTCGGGATAGGTGCAGGGGCCGGTGCCGCTCGCGTCGGTCGCGTGTCCGGTCTCATCGCCCAGCCAGAACTGCGCGTCGCCCGCCAGCCAGCGCCACTCGCCCTCCGTCCCGAGGTCGGTCGCGCCGAGCCACATGAACTCGTCGTCGCCCAGGCCGTTGGCGTCACCCAGGCCCTTGATGAAGTCCTCTTCGTCCTGGTCGTCGATACGCACAAGCTGCGCGCCCCCCGACTCACAACTGGCCTGGGCGCTCGCGAAGGGCACGCGCCCACCGCACAGGAAGTAGTCGCGCCCGGCGTGGACCTCGCGCGTGCAGCTGGCGTGCGGGAGCGGTACGCAGTCGTCGAAGGTGGGCGCCGGGCTGAAGTTGCCCGACACCGAGCAGCCGCCTCCGCGGTTGATGCGGATGCGCCCGAGCCCGCCGCCGCCGCCGCCGCCGCCCGTGCCGTCGGCACCGACCTCCGCCGCGCTCTCGCCCGCCGCGCCGTCCCCGCCGGCGGCCGCGTCGCCGGGGTCGCCGCCCTGCGCTTGCACCGGGGTCGCGACGCTGCCCCCTTCGCCGTCGACCGCCGCGGCCCCGGAGGGCTGCTTGCCGCTGCCGCCTCCGCCGCCATTGGCGTTGATCCACGCGCCGCTGTCGACCGTCACGGTGCCGCCCTCGAGCAGCACAGCGCCTCCGCTGCCACCGCCTCCACCGCCTTCGTCGTCGAGGGACGAACCCTCGCCGCCGCCGCCACCCGCGTCGACCGTGCCGGACAGGGTGAGCGTGCCGGCCCCCGAGAGCTGCAGCGCGCCGCCGCCGCCGCCGCCCGCCCCGCCGGCGCCGCCGCCCGCGCCGCCGCCGCGCAGGGGCACCAGGCGCGCCTCGCCGACCATCGCGCCGGCCTCGCCGCCCGCGTTGCCACCGGCCCCGCCGGCGCTGCCGAAGCCGCCGCCGCCCGCGCCGGTGGCGGTCGTGCCGATCGCTGCCGCGCAGTCCTGCGCACCGGGACCGCCCGTCGGCCCTTCGGCCGAGACGTCGATCGTGCCTTCGATCAGGGCGTCTCCGTAGACCGCCAGGATCACCGCCCGATCGCCCACCAACCGCAGGGTCGAGCCCGCCGCCACCTCGAGGCTCGCAACGCGCAGCACGATCGCCTCGTCGCCGTTGTCGAGGGTCATCACCACCGGGGTCGGCAATGCCTGCCCGCAGAAGCTGTCAAAGCTCAACGTGGTCGCGTCGAACTCGCTGACGCCGCAGTCGAGCACCGCATCCCATGCGACCGCGGCCTGCACGTCGCTGGCGTCTGGATCGAAGTTGCTGGTCGTGTAGTCGAAGGCGACCGTCGTCGGGGGGGTGACCGTGTCTCCGTCGCCACCGGTGTCGCCATCGCCATCGCCATCGCCATCGCCGCCGCTGTCTCCGTCGCCGTCGCCGCCGCTGTCCCCGTCACCGCCGCTGTCTCCGTCGCCGTCACCGCCGCTGTCCCCGTCACCGTCACCGTCGCCGCCGCTGTCTCCGTCACCGTCGCTGTCTCCGTCACCGCCCGGTCCGGCGTCGGGTCGCAGCGCTTCCAGGTCCGGATCCCACTCGCTGAGGGTGGCGGCCTCCGCGCTGCTCATGCAGGTGATGCCGCCGTCGTCGACGCAGGCCTCTCCGGACTCGCAGTGCCCCGCGCAGCCCATCAGCAGCTCGATGCGCAGCTGCTTGACCTGGTTGCGGACGAAGTGAACGTCCGTGCGCGGCTCGATCAGCAGCGGGTCGTCGCCGCTGCCGAAGGCGCGGACGGTGATGTCGATCGGGCCCATCGGTCCGCCGGAGTGCAGCAGCCCGAGCGTGCGCGGGAACCAATCGTCCACCACGGATACATCGACCGGCTCGGCTCCCTCGAAGCCGTCCACGTCGATCTCGACGCGCTCGATCGCCGTCCAGTCGCTGTCGATGACCAGCACGATCTCGGTCACGGCCTGGTCGCTGCCGCAGGCACAGGCCAGCCAGCCGAGCAACAACCACACTGCAGCCTTCGTCTTCATCGGTTTCGTACGACGCGCCCCACGAGCAGGGCCGGTTCGATGTCGCCGCGCACCGGGTCCACGGCGTCGCTGCCCCCGGACAGCACGAGCGCTGTCATCACGCTGGTGGCCACGACGGCGCCGGCGCCGGCCCAGAACCACCAGCGCTCGTAGATCTCGCCGTCGTCGGGCGCCGGCTGCACCGGCGCCGTGACCACCGGTGCGCGCGGCGCGCTCGCCGCGACCTCCGCGGGCGTCGGCGCGCGCGGCGCAATCGACAGCTGCACGACCACACTTCGGGGGTGCGTGCCGCCGACGTGCACCGTGGCGGTCGCCACCTCCTCGCCGTCGCGCTCCGCGACGATGGCATGTGCGCCCGGGTCGACCTCGATCGGACGCTCGCCGCCGTCGGCCCCCAGCTCGCGACCGTCGAGATGGAGCATCACATCTTCGTCGGGGCCCTGGAGGCGGATGGAGACCGTGCCGATGTGCGGCTCGACCTCGGACAGCAGCTGGGCCGCGCCATTGCGGGCTTCAGCGGCGGCCTCGGGATCATCGATGAGCCCGCGCAGCAGCTTTGCCGCTTCCACGTAGCGCTCGAGCTTCACCAGGGCCGACGCCAGGTTGTATGCCACCACGGCCGAGGCCTTCACGCGCAGGACCTGCTCGAAGCGCTCGGCCGCTTCCTGCCAGCGCTCCTGCTCGGCGAGCGCGAGACCTTCGCCGAAGAGCTCGCGGGCTTCCGTCAGCTCCTGCTCGCTCGGCTCAGCGGGCGGCGACGCGAGCGCGGCAGCCGGGGCGATCAGGAGACAGAGCACCACGGCGACCGCGCGTAGCGGGCTGGTTCGGGGGTTCCACATGGACAACGTAATTCTACGCCCTATTTGTACGTCCACCAATGGAATCCGCTGTGATCCCCCACACTCGGCGCGATCTGTCAGCCCCCGTACTCGGCCCTTCGAACCAACCCCACAAGAATTGGGTAAGCGTGTCACCTACCGAGGCTCCCGCGGCCGCGCTATGAAGCTCCACATGGCTGACACGAAGCAGCGAGTGGTGCTGATCACGGGGTGTTCCACGGGCATCGGGCGCGCCCTGGCGGTCGAGATGCGCCGGCGTGGCCAGCGCGTCTTCGCCACCGCCCGCAAGCCGGAGACGTTGGCCGAGCTGGAGGACGAGCTGCTGACAGCGCTGCCCCTGGACGTCACCGACCCGGAGTCGATCGCCGCCGCGGTTGCCCAGGTGACCGAGCGCGCGGGGCGGATCGACGTGCTGATCAACAACGCGGGCGTCAACGCGGCCGGTCCCCTGGCGGAGCTGCCCCTTCAGAGCTTCCGCCGCATCATGGAGACCAACGTCACCGGCACCCTGGCCATGGTGCAGGCAGTGGTGCCGCACATGGCCCAGCAACGCGCGGGGCGCATCGTGAACCTGGGCAGCGTGGTCGGCATCCTGCCCACGCCTTTCGCCGGCGCCTACTGCGCGAGCAAGTCCGCGGTCCACACCCTCTCGGAGGCCCTGCGCATGGAGGTCGCTCCCTTCGGCATCGACGTGCTGGTGCTGCAGCCCGGCGGCGTGCGTTCGAGCATCGCCGACACGGCCGGACGCGACATCGCCCGCTTCGCCAGCGACTCGCTCTACAGCGCCGTCTTCTCCGGCATCGAGAAGCGCACCCGCGCCTCCCAGGAAGACCCAATGGAGACCGACGCCTTCGCGCGCGAGGTCGCCGACGCGGTGCTCGGCGCCCGCGTCCCGCGCCGCATGCGCCTGGGCACCGGCGCCCGCCTGCTACCCACGCTCGCGCACCTGCCAGGCCGCGTGCGCGACGTGGCGCTCTCGCGCCGCTTCGACCTCCACAAGCTGCGCTGACCCGGGGCGTTCACCGAGCCCACGCCCGGGCGCCCTGCGCCTGCGTGTTGAGCGGCCCTGGGCTGGACGCGTTCGTGCGGCGGCACTAAGCTGAGGCGCGCACTGCGGGGTGCCGCCGGGTCCGCGGAGAGGGCACAAGCCCACCCGAGTCAGACGTCGTCGTTGGACATCGCGCTCCTTCATCCACCCACGTGCGGACCTGGGTACAGCGATGAAAGGACGTCGTGATGACCCGACCACTCCCCTCCCGTCCATCCCTGGACCACCTCAAGCATCAGGCGCGCAGCCTGCAGCGGGCTCATGCCGCTGGCGATCCCGAAGCGAAGCAACGCGTCGAGGCGCACCTGCCCGGCCATGCGGGCAAGCTCACCCTGGCCAAGGCCCAGACCGTGATCGCGCGCGAGCACGGCATCGACAGCTGGCCGCGGCTCAAGGCCGAGGTCGAGCGCCAGCTGCTGACCCTGCATCACGCCGATCAGAGTCGCGAAGCGGGCCTGCCCGAGGGCGCGCTGCAACAGCTGCTCGATGCGATCGACGCCTGCGACCTGGAAGCCACGCGTGCCGCGCTCGACGCGCACCCTGCGCTGCTCGCCCTGCAGGTCGGGCCCGCGGCAGGCACGGTGGCCCAGCACGCCTGTCGCGTCGACCCGCTGCAAGTCGGCCGCAGCCCGACGGAGTGGATCGCGCTGCTGTCGTTGCTGCTCGAGCGCGGTGCCGAGCCCCGCGGCTGCCTATTCGCGCTGGCCTATGGCGAGCGGGAAGAGGCGATCCGGCTGTTGCACCGGTACGGCGCCGACCTGGAAGAGGTGGTGCATGACGAGACCCCGCTCCTGCACGCGCTCAAGAACCGCATGCTCGACTCCGCCGCGAGCCTGCTCGAGCTCGGCGCCGACCCGCACCACGCCGACTCCCGGGGCGCAACCGCGTTGCACTTCGCCGTGCGCCAGTACCACGAACCCGAGGTCATCGACCTGCTCCTCGACCACGGCGCACCGCTGGAAGCGCGCACGGCTGCGGGCAATCGTGCGCTGGACCTGGCGGTCGCGATGGGTCGTCGCGATGCGGTCGAGCACCTGACCTCGCGCGGCGCGGCTCCCGGCGCGGTCGTCGTGCCGCCCGAGCCGAGCTCCGACGACATCCGGCTGAGGCCGCTGCTGGCGGTCGTCCAGGACATGGATGCGGTCGTGGCCTTCTACGAGGGCCTCGGCTTCGAGTGCCTCTCCCGCATGCACGATCACGCCTTCGCGGTGCTCTCCCTCGGCGGCGCGGTGATCATGATCGACGGCGGCGCCGAGCAAACGCTGCCGGCACAGGAGGGCTTGTGCGTGCGCTGTTCGCCGCCCGTGTTCGAGGCGGCGGCTCGCGCGGCGGCGCAGGATGCCACCGACGCCTTCGAGCTCACCGATCCTTCCGGCTTCACGCTGCGCTTCGAGCGTGAGGACGACCGCGAGAGCACCGCGATCGAGCCGGTGCTGCGCACCGCCCGGCCTCGGCATGACGCGGCCTTCTACGGCGCGGTGGGCTTTGCGCGTGTCCCCGGCCCCGAAGGCCTCGCGAGCTACGCCTCGCGCAGCGCCACCGTCCACCTGCGCGAGGCTGAGGCCGTTGCGCCGCGCATCACGCTCTGGCTCACCTGCGACGACTTCGATGGCACCTATCGCGCGCTGTCGTCGAAGCTCGAGGTGCCGCCGCCGGAGGTGGCCTTCCACGGCGATATCCTCTTCGAGCTGCGCGACCCGGAGGGCCACAGGCTGGTGTTCAACGCGCCGGCGACCGACCTCTAGGCTCCAGAACTGAGGCCGGCCAGGTCCTGCATGATAGCGTAGCGGCGTGAACCCGCGGCTGCTGCTGACGCTGGTCGTGCTGGGCCTGGTCGGGCACATGCTGCTCTACGTCGGCGTGATCGTCGACGACGCCTACATCTCCTTTCGCTACGCGCGCAACCTGAGCGAGGGGCTGGGCCTGGTCTACAACCCGGGCGAGCGCGTCGAGGGCTACACCAACTTCCTGTGGGTGGTGGTCGCGGCGGCGGGCTTCGTCGCCGGGCTCGCGCCGCCACTGCTGATACCGCCCGTGGGCGCGCTGTCCGCGCTCGCGCTGTTGCTCTTCGTGCACCGCAGCGCGCGCGCGCTCGCGCCCGACGCGGGTGCCGAAGCGCCACCCTGGGCCGCGCTCATTCTTGCGGCGAGCGCCGGCATCGCCTTCTACAGCGTCACCGGCCTCGAGACCGTCTTCTACACGCTGCTGACGACGATCGCGCTCGTGAGCGCAGCGCGACAGCGCGCGGTGGGCTTCGCCACGGCCACCGCGCTCGCCTTCATGACGCGCCCCGAGGTCGGGCTGCTCGGTGTGATGGGGCTGGGCTGGCTGCTGCTCGGACCGGGTCGCGAGCGTGCGACCGCGCGGCGCGACGCCATCCGCGCCGCCGCGATCATGGCGCTGCTGCTCGCGCCCTACCTGGCCTTCAAGCTCTGGTACTTCGGCGAGCTGCTCCCGAACACGATCCACGCCAAGCGCCCCTCGCTCGCATTCGGCCTGCGCTACGTGGTCGAGGGACACGCGCCTGCGGTCGGGCTGGTGGCGATCACCCTGTGGCAGCTGCTCCGCGGGCAGACCCTGACTCCGTTCACCTTCGTCGGCAGCTACTGGCTCGCCGCAACGGTCGCGGTCGCGCTCACGGGCGGCGACTGGATGTGGGCCGAGCGCATGCTGGTC
>JAPPOT010000138.1 GCA_028817855.1 Myxococcales bacterium
CTGCCACACGGCACGCCCGGCGATAGCCCCCCGTCGGACCTTCCGCCCGCGGGACCCGACGACGGCGACCCCAACGGACCGGTCGTGGAGGCGCCGGGCGTGCCGTGTGGCAGCAACGCCTCGCTCTTTGGATTGACCGCGACCAACGTGAACATCGGGGGTCGCGACGTGCACGTGGCCTATCCCTGCAACAAGCGCGCGGGGGCCCCGGTGACCTTCGTGCTCAACCTGCACGGCACGATGCCGAGCGAGGATCTCAAGCTCTACCAGGTCGCCTACTTCTCGGTGAACAACCACGCCGACAGCCACAACATCATCACTGCCGCGCCCAAGGCGGTGGGATCCCAGTGGGGGAACGGCGATGGCGGCGTTGATCTCCCACACATCATGGAGGTGATCGACTGGGTCTACACGACCTTCGCCGACTTCGACATCCGCGCGATGTGGATCGCCGGTCACTCCTGGGGCGCGATGTACTCGACCAACCTGGTGTGCGACCCCACGCTCGCCGACAAGGTCCGCGGTGCGGTCCTGCAGAGTGGCTCCGGCACGCCGCCCGCGTGTGCGGGCAACCTCTCTGTCATCAGCAGCGCGGCGGAGATGGACATCGGACCGGTGATCAACCAGGGCGCCACCGCGGCGGCGCACGGCTGCGGTGCCGAGCAGACCAACATGGTGGGCAACAACACCGAGACCCACTGGCCGGGCTGCAATCCCGGTTTCGTGCACGCTAACTACGTGATGCTCGGCAAGGGACACTCTGACTACATGGATGCGGTCGTCGTCGAGCGCATCGCAGACCTGATCAACGAAGCGCGCCCCTGAGGCTGCGGGTGGCTCGCGGGGAGGTCGCGGCTTGCTCGCGAATGGACCCGTGCGTCCTGATCTGCATGGGACCATCGCTCGTGGGGACACACAAACGACGCGAAGTGGGACCCAAAATAACCAACGGGTGAGCCCACGCGGTGATAGGTTCGTGGGCGATGGTGTGGGTCGGTAGGCCACGGAGGAGACTCCATGGTGCTTCGGCCAGTACACCCTGCGGTTCCCTTTCATCCCATCGCGGCGCTCGCCCTCTGTGTGGCCGTCGTATCGCTCGCGGCATGCGGCTCGGGTGCGCACGATGTCGTCTTGGAGGAAGGCGCGGGTGGCTCCGGCTCCAGGACGGGCACGCGCGAGAGCGCGGTCACAGGCAGTGATGGTGCCGGTGCGGCCGCACCGGTGCTCGCCGACGGCGTGGGCGGTGGCGTTGTGCAGGACGGTGACTCGCTGCCGGCCGACGCGCGCGGGCCGTGCGTGGAGCTACGCGCGCACGGCAAGGTCAGCCCGGCCGATGCCACGCCCTTCGCGGTTCCGAGCGGCGAGAGCTACCAGTGCTTCCACTTCCGCTCGCCCTTCGAAGAGGGCGCCCAGGGTGTCGTGGTGGAGTCGATCCTGGAAGGCGAGGCGTCGGTCCATCACATGCTGCTCTACGAGCTGCTGACGCCGCGCGAGGACGGCTCCTTCGAGCCCTGCCTCGGCACCCATCCGGACGCGACCTTGATCGCGGGGTGGGCACCCGGCGCGGCCGACCTGCGCTTCGACGAGGACGTGGGCATGCGTTTGCCCGACGGGGACGACGGGTACTTCCTGCTCGAGGTGCACTATCTGAACTTCGGGGACGCGAGCCTCACCGACCGCAGCGGCTTGCGCGTGTGCGCGGCGGCCGAGCCCCGTCCGCACACCGCGTCGATCACCTGGCTCGGCACCGAGAATATCGGTGGCCCGCTGGGGATACCGCCGGGTCAGCTCACCACGGTCAGCGGAAGCTGCACTCCGGGGCGCGTCGGGATCGACGAGGACGACGCGATCGATCTGATGGTCGCCCTCCCCCACATGCACGTGCTCGGGCGGCGCGTGGAGATGCTCGTGCATCGGACGGGGGGCGAGGTCGATCGGGTGCTCGACGTGGAGTTCGATGCGGACCGGCAAGTGGCCCACCCCCTCGAGGTTACCATCCACCCCGGCGACCGCATCGAGACGCGCTGCACCTACGACAACACCACCGACTGGGGCGTACCCTGGGGGCCGGGGAGTGGGCAGGAGATGTGCTACGTCTTCACGCTCGCCTACCCGGCGGGGGCGCTCGACAATCCGGTGCCGAGCTTCGCGGGCGCCACCAACACCTGTTTCCTCTGAGAGCGCGGAGCGCCGATCTTGAAGAGGCCGGCCGCCACTGCGTGCGCGCGCTCAAAGATCGGATCCCGCCGACCCGCTGAAGTAGGGGGACCGGCCACGTCATCGATCGCCACCACGGCCAGCCAAGTCCCGAGAAGACACCAATGATCCGGCGGCCCCTCCGGCGCATGGGCCTATCTTGAAGAAGTGTGCCCGTGCCGTGGGTGGACGGGCAGGTGGTTGGTGGTTAGGAGGCGCTGATCGTGGCCATGCGACGGATCGCGGCCTTGTGTCTGCTCGTGGGCTCCGTGGGCTGTGTGGAGCAGCCGTCGGAGAATGCGGGCGGTGAGGCCTTCTTCATTGCCGGCGGGCCGATTGCGCGCGCCGGTCAGCCCCTGCCGCAGCCCCAGCGGCCCACTCAGCCCGGGATCGAGATGCCCGCCGCGCCTGCCGCGAGCGACCTGCCGTCGCAGGCCGCTCCGGGCGAAGACTACTCGACGCACGCGGCCGATCCGGAGTCCACACCCGTGCAGCCAGAGGCCGGAGGCGCTTCGCCGCCGCCCGTGGCCACGGAGCCTGCCGCCACCCCGGACCCGTCGACGCCCGACGTCGTGGAGGAGCCGGCCGCCGAGCCGCCTATGAGCACCGGCCCGGGCATGCTCACGGTGCGCTTCACCAGCGTCAGCCCCGGCGGTCGCTATGCGCCGCGCAACATCGGCGCGATCTGGATCGAGACGGGTAGTGGACAGTTCGTCAAGACGCTCAAGCGCTGGGCGGGCATCCGCGCCAACGACCTCCGGGCATGGCCCGCCGCGTCCGGTGGATGGTCTTCGTTCTTCGGCATCGGCGCCACTGCCGACGAGCTCGACGCGGTGACCGCTGCCACCCTGCGCAACCACGAGGCCCACGAGGTGATGTGGGACATGATGGACAACGACGGCCAGGTGGTGCCGGATGGCACCTACCGCGTGCAGATCGAGGTCGCCGAGAGCGCGAGCAGCTCGTCGTCGGCAGCCGTGGAATTCGACAAGGGCGCGACGCCGGTCGACCTCGCGCCATCCGATCAGGGTCCGTACAGCGGACTGACGATCAGCTACCAGCCCTGAGCGACGCCAGGCGCCGGGCATACCAGTCCATGCCCATCGACTCGAAGGTTCCTTCGAGCTCGCGCATGCGCGCTGCGACCCGCTCGGTGCGTCCGGCCGCGCGGTCCAGCTCGATCCAGCGCAGGCGTGAGAGCGCCACCTCGCGCGGGCTCTGCTTGCGCTCGGCCACGGCGATGCTGCGCACCATCGCCTCGTCGTAGGGCTCGCCCTGCCCGGCCAGGGCGCTGGCGCGCGCGCGATGGGCGCTGGCCTCGCCGAGCGCATCCCAGGCCTGCGCACGCGCGATCGCGCGCTCGGCGTGGGTGAGGGCCTCGCCGTGCTGGCCGCTGAGCGAGAGCGCCTCCGCCACACAGGCGTGGGTCCAGGACAGCGAGAGCCGGATGCCGTTCTCGTCACGGCAGCCCGCCGCCTCGCTCGTGCGCTCGATAGCCGTCGTGTCGCCCTCCCCGTGGTAGCGCGCGAGGCCCCCGAGCGCGCGGGCCATGTGGCGCTGGTAGACCGCGCCCGTGCGCTCCGCCATCGAGCGCACGCGCTCGGCCGCCTCGTGGCAGTCGCGCCACTGTCCGCGCATGGCGTGGACGAGCGCGGCGATCGTCTCGACCGCACCCTCCATGCCCAGCTTGCCGCTCGCGCGTACCGCGGCCTGCGCATCCCGCAGGCGCGTCAGCGCCGGATCGAAGGCGCCCTGGTCGGCCTCCAGCAGAGACAGGGCGCCCAGGGCGTAGCCGAAGCCGGCGCCGCCCACCACCGAGCCGGGCGTGCCCCCGCCGGGCGCGGACAGCAGGGCCTCGCGCACCGACAGCACGCGCTCGATCGAGCCGCGGGCGGCGCCGTAGTCCGTGGCTATCGCGCGGCTCATCCCGATGTTGGCGTGTAGCTGCACGATCAGCGGCTGGTCGTTTTGCTCGACCGCCATCTCCATGCAGCGGTCGTAGTGCTCGACCGCCTTCTTCTGGTGTCCCAGGGCGTACTCGACCCAGCCCATCCAGCACAGGCAGCGCTTGGCAGCTTCCGCGTCGCCCAGCTCCGTCGCCAGCGCGAGGCCGGACTGCAGCTCCGAGCGCAGCTGGGGCGTGGGGTTGTGGACGCCGATGATCGCCCACTTCAGCACCAGCTCCACCTGCTTGGCTGACAGCTCGCGGTTGCTCGGTAAGCGCTGCAGCGCGCGGATCGCGCGCAGGTACTGGCGCCCGCCCTGGTCGAGGGAGAAGGAGCGCACCGCCTTGTCCCCGGCCAGCTCCGCGTAGCGCACCGCCTTGTCGTGCTGGAGGCTGTTGCCGAAGTGATGGGCCAGGGACTCGTACAGCGTCTCGAGCCCGAGCGCGCCATGCCTCTCCTCGAGCGCGTCGCCCAGACGGCCGTGCAGCTCACGCCGCCGGCGCAGCAGCAGCACGTTGTAGGCCACCTCCTGGATGATGGCGTGCTTGAAGCGGTAGCTCTCGGGCTCGAGCCCGAGAATGTGGGCGCGCTCCTCGAGCCGCGAGAGGATCCCATCCATCGGGCTGCCCTCGTCCCGGATCGCGCTGAGCAGATCGATCGAGAAGAAGGCGCCGATCACCGACGCGAGCTTGAGCAGCTCCTTGTCCTGTGGCGCCAGCTTGTCCACGCGGGCTCGAACCATCGCCTGCAGCGTGGCCGGCGTCTGCAGCGTCTCGGGCCGCTTCGCCAGCACCCAGCTCCCCGGATCGCCCACCAGCACCCCGGAGTCGACCAGGGAGTGGCAGACCTCCTCGATGAAGAAGGGGTTGCCGTCGGTCGTGTCGTGCACGAACGCGGCCAGCGCGGCGGGCAGCTCGGCGAGCCCGAGCCAGGCCTGCAGCAGCTCGGCGGTGCCCGTCACGTCGAAGGGCTGCAGCTCGAAGTGACGCAGAGAAATGGGTCGTCGGTCTGGCGCGATGTCCTGGCTGCGGTAGGTGACCACCGCCATGATCGGTCGGCCCGCGGTGGCGCGGGCGAGCGAGCGGAAGACGTCGTCGGAGCCCTCGTCGGCGTAGTGCCAGTCCTCCACGATGACCAGCACCGGGTGCAGCTCCGAGAGCGCCACCAGCGCGGCGCCCAGGGCCTCGATCACCGCCTCGCGCAAGTTCTGGCCCGCCATGCCCTCGCCGATCGCCTGGGCATCGCCCTGCTGCGACAGCAAATAGAGGTAGATCGGCACGTGGGCCTCGACGCCCAGCTCGCGCGAGCGCTCGATGATGCGGTCGGGCACGTCGGGCGCGGAGAGGTCCGGCACCTGCAGGCCGTCCTGGAGCGTGTCGAGGAAGGGCTGGAAGGGTGGGATGTCGCCATAGCTCTGGCACTGGCCACGCAGCAGCGTGAACTCGCGCGCGCGCGCCTGGGCGATCAGCTCGTGCACCAGACGCGTCTTGCCCACCCCCGGAGGGCCGGCGATGCTGACCAGGCGCGCCTCACCGCTGGCCGTCTCCTCGAGCAGGGTCACGAGCTCCGCGAGCTCGGTCCCCCTGCCGACGTAGCGCGTCAGCCCGTGCACGGCGGCGGCGTCGAAGGTCGTGCGGGCGCTGCTGCGCCCTCTCACGGCGTGCACGGTGACCGGCTGCTCGATGCCCTTGAGCTGTTGGTCGCCGCGTGCACCGGTCTCGAAGAAGGGTGCCGAAAGGGCCCGTGTGCGCTCGCTGATCAGGATCTCGTCCGCCCCGGCGTGGCTGCGCAGGCGCGCGGCGGTGTTGACTGCGGCGCCGGTCAGGTCGAAGACGCCGTCGCGCACGTCCCGGCTCTGGGCGAGCACGAGCCCGGTGTCGATGCCGGTGTGGAAGAGCAGCGGACGGCCCGTCGCGCCGCTGATGGCGACGTCGCGCAGCACCTCGTGCAGCGCCAGGGCAGCCCCGACCGCGCGTCGCGGGTCGTCCTCGTGGCCAACCGGGAATCCGAAGATCGCCATCACCTCGTCGCCGACAAACTGATTGACGATGCCGCCGTGCTCCTCGACCACCCGCACCGCGCGCTCCTTGATCGTCTGCATGACCTCCGCCACCTCCTCGACGTCGGCACCGGTCATCCACTCGGAGTAGCCGCCGATGTCGGCGAAGACGATCGTGGCCTCCCGCCGCTCGGGGGCGGTGGGCTCGCTCAGGATGCGGGCGGCCGGAAACGACGAATGGCGCGCCAGGCTCGCGCCGCAGGTCCGACAGGTGGCCTCGTCGTCGGCGTTTTCGGCCTTACAGCGCGCGCACAGCATCCCGATCCCATGCCGAGCCTAGCACGGGTCGCGATGCCGCTGCGCACCGCTCGGAGCGGGTAGCGCAGCTCTCTGGTCTGACCGAAGCCGCCGTCGCCGCAGCCGTTGTCGACCACGCCATCGCAGTCCTCGCCTTCAGCGCGTGCTGCAGACCTCGGAGATCTCGCCGAGCAGGTCTGGGCCTCAGGGTTCGCAGCAGCCGCTCGACTCGGGCTGGGCGATGCAGGCGTCCACCATGGTCTGCCAGACGGCCTCGGCCATGGCGGCCGAGCCGGCCGTGCTCGGGTGGATGTCGGTGGGCGCGAAGTACTCGGGATGGCCCTCGAAGACCGGGCGCAGGTCGACGAAGTGGCAGTCGACCTTGCCCTCCGAGCGCTCGAACGAGCTCTCGCAGAAGTCCTGCACAAGCGGCGCGGCGTAGTCGAGGATCGCGTTCGGGTAGAGACCTCCGACGACCGTGCCGTTGGGGACGTTGGGGTAGAAGAAGTAGATGACGTCAGTGGTGGCGTCGTCGCCGAGCGCGGCGATGCCGCCGGGCATCAACGCGTCGGCGGCCGCGAGCGCGCGGCCGACGCT
>JAPPOT010000010.1 GCA_028817855.1 Myxococcales bacterium
CTGCCGACGATGCGCGGGTGCCTCCCGGCGCGCCCGCGGCCGGCGCGGGTCGGGGCCGCGGGGGCGTGCTGCGCCGACGCCGCAAAGGGCACGCTGCCGAGGCGCATGCGCGGCGTCGCTTCCTCGTCGTCGCCGACCTGCACCCCGAGGAAGAGGTCGGTGTGGGCAGCGAAGACCGATAGGTCCAACGGCTTGGTGGCGCCCAGGAAGGTCGTGAAACGCCCGCGCTCCACTTCGATCGTGTCGGTCTCGCTGAACAGGGGGTCACCGCCCGAGCGCTCGGCGTAAATCGCGAAGCGCACCTCGATCTCGCCGTCGATCGGCTCACCGCCGCGGTCCGAGAGCACGCCGCGCAGCGGAAGGCGGTCGGGCACCTGGGCGGCGGCGCCCCCCGAGGGGAGCGAAGAGCACAGCACGCACAGCAGGCCGAGCCCTGCCGCCCTCATCGCGCGTCCCCCGTGCTGACCAGCTGCGGGTCCATGGAGAGCCGCACGCGGTAGTTCTGGCTGCGCATCTCGTCGTGGTCGACGGGGTCGACCGTGAGCTCGAGCTGGAAGTTGCCGGAGCGCATGGTCGCCTGCCCGACGGCGTCGCCGTGGGGCGTGGTGGACACATCCTCGTCGCAATCCCCGTCGGGGCAGCGATCCCTGGCGCAGCTCCAGCACAGTGCCGAAGACACAAGCAAACAGAGTGCCAACGTCGCGCGTACCATCGTTTTGGGCCTCAGCGATCCGTGGCGACCCGGCCGTGGGAGCGCGGCGGCGGATCGGCGTTGAGGTGGAGCACCAGCGTGGTGGCTGCGATGGCCACGCCTGCGAGCATGAAGGAGTCGGCGGCCGTGTTCAGGTCGTCGACCCTGTGGGGGTCCGGGTCGTCGTCGCGGTTCTCGTCCAGTGCTGCGATGCCGATCCCGGCGCCCACGGCCAGCAGGAGCCCGGCCGCCCCGTACCCGAGCCAGTGCCAGTGGGGCCAGGGCTTGTCCGCATTCGCGACCAGGCTCGCCTCCACGCGCGTGGTGCTGCCCGCGATCAGCTGCAGGTCCGCAGCCCAGGCCTCGTGGGCGGGCCGTTCCACCCGCAGGGAGCGAATGCCCGGCGGCAGGGTGCGCAGGGTGAGGGGTGTCTGTCCCTGGGGCTCGCCGTCGAGTGTGACGGTTGCACCCGCCGGCACGGCCTCGATCGTCAGCGCCGCGAAGCGCGAGGGGTCGGGGCTGAGCGCCACCGTGTACGACGCGGCGGTGGCCTCGACGATGCGTACGTCCAGCTCGCGCGACAGGTGGCCGTCCAGGCGCACCGACAGTCGCGACAGCCCGACCGGTCGCTCCAGCGTGAGGGGTGTGGTGCCCAGGGGCTCGCTCTCGCCATCGAGGAAGACCTGTGCGCCGGGCGGCTCGCTGCGCATCTCGAGTGTGCCCATCAAGCGCGTGAGCGACAGCTCCACGCTCGCGGCCTGGCCCACCACCGCGGCGGTGGCGGCCTGGGCATCGCGATAGCCATCGAGCCGGGCGATCACCGTGTGCGCGCCGGCGGCGACGGCCACCTTGCGCGGCGCGGGGCCGACCGTGCCCAGCTCGACACGGTCGATGTACAGGGCGGCACCCTCGGGGGTCGTCTGTACGTCGAGCACGGCGACCTGCGTGCGCAGGATCTCGAGCCGTGCGTCCGCGCGGGCCCGCGATTCCGGGTCCAGGTCGAAGCCCAGGTGGCGCTGGTACCAGTTGAAGGCGTCGATCGGCCGCTCGAGCAACTCGTAGATCTGGGCCACGTTGAAGACCACGTTGGCGTTGGGGACCAGGCGGTTGCTCGCGACCATCGCCTCCAGCGCCTCGCCGAAGCGGCGCGCGCGGTAGAGCTCGGCCCCGCGCTCGTAGAGCAGCTGGGCCTCGGTCGCCTCCTGGGCGCTCGCGGGCGCGGGCGACAGCGATGCTAGCGCGACGCAGAGAATCAGCGATCGGTGCAGCGGGAATGGCATCCCGATCACCTTGGGAGCAGCGGCGGCAGGCCGTCGTCGGACTTGGGCGACGGTCGGGCGCGCAGCGAGAGATCCACCCGCTCGGGCAGCGGTGTGCGCAGGGTTTGGCGCGCCCGCGCGTGGCCCTTCAGGGCGGCGGTCACGCGGGTCTCTCGATCGGGCAGGCTCAGCACGCACGGCGCCGTACAGCGCCGCTCGCCATCGACCCAGATGCCGGCACCGCGGGGCGTGCTGGTGATGCGCACCGTGCGCGTGGCGGCGGCTGCCGGGGTCTCGTCGGTGGCTGTGGGCGCGGCAGCAGCCGCCGGCTGGGGCTCGAGGGCGGCGGTTTCTGCCGAGACTCCGGTCGGGATCACCACCGGCTCCGGTCCCGCGCTCGTCGCCACCGTCGGCACCACCGGGGGTGCGGTTGGCGTTGCCGTCTGTGGGGCGGGGGCGTCGCTGCCGCCCGCCGCGATCACTGCGGCCACCACCGCGGCCGCCAGACCGAGCGCGACCGCGCGCTTGCGTCCCCGTGGCGCTCGCGCGTTGGGCGATGCGTCGGTTGCCGGCGGGATCGCCGAGTCCATCGTCGCGGTGGCGAGGTGGACGCCCGAGTCGGGTGGCAGCGCCGTGCGGATCGTTTCCAGCTCCTCGACCAGGGCGCTCGCGCTCTGCTGGCGCGCCTCGGGGTCCTTCTGAAGGGCCCGCTCCACGATCTCCGCCAGCGCCGCTGGCACGTTGCGCCGCAGCGACCGCAGCGGGGGCGCGCGCTCGGTCGTGATGCGCAGCACGAGCTCCGGGTAGGTCGCCCCGGAAAAGGGCGGCTCGCCAGTCAGGCCTTCGTACATCAGCGCGCCGATCGCATAGACGTCGACGCGCGCATCGGCGCCCGCCTCGCCCTTGAGCCGCTCCGGCGCCATGTACGCCGGCGTGCCCACCACCTGGCCGCTCTTCGTCGACAGCCGCAGATCGGTCTCCTCGCCGAGCTTGGCGATGCCGAAGTCGAGCACCTTGAAGGTCTCGCCCAGCCGCGGGTCGCGCGCGATGAAGACGTTGCGGGGCTTCAGATCGCGGTGGACGATGCCGTGGGCGTGGGCCGCGTCGATCGCGCTCGCGACCTCGCGCCCCATGCGCACGACGAAGTCGATCGGCAGCGCGCCGCGCGCCTGAATGCGGTCGTGCAGCTCCTCACCCTTGAGTAACTCCATCACCACGCAGGTCGTGCCGTCGTGCTCGACCAGATCGAAGACGTCGACGATGCCGGGGTGGCCGATCGCCGCCGCGGCGCGCGCCTCGTGGATCAGGCGCGCCGAGACGTTCTCGCCCCGGGTCGCCTCGGGGAGCAATGTCTTGATCGCGACGCGCCGCCCGAGCTCCACGTGCTCGGCCTCGTATACGGCGCCCATACCACCGCACCCCAGCAACTCGCCGATACGAAAACGGCCGCCAACCAGTGTGCCCGGCTGGAGCTCCCCCCCAGCTCTGTAGGCCTGCTCGCCCAACTTCCCTTACGCTCCCAGCCTCGGAGTGCCGGGTAGTTGTAGCATACGTGCCACCAGGTACGATGGCCCTCACAATCTCCTGTAATTACAGGGTTTTGTCGTCGAATCGTCGCGTGGTAGGCTCCCCGCCCCGTGGTGGAGACCACCCACACCAGCCCGCGGCGGCCTGCCGATGTGGGCCATTCCTACCGAGTGTTGCTGGTGTCTGCACCGGGTCTGCGAGGCGTGGACACCTGTGTTTTGGGCGGTGAAGGCGTTCAGGTCGGACGCTTGCCGCGCGGCACCGGGCGCAGCTGGGTGCTCGAGGACAAGGAAGTCTCGCGTGCGCATGCGGCGCTCGAGCCGCGAGGTGAGGGCGTGTTCGTGGTGCGGGACCTGGGCAGCCACAACGGAACCTTCGTCAACGGCGACCGCATCGAGGAGAAGCAACTCGCCGATGGCGACGTGTTGCGCTTCGGCAGCCACCTGGCGGTCTTCCAGGAGCTGGCGCCCGACGAGTTCGACTTGCTGACCACCGCCCAGCGCTTCCCCCAGGGGGCGATGGTAGGCGAAGGCGTGCGGCTGCTCGCGGTGCGCCGCGGCATCGCGCGCGCCGCGCAGGTCCAGGTACCGGCCCTGATCCTCGGGGAGAGCGGCGTGGGCAAGGAGCTGGTCGCGCGCGAGATCCACGAGCAGAGCGGACGCTCGGGTCACTTCGTCGCGGTCAACTGCGCGGCGCTGCCCCAGACCCTGGTGGAGAGCGAGCTCTTCGGCCACGCCCGCGGCGCCTTTACGGGAGCGGGCAGTGCCAACCGCGGACTGTTCGAGGAGGCCGAGGGTGGCACGCTGCTGCTCGACGAGATCGGCGACATGCCGGTCGAGCTGCAGGCCAAGCTGCTGCGCGCGCTCGCGACCGGCGAGGTGCGCCCGGTCGGCACCAGCCGCGCCCGCTCCGTGGACGTGAAGCTGGTGGCGGCCACCAATGTCGATCTGGAGCAGGCCGTGCGCGCCGGGACCTTTCGCGGCGACCTCTACTCGCGCCTGCTCGGCGCCACGGTGGACGTGCCCCCTCTGCGTGCCCGCCGTGAGGACATTCCGCTGCTGGTGCGGCATTTCCTCGGCCGCGATGTCGAGCTCGAAGCCGACGCGGTCGAAGCGTTGCTCGTGCACCACTGGCCCTTCAACGTGCGTGAGCTCGAGCAGACCATGGGTCTGATCGGCGACTTGGGCCAGGACGCCACCCTTCGCTTCGAGCACCTGCCCGCGCGCTTCCATCGCAAGCGCAGCGCCACCGGCGCGCCCGCGCCCGCGCCGGCGCCCGAGGATCCGCTCGCCCAGATCGATCCCGGCGGGACCCCATCGCGCCAGGAGCTGGTCGCGGCGCTCGAGCACTACCGTGGCAACATCAAGCAGGTCGCGGCTTTCTTCGGTCGTGACCGGCGCCAGATCTACCGCTGGGCCGAGCGCTTCGACGTGGACCCGGAGCGGTACCGGGCGTAGAGGGGGTCGCTGGCGCGCGTCCATCGGCCGACGGTAGGGCGCAGCCGGCGTGGGACAGGTGCGACAGGTGCGACAGTGCCCCTCGCCCCCCTGCAGTGCTCCTGCGAGGCGCTTCCTCAACGATTCCGTCCCAGGCTGGCGGTACTGTGTCCGATTGCAGTCGGCACGCACCATGCAACGGAGCTCCACAGGCCCCGGGGCTGAACCGGGTCTGTTGGAAGGATGCGTGACATGGGCAGTCGGGGACGCGAGCCACTGAAGGTGTTGGTATTGGACGACGACCGGGAGGCGATCGCACCGCTGGTCGCCGAGCTGGAGGCCGTGGGTCATCGCGTGCATCACGCCGCCAGCGTTGCCGAGGCGATCGAGCAGCTGGCCGACTTGCCCGAGCTGCTCGTCACCGAGGCATGCTTGCGGCGGGGCGCGGCGCAGGAGGTATTGCGGCGCGCGCGCAGGCTCAAGGTGCCGCCGGTGACGATCGCGATCAGCGATCACGCCGATCGCGAGCTCGTCGCACGGCTGGTGCAGGAAGGCGTGGACGCCTACGCGGAGAAGCCGGCGAGCGGCCAAACGATCGAGCGCATCTTCGACCAATGTGCCGACCCGGAGCGTCTGTGCCGACGCATGGCCCGACTGCTCGTGGGACGTCTCGGTCTCAAGGAGGCGATCGGTACGCTGCGCGGCACGATGAACACCGAGGCGCTGCGCCGCACCGGTCTCAGCCGTCGCGCGGCGGCCAAGATGCTCGACGTCGACCGCCGCTATGTGCAGCGCATGGTCGAGGAGTACGGCGAGCCGGACGGACCGGACTCCGGCTCCTTCTCGATAGTCTTCTGACCCGAGTCTCGCCTGCGGGGGTTGAGCTCGCCGCTGCAGGGGCACGTTTCGCGAGCCGGAGAGACTACGGGAGCGGGATCTCGATCGCTTCGCCTCTCTGGACTGCGCGTGCGGTGATGCGCAGGGTGCCGAGGTGGCGGGCGCCCACGGTGACGCGGTACTCGCCGGGGTGGGCGAGTCGCGCCTCGCGTCGGGCGCTCGCGGGTGCGAGCACGCGGCGGTACTCGAACGTGCGCGTGGGTGAGCGGATCGTGGCGCGCAGGGTGACCGGCTCCACTGCGGCGGGGACCTGTACCGGCGCACCGGCCACGCGCTCGAAGAGCTTGTAGCCGGGGTGCCCGCCGACGCGTAGGTCCGCCGACTCCAGCACGAGCCGCAGCGATCCCGCGCCCGCTCCCGCATCGCCGTCGGAGCCATCGCCCTCGTGAAGTCGGCGCGCGAAGGGTCCGAGCTGCGCGCCTTCGACGAAGGCCTGGGTGACCAGGTAGCGGCAGCCGCGGCGATCGAGCAGCGCGAGGGCGGCCGCCTCGTCCTGCGCTTCGCGGTAGAAGCGCAGGCTGTCGTCGTAACCCCCGCCGCGCAGATGGGTGCCGTACTCGTTGGCGACCACCGGGCGCCCGGCGATCGCGAGCAGGCCGTGGCCCAGGTCCCACGGTGCGAAGATGCAGTAGTCGCCCCGCCGTGTGAGCTCGGCCGGATCACCCGGCGCCGGCGTGACCTGGCCGACCGCGCGCAGGAAGCGATAGACCTCCGCGCGGATCTGCGGATAGGCCACGCGTGCGGGCGCCGGGCCCGCCAGCGGTGCCCAGAAGGACAGGGCCGGGCCGAGCGAGAGCAGCGCAACCGCGGTCGCGGAAAGGGCGACCGATCGGCCGCGCGCCGCGAGCGCCGTGAGCAACCCTCCCGGCACCATGGCGACCAGCGGCGCCGCGTAGGCCACGAAGCGGATCTGGAAGAAGCTCAGGGCGGTTGCGTGGACTGCCCACACCAGCAGCACGAGCTGCGGGAGCGAGCGCTCGCCGCGCCACCAGGCGACCGCTGAAACGAGCGCGACCGGCGGCAGCAACAGCAGTGTGTAGCCAGCCGATGCGGTCGCCATCGTGAGCGATGCATCGCCGGAGAGCAGCGGCTGGAACTCGGCGATCTCCGAAAGCCACGGGCTCTGCTCGCGCGTCACGAAGGCGAGCCCGGCGCGGAGCCCGGGGCCGATGCCGGGTACCAGGAGCAATGCACCTGCGAGGCCGAGTGGAGCCAGCAGCCTGCGCAGCAAGCGTCCGGTGCCGCCCTCGCGCAGGCCGCGTGCGAGCCACAGGCACAGGGGTGGCGCGGCCGCCAGGACCAGGCACAGGCTGGGCTGCAGCAGAGACAGGAAGTGCGAGGCGAAGGGCTCGCGGCCACGCGCCAGGTTGAGCAGCGCGTACGGGGCCGCGAGCAGCGCGCACGCGACGAAGGCGCGCGCGCCCAGGCGCGCGAGCTGGGCGGCGCGACCCTCGGGGGGCAGCATCACGGCCAGTGAGAGCACCGCCGCGGGCACGACCAGGAACAGCAGCGCGCCGGCCCAGGTCAGCAGCGCCGCACCCATGCACAGCCCGAGCAGCAGCGCCGGTCGTGCGTCCAGCGCGTCGCCGCGCTCGAGCTGCGCCAGGCAGCGCGCCAGGGAGGCGGCGATCAACACCTGGAAGAGCACCTCGGCCACGTGGTGGTCGACCCGGCCCAGCGCGCCGATCAGGACCGCCCCCGGCAGCAGGGTGAAGACCGCGGCGGTGACCAGGGCCGCGCTGTCACCGAGCACGCGGCGCGCGAAGAAGAAGAGCGGGACCGCCGTGGCGGCGCCCAGCAGCGCGGGCCACCACACGCCGACCAGGTCGGCGGGCGCGCCCGTCAGCCGCGCGAAGCCACCGGGGACGTAGTCGAAGAGCGGCGACCAGATGCTGTAGGCGCCGTGCGGGTGGGCCATCCAGGCGTCGAAGTCCGCCAGGGCGGGCCATCCGTGGGCGAGGGCCTCGATGCGGCGCAGGTGGTAGAGCACGTCGCCATCGCCGCCCGGGTAGATCGCCCCGGGTCGGAAGACGGCAGCGCGGAAGGGCAGGGTTCGCGCGAGCAGCGCGAGCAGGAACACGCCCCCGGCGAGCAGCACGTCGCGGCGCCTCACGGCGCGCTCCCGGGACGCTTGCCAAGCACCGCTCCACCCAGATCGCGCACCACCACCAGCGCCACCCCGTCGCGCGCTTCGGCGTGGGCGAGGGGGGCGCGCTCGAACATGCGATGCATGCCGTAGCGCCGAGGACCCACGTAGTAGTCGACGCCCGCGCGGGCCTCGGCCAGGCGCGGCAGCTCCGTGATCGGGACCAGCTCGAGCCGGTCCGAGGCGTGGAAGCGCGCCCCGTCCAGCGGATACGGGTTCGGCACGCCGAGCAGGACGCGTAGGCGCGCGTCACCCGCCCGCGCGCCCTGCCCGTCGATCCACTCGAGCGCGCCTTTGAGCCCCGTCGCCCAGTAGTCCAGCTCGTAGCGATCGGCGGCGCCCGACACGCCGCCCGCGAAGCGGTTGAAGGCGCTGCCCTGGTAAGGATGCAGGTGGGCGCTGTGGAGCGCCGCTGGCAGCGCGGCGAGCAGTACCAGCAGCGTGGCCGCGGCCGCCGAACCGGGTGCGGGCACACGCGCGCGCACGAGCTCCACCAGCTCGATCAGCCCCACGGCGGCGAGCACCGACAGGGCCGGCAGCAGGAAGAGGAAGTGGCGGATGCCGTCGTAGACGTTCGGGCGCACCAGCGTGAATAGGGCGATCGGCGCCAGCAGCCAGCACAGGGCCAGCGCCGACAGCAATGCGCGCTCGGGCTGCGAGCGCCCGCGCCACGCGAGCGCGATGGGGCGCAGCGCGAGCAGCGCCAGTAGCAGGTAGGCGGGCGGCGTCACCAGCAGCAGGTACTTCGGCAGGTAGTACCAGGGCAGCAGGTGACTCTCGAGGGTTTGGCCCTCGAACAGCACCTCGTAGCTGCGCTGGAAGCGCATCGCCTGGGTCATCGCCTCGATGGGATGCAGCAACGGGCTCGCGTGGGCCCACGGCCACGGCAGCACCATCACCATCCAGGCGAGCGCCGCAGCGCCCGTCAGCCGCAGCCACGCGCGGCGCAGCGAACCGAGCCCGCTGGCGAGCGAACCGACGCGCAACGCGCGGGCCAGGAGCAGGCCGCAGCCGCACAGCAGGGCGAGCAGCGGCGCGCCGCCCGGGCGCACGGAGAGCGTGAGCCCGAGGGCGAGCCCGAAGGCGAGCACGCGTGCGCGCCCCAGCCGCGCGTCGAGGAGCAGCTGCACCAGCGCGGCCATGGTGAAGCACACGCCGACCAGAAAGGGCAGGTCCTTGCTGTTGTTGAAGGCGTGCCCGAGGAAGCGCGGCATGCTCCAGAGGATCAGCACCGCGCAGGCGCCCACCGCGGCCCCCCACGGCCGACAGAAGCGCGCGAGGGCCGGAATCGTGAGCACGGCGATCAGCCCCAGGCCCAGGTGGCGCAGGGTGAAGTCGGCCTCGCCGCCGCCGCGCATGCCGACCAGCATCATCTCCACGAGCGGTCCGTAGATGCGCAGATCCTCCAGCTCGGCATGGCCGCCATCGGCGCCGCCACTGGCGAAGTAGCGCAGGCACAGCCGGCCGTAGCGGTCCTGGATGCCCTCGTCCCAGGTTGGGCCGAAGTCGTCGTGGATTAGCAGCACGAGCCCGGCCGCGATCGCGATGGCGATCCACGGCCAGGCTCGGTCGATCGGCCACGCGCGCATCGCGTGCGATCGTAGCCCGCGCGGGCGGCTCAGGTCAGTATTGCCACCCGCGCAGGTCTTCCTGAACGAGGGTGAGGCGCCCGGCCAGCTGCTTGCGATTGCGCTCCAGGAAAGAGGCCGCGAAGATCAGCACCACGCCGAGCCCGGTCAGCGTCGCCCAGTGGGTCAGGGTCTCGATCCGGATCAGCTCCACCGCGGCCGTGACGACCCCGAGCAGACCCGTGAGCGCGCCTAGTCCCAGGACTCCCTTGAGCTGGTCCCGCAAGGCGAGGGTGGCGATCGCCGCGCCGGCGAGCATGCAGACCAGGCTCGCGAGCAGACCGCCACCGAGCAGCGGATGCAGGGCCAGCGGTACGGCGGAACCGGTCGCCGCGAGCCTGCGATACCAGCGCCCATGACCGACGGCGTGGTCGGCCGACAGCCACAGCGCGGCGCTGCACGGGATCACGACCACACCGAGCCACAGCGCCGGATGCAGCGCGTTCCAGACATCGCGCAGCAGCGGCGAGCCCGCGCACAGGATCAGCCAGCCGGCCACGCTCGCGGCCACGCCGCCGGCCTGGAGCAGCCCCAGCGCGTGGGTGGGCCGCAGGCCGTCGTCCGCGCGCTCGCGCGCCAGGTGTGTGACCCAGGCGAAGAGCGAGAGGCCGCCCGCGATCGTCAACACGCCGCTGAAGGTGTAGCTGGCCGGGTAGTGCATGATCGTGCGACCGACCAGGACCAGCAGCGGCACGATCAACATCGCGCGCGCATAGCGCCCCAGGGGGGTGTGCAGGTCGGGCCCGCCGGCCAGCACGCGCAGCTGCAAGAAGAGTAGCGCCGGCGTGGCCAGCGCGACCACCAGCGCCATCGTGTCGGCGCCGCGCAGGGGCAGCAGCAGCAGCGCATTGACGCCCAGGAAGGCGGCCGTGAGAACGCGCGCGTGGGGGCGCGCCAGCGTCAGCATGGCGATGAAGGTCGCGGGCACCAGCAGCAGCTGCGCGCCCAACGTCAGCCCGATCGCGGTGCCCACGTCCTGGGCGCGCCAGATCGCGTAGCCCGGCAGATCGGACAGTGGCGCGTCCAGGGCCAGCTGCGAGTAGAGCACGCCGCCGAGCACCGCGAAGTGCACGGGCACGATCGCCACCACCAGGCTCAGGAAGGTGCGCGCGCCGCGCCGCTCGCGCACGCGCAGCCCGCAGACGAAACCGGAGATCGTGACCAGGCATAGCTGTCCCAGCAGCAGCAGATAGCGGTGCACGTCGTCGGCTGCGCCCCAGGTCCGGAAGAGGAAGGTGGAGGCCGCCCCCACCAACAGCACGGCGCCGAGGCTGCGCAGGGCGACCGGCAGGTGGGAGTGCGGCGTTGCGGGTGGCGGTGCCGGCTCCGCGGAGATGGTGTCGTTGGCTGTCTCGCTCGTCATTGCTCTGCGCTCCTTCTCAGCTCGCTCAGCTCCGCCCGCAGCTCCTCGTCCTCGTGACGCTGGAGCAGTGCGTCGAAGCGCTCGTCGTCGAGCTCGAGCCCGACCTCATCCTCGGGTGCGTGGGCGTGCTGCACGCTTCGGGCCCAGCGCTCGATCAGTGCCTCGACCTGATCGGCGCTGGCGAGCTCGGCGCTCGCGTCGGCGCGCTCCACCCGCGCACGCATGCGCTGTCGCTCGCCATGCAGGCTGGCGATGCGATCGGCCAGCTCGGCCGCGCGGGCCTCGAGCTTGGACCGACGCTCGGCCAGGGTCTGGAGGCGCTCCTGGAGGACCTGCTTGTGGCGCTCGCTGCGGCGCGCGCGACGCAACAGCTCGATCGCCCTCGCTTCGTCGGTGCAGGCGACGGCCTCGCTCCGCAGGGCGTCGCGCTCCTGCACGCGCGCCGAGATGCGGGCGCCCAGGTTGGCTCCCTCCGCGCGCAGCCGCTCGAGCTGGTCCGCCGCCTCGTGGTGGTTGCGGATCAGCTGTTGCAAACCGCGCTCCACGACGGCCTCGTGGTCCTCGAGCTGCGCGACCGCCCGGTCCACCGAGCCCCACACCTCTCGCACCCAGCGCCTCCATCCAGGCATCGCGTGACCTCCTGCCCTGGCCTGAGCAAGGGCTGCGCCAAGTGGTGAAGGGGGCTCAAGTGCATGAAATCATGGGACTGCTCGTCATCCCCGGGTCTTTCGACACACATCTGTATACACTCAATGCTCAGGATATATACACAAAATGTATAGCGGGCCTGCTGTAAGCTCGCCGCTGGCAGCGCGTGAGGGAGGGATGAGCGGCGCACCACATGGCGGGCTTACTGCGCTGCGGATCTGGGTGGCGGCGCTGCTGCTGTTGGTCATCAACGATCACCTGCTCAAGGGCGCCGGCCTCGCGCCCGGCTGGCTCACCGGCAAGCTCTCCGATGTGGCCGGCTTGCTCGCGGCCCCGCCGCTGCTCGCGTGGCTGCTTTCGCGGCTCGGGCTGGAGCGTCGGCGCGCGTGTGTGCTCGCGTGCTTTGCAGTCGGCTGCGGCTTCGCCGCGCTGCAGGTCAGTCCCCGGTGCGCCGCGGCCTTCGATGCGCTTCTGACCGACGCAGCGCATGCGCTCGCCCTGCCGCTGCGGTCGCGCACGGTGTCCGACCCCACCGACCTCTACGCGCTGGCGGTGCTCCCGCTCGCCTTTCACGTCGCCGTGTTGCTGCGCATCCAGCGCGGCCTGCCGGCGCGCCTGCTTCTCGTCTTCGCCTCGATGGCGTGCTGCGCGACCTCGGTCTCGGCGGTGCAGGTGATGCCCCACTGGGGTCTGGCCGGCGCCGACGAGGGCGCGCGCGCCGTGAAGGGCTTTCGCGGTGGGGCGCTCGACCTGCGCATGGGCAAGGTCAGCGCGGAGGGCAGCTTCGAGCTCGGCATCGTCTTGCACGCGCGCGACCAGCCGGTCGTCATGGACCTACTCGCGATCGAGGCCTGGCTCGACCGCGAGCGTGTCACCGCCGGTGTCGGTACGGGTGAGCGCCAGTGGCTGCGCGCCGCGCCCGGCCAAGCCGCCGCGGCGCGTGTGCACTTCCTCGTTGCCGGTCGGGCTCCACCCGAGGATGCCGATCTGGACGACATCCCGCAGGCCACGGGCTTTCTCCGCGTGCCGATCGACGTCGGCGGGCGCACCGAGGTGGCGCGTGTCGAGCTTCTCTACCGTGCACGCATCGTGCGCATCGATCGCATGCAGCGCTTTCACGCGGGGGGTACGCGCTGATGTCACTGCGTGCATGCCTCGTGGCCTTGACGGTGGCCCTGCTCCCGGGCTGCTTCCGCTACACCGCGCGGGTGGAGCACCAGGATGTGCGCGAGGGCACGCTGCCGCCGATCGTGCCCGTGGTCGATGCGGGCAGCGGCCGCATGCACGTCAGCATCGAGCAGGCGGACCTCTACGGCAGCGGGGTGGAGGTGGTGCTGCAGGCCTGGCCGGGCAAGGCCCGTTGGCAGTCGGAGGATGATGAGCACCCCCCCGTCGCGCTGCGTATGCGCTGTACGCCCCATGCCTTCGGTCCCTGGTGGAGCACGACGGCCTACCAGCTGTTCGAGGAGGACCCGCTGAAGATCTCGGTGACCACCCACGAGCTCTGCCCCGCCGGCCTGGCGAGCGGCACCCCGATCGAGCTCGAGATCAAGCTCCCGCCCCTGTGCATCAAGGACGACTGCGAGCACGTGCTACTACGCCTGGGCCCCGCAGCCTTCGGCCCCCGTCCACCGCCCTGGCCCGAGCCCGCCGAGCCCCGCCACGCCTACCGTTGACTGCGTATCTGATTTCGAGGCGACGACGGTCCGAAGGCATCGCGTTGCCTCGTGGCTCAACCTCAGCAGCACCATGCGCCGCCCGCCACTCGACGATTCCGTCCCATTCCAAGATCCATCTAGTGGCCGGCGCAGTCCCAGTGTTCGATGGTCAGATCTTCGAGGCCGTGGGCGAGCTCGCTGGCCGGGCGCGTGATGCCGGTGATGTAGCGCAGCTCGCCGTCCTCCTCGACGAAGCTCGAGAGCTCCACGATCGAGTGGTCGCGCTTGAGCTGGGCGATCTCCGAGAAGAAGAGCACCTGGGCCACGCCCTGGGCGTCGGGCGGGCGCTGGTCGAGGATGCGTAGCAGGCGGTAGCGCAGGCCCGCGCTGTGCTGCTTCATGGTGGCCGCGTAGGCCTCGAGCCCCTGCGCCTTGGCCTCGTGCTGGGTGTGCAGCGTGCGCCATAGATACTCGGCCAGCCCGAGGCAGAAGCCGCTGTAGCGCGAGCGCATCAGCTCGACCGCGTCGCCGGCCGTGCGCTCGCCCGCGTGCAGGGGGCCGCAGCACTGGGCGTAGGGCTTGCCGGTGTCGCAGGGACAGGTCGTCGGCTTGGGGCGGCTGGCTCTCTTGCGCTTCTTCGCCATGGGCCGCGGCACGCTAGCACCGATCCCTGCCGCCGGGGAGGCCGTTGTATGCTGCGCGTGTGCGACCGCGGTCGAACGTGATCGGCTTCGACGACGCGCCCTTCGCGCGTGGCCATCGGGGCGACGTGACCCTGGTGGGCGCGGTGTGCTCGCGCACGCGCCTCGACGGCGTGGTCAGCGGGCGCGTGCGGCGCGACGGGCGCAACGCCACCGATCGCATGGTGGAGCTGGTGGAGCGCTCCCAGTTCGGCGGGCACCTGCAGGCGGTGCTGCTCCAGGGCATCGCTGTTGCCGGCTTCAACGTGGTGGACGTGCACGCCTTGCACGCGCGCCTGGGGGTGCCGGTGCTGGTCGTGGCGCGCCGACCGCCGGACCTGGCCGCCATGCGCCGCGCGCTGCGCTCGCGCGTGCCCGGGGGCGCGCGCAAGTGGCGCCTGATCGAGGCCGCCGGCCCGATGGAGGCCCTGCGCGGCATCCAGGTCCAGCGCGTGGGCCTGTCCCGCCCCGCGGCCGAGGCGCTGCTGCGTGCGACCACCCTGCACGGCAAGCTGCCCGAGGCCGTGCGCCTGGCCCACCTGATCGCCTCCGGGATGACCGAAGGTCGCAGTCGCGGCCGCGCCTGAATCGAGCGCGCATGGGCGCGGGTGCTACGCTTCGCTCCTGAAAGGGGGTCGAGGTGATCCTGAGCAATACGGAAGAGATTCCAGGGCGGCAGATCGTCGAGTTCTATGGCGTGGTGAGCGGCAGCACGGTGCGCGCGAAACATTTCGGGCGCGACTTCATGGCCAGCCTCAAGAACCTGGTCGGCGGGGAGCTCAAGGGCTACACCGAGCTGCTGCACGAGGCCCGCACCGAGGCGCTCGACCGCATGAAGCAGCAGGCCCAGTCCGTCGGTGCCAACGCCGTGGTCAACGTGCGCTTCTCGACCAGCAGCGTGGCCCAGGGCGCCGCCGAGCTCTTCGCCTACGGCACCGCGGTGCGGGTCGAGTGAGATGGCCGACCTGATCGGATTGCTCATCCTGCTGCTGGTCACCTACCTGACCGGCCGCTGGTTCGAGCGCAAGCACTTTGCGAGCATCCGTGCGCGCGAGCAGCAGCTGGCTCCCGTCGTCATCACGACCCTGCGCTCGGTCCCGGGCGACCGCCCCGTGGTCCAGGCGGCGCTGGTCACCGGAAGCGTCGTAGTCTCCCTCGACTACTTCAAGCGCTTCCTGGCGGGGCTGCGTGCGCTGATCGGCGGGCGCATCCGCGCCTACGAGCCGCTGCTCGACCGGGCGCGGCGCGAGGCCATGCTGCGCATGCGCGAGCAGGCGCGCGCGCGTGGTTACGACATGGTGATCAACATGCGCCTCGAGACCTCGCGGCTGGCGAGCGCGGCCAGCAACGGCAAGGGCACCGCGGGCGTGGAGATCCTGGCCTTCGGCACGGGCATCAAGCTGGCACCATGAAGGCCACGCCGCGCCTGCCGGACGACAAGGTCAACCTGCCCAGCAGCCACCCGCTGTCGGACGCCGCGCAGCTGATCGCCGGTGTCGCCGGCATCGGGCTCGTCCTCTTCGCGCTGATCGCCTACTTCGTGGAGCTGGCCCTGTGGCTGTTGCCGCACGAGAGCGAGGCCGAGCTGGCCCAGACCCTGTGGCCGATGGAGGCCGCCGCAACGGAGCAGGACGAACGTCAACAGCGCCTGCAGGCCCTGCTCGATGCGCTCGCGGAAGGCTGGGAGGACAACCCCTACGAGTTGCAGCTGCGGATCATGGACGACCCCCAGCCCAACGCCTTCGCGGCGCCCGGCGGGATCGTGCTGGTGACCGAGGGGCTCTTGGAGCTGTCCGAGAGCGAGAACGAGCTGGCCTTCGTGCTCGCCCACGAGATCGGGCATTTCCGCGGGCGCGACCACCTGCGCGGGCTCGGGCGCGGCGTGCTCTTCCAGCTCGTGCTCGCGAGCATCGGCATCGGCGGTGGCGACGTGAGCCTGCTCGGCAAGACCGGCCTGCTCGCCGGGCTCAGCTTCAGCCGCGAGCAGGAGCGCGAGGCCGATCGCTTCGGTCTCGACCTGATCCAGCGCCACTACGGCCACGTCGCCGGCGCCGGCGTCTTCTTCGAGCGCCTCGCCCAAGACGATCCGATCAGCGCCCGCCTGCCCAGCTTCGTCAGTACCCACCCCGGCCTTGAGGAGCGCGTCGTCGAGCTGCGCAAGCTAGCCCGCAAGCGCGGCTACCAACTCGAGGGGCAGGAAGAGCCAAAGCTCTGAGTCGCGCTGCTGCGGAGAATTCGGAGCGCGACGGGGCTGAGCGGCGCGTCGGCGCGGCCGCGTGCCGGGCAACCGTGTGCGGGCTATGCTGTCCCACGGTGGTGGGACGGCTACGCAACCTCGGACTCGCCATCTGGCTCACTGCCGGATGCGCCGGGGCCGCCGCTGCACCTCGCGCCGCCGCGCCGGTGCCGCCGCCCGTCGTGGTTCCCGATCCCGCCGTGGTCGAGACACGCGCCGGCCCCGTGAGCTCGGCCCGTCCGCCCGACCTGCACGTGCGCTGCGAGGATCGGAAGAGCTGCCCCGCCGCCGTCGGCATGCTCGTCTTCGCGCGCGATCCCGAGGAGCCGCAGGAGCACCCCCAGCGCTGCACCGCGACGTTGATCGCGCCGGATCGGGTGTTGACCGCGAATCACTGCATCGCACCGAGCGCCCGCCATGCCGGCGCTTCCTGCAGCGGTGCCTGGATCGGCTTTCCGGAGCGCGGGCCCGAGCCCGAGCGCTGGGTACGCTGCGGGCGCGTGCTGGTCGCCGCCCAGGCCGAGGGCGATGGCGCGCTGCGCCAGGAGTACGCCGTGCTCCAGCTCACCCGGCCGATGCGTCGCCCCCCGCTCTCGATCGAGCCGGCCGCCGCCGAGCCCGGCAGCATCGTCACCGTCGTGTCGGTCACGCCCCACCCGGTCTACGTGCACGGCCACGCCCTCTCGACCCGGCTGTGCCGCGTGGAGAGCCCGGAGATCGCGACCGAGGCGCTCGGATCCGAGGCCGGCAAGGTCGGCTGGCTCTCGAGCTGCCCGATCGATCACGGCAACTCGGGCTCACCGGTGCTCGACTACGAGGGGCGGGTGCGCGCCATCGTACACGGTGGCACGTCCCGCGCGTATGCGTTCGGCGTGACGAGCCTGGTCCCGCTCGCCTCCAACCCCGACTGACCGTCACCGCCGTCAACCTGCCCTGCCCCTGCCCTTGCCCTTGCCCGCGTTCGTCAACCCGCGTTCCCGGCCGGGCAAGGGCAAGGGCATGGGCAAGTTGGCTGGGGGAACATTTGTGGCGGCCCGTTGTCCACAAGGGCATGGGTGTTGCTGTCGGATCGGTTCTGCTGTCGCTCGCGATCTACGCCGCGCTCTGGGGGGCGCCGCTGGCCCTGGGGCTGGTGGCGGGCATGTACGTGCACGAGCTCGGGCACGTGCTCGCGCTGCGCAGTCTGGGCCTTCCGGCATCGGCGCCCATGTTCATTCCGCTGGTCGGCGCCGCCGTACGGATGCGCCAGCCCCCGCGTGACCCAAGCCACGTGGTGCGCGTCGCGCTGGCGGGCCCGGCGGCTGGCTTTGCCTTCGCTGGCGCGTGCCTGCTCGGCTACGCGCTGACGGGCCAGCCGGTGCTGCTCACGCTGACGCTCCTGCACGTGGCCTTCAACCTCTTCGACCTGCTGCCCTTCGGGCCGCTCGACGGGGGACGCGCCTGGCGCGCGCTGCGTGCGACGTCCTGAGCGCGTACGGAAGACCGCTTGGCGCGTCAGAAGAAGTAGCCAAGGCGCAGGAAGTTCAGCTGAATCACCAGCGGGATCAGGTCGAGCACGTTGTCGGCCTGATCCTGCACCTCGCCTCGAAGCGCCGCGATCTCGTCGTCGAAGGCCTCGCTGCCGTCGCTGCCCGAGGTGCGGATGTCGAGCTTGCGGCTGCCAAGTGGAATCTCGATCGCGAGGTCGATGCCGATGACCGGGCCGACCTGTCCGAGCCAACCGATGCCGAGCTTGAGCAACGGCAGGCCCAGCTCGCCCCTTCCGGTGAGCGTCACCTGGCCGCCGTCGTCGGGGTGCACGGCGAGCCTGCGGCCCTCCGCGGTGACGCTCTGGTAGGCGAAGCCCGCGCCGATGAAGAATGCATCGCCGAGCGGGTGCAGGCGGCCGTCCAGGGTGATCGACGAGGCGTTGACCGGGATCGAGTGGATGCCAAAGGTCGGCAGGTATTGGTAGTCGATGCCGACCGCCACGAAGCGGCTGAAGCGGGCATGCGCACCGATACCCACGAGGTTCGGCACGCCGAGTGTGAAGACGGGCCCCATACACACATGGCCGAGGGCGCAGGGCGCCGCCGCGGGCGCCCGGTGCGCGGTCCTGAGCTCGTGCTGCGGCGCCACCTCGGCATCCAGCTGGGCCTGCGCCGGGCTCGCGGCGCACACGAGCGCTGCGAGCGCAGCCCAGATCCAAGCGTGTCCCACATCCCCGGTCCGACTTGCTCGAGGTGCTCGGCGCAAGGCGGGCGTTTGGGGCAACAACATCGCTTAGAGCGTGTGCCACCTGTGCCGCGCTCGCAAGCGCGCAGGCTGTACATGGTAGGCTTTCGACGAAGTCGTCGTGCGTCAGGGGATCCGGATGACAGCACCTCACATGCGATGGGCTGCGCCCGTCCAGCGCGTGGCGTTAGGCGCCCTGTTCACGGTTCTGCTCGGCGCGTGCGCGGCCAGCAACGCCACGGGCGGCGATGGTGCAGGCCCACCGCACTCCGCCGAGCCCGCCGTCGCGAGTCCGTCGCCCGCCTCCCCAGGCGCTGCGCCCGCCGCGCCACCAGACGCGGTGCCAGACGGACTGCGCTGCTTGAAGCAGGCGTACCCGGACAGCGTCTGCAGCGTGGAGGCGAACGCGCTCGTGCTCTGCGATGGCACCCGCTTCGTCTACGACGACGGGCGCGACAAGAGCGCCGAGGAGCGCCTGCGCGAGCCGGACCTGGAGGATCAGATGGCGCAGCGCCTCGCGCCCGGCCCTGCCACGGGAGCGCCGCCGCCAGCGGGCCACGACCCGGGTCGCGTGCGCCATCAGCCGTTCTTCGAGGCGATGTACGGCGCCGACCGGGAGGCCGTGGAAGCGCGCCTGACCGAGGTGATCTGGATGTTCGGCGAGTCCGATCGTCGCCTGCGGGTCTCGCGCGTCCACGGCGTTCACGAGCGATTGGCCGCCGTCTCCGACGCGCTCATGCAGCTCGCGCCCGAGGTCGTCGTGTTGGCGGCGGACACAGCGGGCGCTTACCAGTTCCGCAATGTGCGCGGCACCGATCGGCGCAGCGCGCACAGCTTCGGGATCGCGATCGACATCGCCAGCCAGCGGGCGGACTACTGGCGCTGGCGCAAGGGCGCGGATGGCGCGCCGCTACCCTACCGCAATCGCGTGCCGCTCGAGATCGTGGAGGCCTTCGAGCGCGAGGGCTTCCTGTGGGGTGGGCGTTGGCACCACTACGACACGATGCACTTCGAGTATCGTCCGGAGCTGCTGCTGGCGGAATGTCGGGCCGCCGTACCGCCCGGGCCCGAGGTCGAAGCCGCGCAGCCGCCGCGGCCCCGCCCGGTCTACGCCTGGGGGCCCGCGGTGCTCGTGGGCGAGGATCTACGTACGCGCTTTGCGCCGCCTCCGGGCTTCGAGCGCCGGCCGGTGGAGCCGGGCAGCTTTGCCCACTGGCTGCGCCATCTGCCCCTGCGGCCCGGCCGCGGCACCGTCATGCTGCACGACGGCCGCACGAAGGGGCTGCAGGACGCGCACAGTGCGGTGATCGACATCGACGTGGGCAGGCGCGACCTGCAGCAGTGCGCCGACGCGGTGATGCGCATGCGCGCGGAGTTTCTCTTCGCCTCCGATCGGGGTGACGAGATCTGCTTCCGCGCGGTCAGCGGAAAGCCGCTGCCGTACCGGCGCTGGCGGCGCGGCGAGCGTCCGCCGCGCGGCCGCGCCCACCCGTGGACGCACCAGGCTGCTCGCGACGGCAGCCACATCGGCTTTCGGCGCTTCATGGACCGCGTGTTCGGCATCGCCAACACCGCTTCCCTGCGGCGCGAGATGCTGACGGTCACGGCTCCGCTGGAGGTCGAGGCCGGCGACGTCTACATCCAGGGCGCCAGCGGAGGCTTCTTCGGACACGCGGTGCTGGTGCTGGATGTGGCGGAGAACGCTGCCGGTGAGCGGCGCTTTCTGATCGCGCAGAGCTACATGCCCGCCCAGGACTTCCACGTGCTACGCAACACCGCCGAGCCGGCCCTGGGATCCTGGTACCGCCCCACCGTCGACGGTGGGCTGCGCACACCCGAATGGAACTTCCCCGCGGGCTCCCTGCGGCGCTTCGGCAAGTCGTGTCGCTGAGCCCCGTGCTACCTTGCTTCCGTGCTTCGTCGACTCATTCCATTCGTGGTTACGGTCGCCGCCTGCGGCGATTCGAGCGCGCCACCGGTCTCCACTGCCGATGGCGACGAGGGTGGCAGCTCCGGCGAGGAGTCCGTGATCGACAGCGGCAACGCACGCGGCGACGGCGACTGCGCGGACGGCTGCGCCTTCGACATCATGGTGGGCGGTGATGCGCTCTTCGGCACGCTCCTGCTGCCCGACGGCGAAGGGCCCCACCCGGCGGTCCTGATCCACGCCGGCTCCGGGCCCACCGACCGGGACGGCAACACGCCGTTGTTGCGCGGCCGCAACGACAGCCTGCGACTGCTGGCGCAGGGGCTGCAGGCACGGGGTGTCGCGAGCCTGCGCTTCGACAAGCGCGGCATCGGCGAGAGCGCGGGGGCGCTCACCAGCGAGGTGGGCTTCGAGATCGGTGTCCTGGTCGAGGACCTGGCTGCGTGGCACACGGCGCTCGCGGACGACGCGCGCATCTCGCGGGTCACGCTCGTGGGCCACAGCGAGGGCTCCCTGATCGCGATCCTCAGCGCGCAGCAGCGCCGCCCCGACGGCCTGGTCTCGCTGGCCGGGGTGGGGCGACCGGCAGGCGATCTCTTGCGCGAGCAGCTGGCCGCCCAGCTTCCGGCCGAGCTCCTCACCGACGCCGAGTCCTTCATCGAGACGCTGGAGGCGGGCGGTGAGATCGAGGGCGAGGTCCCGCCCGAGCTGCAGTCGATCTTCCGGCCGAGCGTGCACGACTACCTGCGCTCCTGGCTCGCCTTCGATCCGGCGCAGGAGCTCAGCAAGGTGGAGACGGACGCGCTCGCCGTGGTGCAGGGCACGACCGATTCGCAGGTCGCGGTGCAGGACGCGGAGCTCCTGGCTGCGGCTCATCCCGATGCCGCGCTGCACGTGATCGACGGCATGAGCCACGTGCTCAAGCAGGCCTCCGCTTCGCCGGCCGATCAGATGGCCGCCTACACCGACCCCGATCTACCGGTGATGCCCGAGGTCTTCGACATCATCGCACCTCTCTCTAGCGGTCGATGAGAACCGCATTGACCGGACCGTGCTCGCCTTCATACTGAGGCTTCGCGCTTGGGTTGGCTCTCGGGTTGTTGGGACCGACCCCGCGGGAGAGCGGAGCCGGGAGTAAGGGATGACCTTTGGACGCGCGACGCTGCGGCTGGCAGCGCTTGGGCTGGCAATCGGATGCATCGGCGCCTCGACCGCGGCGCCACCGTGGTTGATCGCTGCGTTGCTCGCGCCGCTGTCCCCCGTCCACGCGCAGGCGCAGCCGCGCGGCGCCACGGCCAAGGCCGAGGAGCGCATCAACCTGGATCTGAAGAGCGCCGACTTGCGCAACGTGCTGCGGCTGCTTGCCGAGGTCGGCGGCGTGAACCTGATCCTGGGCGACGAGGTGCGCGGGCAGGTGACGATGCGCCTCAAGCAAGTGCGCTGGAGCGACGCCCTGCGCGCGGTCCTCTCGCTGCACGGCCTCGAAGCCGAGCTGCACGACAACATCCTGCACGTGGCCCCCGCCTCCCACTTCGCCGCCCAGCGCGAAGCCCAGCTCAGCGCCCGCGAGCAATGCCTGGCCTCGGCTCCGCTGAAGACGCGCATCGTGCCCGTCAGCTACGCCGACGCCCGCCAGATGGCCGCCCTGATCCGCCCCACGCTGACGTCCCGCGGCTCCGTCTCCGTCGACGCCAGGACCAACTCCCTGATCGTCCGCGACGTCGAATGTGAGTAGGGGGAGTGCTGTGGGGACGCGCGACGCCCCGGTCAGGCTAACTTCCTAACCGCGTCCCCACGTCGCCCCGGTCCACTTGGGACCGCGCGGACACCCGTTGATTCCTCGGCGAAGTAGGTCGGGCGCTCGCGCCCGACGCAGGGACATGCGGCACCCAACTCCAGGCGCGCACCCGGAGCAGGAGCGAAGCGACGACGCCCTCGCGGGAAGGGGGGCCCAGTGGCTTTGCCACTTGGGGGGAAGGGTCGCGTGACCCTTCCCTGGGTCGGGCCCCGCGGGTGCGACGACTAGGGACAGGAGTTGCAGGCGGTCTTGCCGTCGAGGAGGACGCGGCCGTGGCCGCCGCCTCCGCCGCCTCCACCGTCGCCGTCGTCTTGGCCCTGGCCGCCCGGGCTCGCTGGGTCGGTGGAGCCCGCGCCGCCGTTGCCGCCGCTGTCGATACCGCGGCCGCCGTTGCCGCCGCCCGCGTCGAGGGTCGGTGACTGGTACTCGATCACGGTGGCCTCGGCCAGCAGACCCCCGCCGCTGCCGCCGCCGTCGCCGCACTCGTCGCCTCCCGCGCCGCCGCGCGCGCGCAGGGTGCCGTTGAGCACGAGGGTACCGGCGACGCTGACCTGGATCGCGCCGCCTCCGGCGCCCCCGCGGTTGTCGCAGGAATTGGTCAGGCCCCCCCGGCAGCCGCCGAGCAGCGGTGTCAGGTCGCCGTCGCCGCGCGTGCCGCCGCCAGTCACCCCCTGGGAGTGATCGCCCTCGCCGCCGTCGCCGCCAGCCGTGCCGAAGCCGCCGCCACCCGCGCCGCCTGGCTGGTCGCCGCTCAGCTGGTCGCTGCCGGTGCTGCCCTCACACATGAAGTTGCCGCCGGGGCCGGGGGCGTTGCTCACGGCGTCCGCCGTGATCGAGCCCTCGAGGGTGGCGTCGCCGAAGGCCAGGAAGACCGCCGGCCGGTCTCCCACCACCTCGATGCTGCCGGTCGAGGTGAGCTGCAGGCTCTGGAAGGCCACCACCGCGACCTCGGGTCCGCCGGCGTCACGCTGCGTCTGGACCGCGATGTGCGGCTCCGGGCCGGTGCACCAGGTCGTGAAGGCCGGGGCGGCGCCGCTGGTGTCGAGCACGGCCGCGCAGTCGATCACCGCGTCGAGGCCCGCGGGCGCGGGGTCGGCCAGGGTGGCGTCCACGTTGCGCGGCACGAAGGCGAAGTCGCAATCGTCGGCGGAGCTGCCGCCCGCGTCGAAGGGGCAGCCGGCGTTGCAGTCGCCGTCGCCGTCAGGCACACCGCAGCCGCACGTTCCGGGTGCGCTCTTGAGCGGATCGTTGTCGCACTCGTCGTCGCAGTCGGGGGTGCCGTCGCCGTCCGTATCGTCCTGGCAGCTCGGATCCTCGTCGGGTGACTCCGCGTCGCCGTCGCCGTCGCCGGTGTCGTCGCCGTCGCCGGTGTCGTCGCCGTCGCCGGTGTCCGTGACCGGATCCGAGTCCGAGCCCGGATCCGAGTGCGAGCCGGCACCCGTGTTGGTGCCGGCGCCCGTGTCCCCGCCGGTCGTGCCCGCCGCGCCCCCGGCCTTACCACCACCGTCGTCGGCATCTCCGGTGATGGCGTCGTCGGTCGAGGCCGTCGAGCCCTCAGCGCACGCCACCGCCCCCAGTGCGAGCGCTCCCAACAGCGCCCGCCAAAGCCATTTCCCTACTCCCATCGTCCATCCTCGCTCCCACCGAAGCTTCACGTAGCCACCCGTGCGCAGTCCTGTCCATGCGGCGAGGGACCGGGTGGCCGCGCCTCGCCCCGAACCTTTGCGGGAGCACCGTGATTCCGCGGAGATGAGCGTTCATTAAGATTTGTTGAGAAATCGTCGAGGGCGGGACCGTTCCGGCCGGGTGTTGCGGACGCTGTCTTCCTCGCCGGGGACCGACGACGCGCGCCTGGCGGTGCGGGTGGAGACGCGGCTAGGAAGTGACCTGGCCGGGGCGTTGCGCACTCGACTCGTCAGCCAGGCCAACCTTCCAACCGCGTCCCCCTTCATCGCGCCACCTCATTGCGCCACCTGGGACCGCGCGGACACCCGCCGACCCCTCGGCGAAGTAGGTCGGGCGTCCGCGCCCGACGCGGGGACATATGGCACCCGCCGTCAAGCGCGCACCCGGAGGAGGAGCGCAGCGACGACGACCCCGCGGGATGGGGCCCCCGTCCGACTCTGCCGGGCCGGGGGAAGGGTCGCGTGACCCCTTCCCCGGGTCGGGTCGCTAGACCCGACGATGGGGTATGATCGCGCGACGGACAATGGGAAGCGCAGCCGACAGCGAGCACACCGGCAAGGCGATGGAGGCGAGCGGTTCCACCGTCGGACTGATGGCCCTCACCCCGTTCCTGCGCAGTCTCGAGGCTGCTGGGCCCGAGGCCACGCTGCGCGCCTTCGAGCGCGGCGAGGCGATCTTGCACCGCTGGGGGCTGAGCGGCGAGGAGCTGGCCAACGATCCCAGCCTGCGGCTGCCGCACGACCTGGTGATCGAGCTGCAGATGGACTTCCTCGACCTGCTCGACGACCCCTCGGCTTCGCTCCTCGCCGGGCAGCGCCTGCAACCGGGTGACTACGAGCTGCTCGAGTACCTGTGCGCGACCTGCGGCACCCTCGGCGAGGCGATCGCCTGTCTCGGTCGCTACTATCCGCTGCTGATCGACGCCGAGCACACCCTCGCGGTCGAGGGCGGGCGCGCCGAGGCGCGCTTTCGCATCCGCCCCGGCTTGCAGGCGCCCGACGCGATCCACGAGTTCGCGCTCGCCAGCAACTTCACCATGACCATCCTCCACATGGAGCTCGAGGGCGCCAAGCCGCTGATCGAAGTCTGCGTCGCCCACCCGGCGCCGCCCCACCACATGCTCTTTCCCCAGGTCTTCCTCGCCCCCGTGCGTTTCGGCTGCGAGCACAACGCGCTGGTCTTCCCCGTCGCCATGCTCGATCAGCCCATGCGCCAGGCCGACCCCGTGCTGCACGCCGTGCTCACGCGCCAGGCCGACCGGGAGCTCTCGGCCCTGTCCACGCGCAGCGCCTTCCCCGCCCAGGTGCGCGAGGTGATCGAGCAGCTCCTGCCCCAGGGAGCCGGCCTGGAGCAGGTCGCCGATCGCTTGCACGTGAGCCCCAGCGCCCTGCGCACGCGTCTGAAGCAGTACGGCACCACCTACAGCGATCTGCTCGACGAGCTGCGTCGCGAGCACGCGCGTCGCGCCCTGCGTCAGTCCCGGCGCAGCGTCTCCGAGATCGCCCACGCGCTGGGCTTTGCCAATCCGCCCGCCTTCCACCGCGCCTTCCGGCGCTGGTTCGGTGTCACGCCAGTGGCCTTTCGCGAGAGCGCGCTGGAGCATCCCGCCGCGCGCTTCTGGCGCCGGCCCGGCTGAGGTCGCGGAGATCCCGTTGTCAGGGAGTAGCCTCAGGGGACACCGACCCGTGCATTGTGGGGCGTTTCAGGGCTACAATGTAGGTGGTGGCGATGGTCCGATTTGGGAGCTTCGAGCTAGATCAGGACGCCTTCGAGCTGAGGCGCGGCGACGAGGTCGTGCCGCTGCAGCCGAAGGTGTTCGACGTGCTCAGCTACCTGGTGCGCAACCACGGGCGCGTGGTGAACAAGCGCGAGTTGCTCGACGAGCTGTGGCCTGGCGAGCACGTCAACGAGTCGGCCGTGCCCTGGAGCATCAGCCACGCGCGCCGCGCGATCGATCAGAAGCGTGGTGACAAGGGTCCGATCGAGACGGTGCACGGTCGCGGCTACCGCTTCGTCGGCGAAGTGACCGAGGTCGCGCACTCACGTCC
>JAPPOT010000676.1 GCA_028817855.1 Myxococcales bacterium
AGCTCTTCGACACCTACCGCATGTGGGTGAGCGCGATCCAGCTGGCCGACGCAGACCTGGATCAAGAGGTGCAGACACGCGCCCACTATCGCTGGGCGCCGTTCGTAGAGCCGGCCGAAGGAGCCGGGGCGCCGGAGCCCCGCGAGCCGCCCGAGAGCTTTCAGGTGGGCGGCAACGCGCTCGGCGAGCCGCGCGGCGCGATCGACAAGCTGTCCTTCTACCGCATCGAGTTCGTGATCGACGTCGACCAGACGGGCGACCGCAGCGCCGCGGACTTCGTGTGCAGCTACGAGCGCCAACAGGCTCCCGACGAGATGACCTGGACCTTCGTGCCGGACCTGGGGCAGTGCGATGCGCCGGCCGACTTCGATCCGCTGACCTTCTCGCCCCAGTAGGGCACGCGCGCAGCGCGCTCCCGCTACGGGACCGGATTGGCGCCCGTCTCCGGCACCGCTTCGGTCGCCGGCGCGGGCGCGCTCACCGCCGGTGTCGGCGCGTGCTCCGCATGACGCGCGAGGAATTGGCGCAGCGTGAGCTTGGACGGATCCGGCGGCTGCAGCGTCTCGGAGCGGCGGGGGGTGTCACGCGCGGCGATCGCCCGGCGTGGAGCGCGACGCAGCGGCTGCGTTGGGACGCGCGCGCGGGTGGAAGGCTCCCGCGCAGCGGAGCTGTCATCGCTGAAGACACCGAGGCGCACCCCAAAGCCCAGCGAGGGCGCCACCATGCCGCCCAGCTCGGCGCCCAGTCCGGTGCTGCCGAGTCCGACCTGGAAGCTCTCTTCCGAAATGGTGATGGCGCTCCCTGGGGGCGTGGTCGTCGTCTCGGTGTAGAGCAGAGGGACCAGATCCACCCCGAGCCGAAACGCGCCACCGGTGCGAGGGCCCGCGGGCTCTTCGGCGTGGGCCGCGGATGCGGGCGCGAGCATGGCGAGCGTTGTTGCGGGCAAGAGCGCTGCGACGGGTCCTTCGGTCATCGTCCCCCCCTCGTGGTTGCGGCCGGCGCGCCTTGTAGCCCAGGGGGCCAGCGGCCGCGACATGGCCACGGGCCGATCCCCCTGCCGGTGCTCGGGAATGGCGAAAGGGTCGCCGGATGTCCGTGAGGATCAGAAATCCCAGAACCATCCGGGCTCTCGGGCGTCCAATGGAACGATGCCGGTGACCGGGAGCGTCCGCGACGTCTTGCGGGTGTGGGTTACCGAGGATTTCGGGAAGGTAGGGAACGCGTGGCCGGACCACCCAAGGGACGGGTGCCGCCTCCGAGGGCGGCAGCCGAGCAGGGCGATGTGCGTGCAGAGGGGGCGCTGAAGGCGCGCTATCGGGCGGCGGCGGAGAGCTACCTCGAGGCGCGTGGTGTGGATCCCGCGCAGCGTGAAGCGCTGCTGCGAGAGCTCTTCGGCGACGCAGGGGGGGCCTCCGTCGACACGCGCGAGGACGGCGAGGCGAGCGGCTTTCGAGAGCGCGTTCGACGGCGCGCGCGCTTGCCGAAGCTGGCCATCGGGCTGGTGGCACTCTTCGGTCTGGGCTCGCTGCTGGTGTTGATGACGCCCGCCTACATGAAGGAGCACGCCGGCTCGGCGGAGCGGCGCGGCAAGCTGGCCGAGTACGTGGAGGAGGAGACGCCGGAGTGGCTCGACGACTCCAAGATGGACGACGAGGAGGGCGGGCGCGGCCGCCGCCACCGCGCGGAGGAAGGCGTCGCACAGGGCCGCAGGGACGAGAAGAAGACGCGCAACAAGTTCGGCATCGAGGGCCCCGAGGGCAACGAGGACCCGCACATGGCGCGCGAGCAGGCCCGGGAGCAGGCCGCCAACGCGGGTGTCATCGGGACGCTGCGCTCGAGCGTTGGGGCGTGGGACTCCCCCGGGCAGCAGTCCCCCTACGGCGCCGACCAGGAGCTGGGCAACGACCCGATGGGCGCGCTGATGGGCGATCAGATCGGCAGCAACTTCGGCTTTGGCGGCCTCGGGCTGCGCGGCACCGGCCGCGGTGGCGGGGGTACGAGCGAAGGCACCCTCGGCCTCGGGAATATCGGCACGATGGGGCTCCAGGTGGCGCCCGAGCCGGCGCCTGCGGCGCCCGAGGCGAAGGATGACCTGCAGCCATCGCCTGCGCCCGCGCGGCGGCGACCCGCGCGCAGCAGTGGCGACGCGCGTCGTCCTCGCATCGCTGCCAAGGGGATTGCGGGCAAGGGTGCGCCGAACGGCCGCGCCTTGACCCGGGAGATGCTGCGTGCGTCCGCCGCGCAGGGCGACGCTGGCGCGCCCGAGGCGAGCGCCGAGGCGCTGCTCGCGCGCCACACGGCGCTCGAGGGGCTGAAGTTCCGCGAGGCCCGCGGCTACTGGCAGAACACCTACGTGCCAGGCGATCCGGTGCTGCGCACCCTGCGCGCGAGGGTGGCCGAGCGCGACCCGTCGATCCTGGCGACGCTGGATGTCCGCGCGGGTGAGCCCTCGGACGCCGCCATGCGCTATCAGCAGCCCTTCGATCCACCGACCGATGCCGCGCTCGCGCTCTACGTGCACGGCAGCGAGGCGGGCGCCGTCGAGCGCTCGCGCATGCTGGTGCAGGTCGGCCTGCAAGCCACGCCGCGGCTCAGCGGCCGGCGCCCGGCGATGAACGTGGCGGTGGTGCTCGATCTGAGCGCGCTCGGCCCCAATCCCAGCGCGCTCACCCCGGAGACCCGCGCGGCCATGCGCGCGGTCGTCCATGCCTTCGAGAAGGCGCGCGACCTCGGCGACCGCTTCTCGTTGACGGTCGCGGGGCTGCCGGGTGGGCTGGTCGTGCCATCGAGCGAGTTCCGCCATGGCCCGCTCTCGATCGCGCTGCGGCGCCTGATGGGGGAGCCCGACGCTGCGGTGGGCGAGACCCTCGACCTGCTGCAGGCGGTGAAGCTGGCAGGCGCCACGGCGCGCGCCAGCGACGACCCCAGCGCGCCGCTGGGCAGCAGCGTCGTGGTGGTGGTGACGCCGTCGCGGCTGGGTGCACGTCTGTCGCCCCTGTCGCAGCTCGCCCACGCGGGTGCGGTCGACGGTGTGCCGCTGTCGGTCATGGGCGTCGGGCCGGGCGTGGATGCGTCCGAGCTGGGCTCGCTCGCGCTCGCCGGTCAGGGACACCGGCGGTTGCTGGCGCGGGCGGCCGACGCGACGCGCGCGGTGGACCAGGAGCTGTCGGCCGTTGCGCGCGTGGTGGCGAGGGCCGTGCGCCTGCGCATTCGGCTCGCGCCCGGCGTGAAGCTGGTCGATGTGCTGGGCTCGAAGCGGCTGGACGAGGCGCGCGCCGAGCGGGTGCGCGAGGCCGAGCAGAGCGTCGACCGGCGGCTGTCGCGCAACCTCGGGATCGAGGCCGACCGCGGCGAGGACGAGGAGGGCATCCAGATCGTGATCCCGAGCTTCTACGCCGGCGACTCCCACGTGATCCTGCTCGACGTCGTGGCCGACGGACCTGGCCCGATCGCCGACGTGACCGCGCGCTACAAGGATCTGGTGCAGCTGCGCAACGGCGTCTCGCGCGCCAGCATGCGGTTGCCCGGACGGCGGCTGGCGCGCGGCGCGCTGCAGCACAGCGTGCTCAAGAACCTGGTGGCCCACGAGGTGTCCACGCAGCTCATGGCGGCGGCCGACCACATGCGCGGCGGCGACCGGCGTGGCGCCATCCGCGTGGTCCACGGTGGCGCGCGGCTGGTCGAGGGCTTCACGCGGCTGCTGCCCGGGCTTGGCAGGGATCGCGACCTGTCGCGCGATCTGACGCTGCTGTCGGAGTACCGGCGCTTGCTCGAGCACGACGCGGCGCTCGCACAACGCGACTACCTGAACGACTCCCTGCGCCTGTCGGCGTTGCTCAAGCTCCGGCCTCGCCCCCCTTGGGAAGGCCCCACCCATCTGCGAGGTGCCCCATGAACCGCTGTCTCTGGATTGTGCTGCTCTTCATCGCGACCCCCGCGCTCGCGGCACCCCCTCAGGGGGGCCAGGTGCAGATCCCGCTCGACGTGTACAACGAGCTGGTCAAGCAGGGGCAGGCGCCCCAGGCGCAGACGCCGACCGCGCCGGCGGCCTATGCCTTCGGCCATGCCAGCGTGGACGTGGGCGTCGACGGCGAGAGCGTCATGGTCGAGCTCAAGACCCAGGTCAAGGTGCTCAAGGATGAGTGGATGGCGGTGGTGCTGTTGCCTGCCGGAACCGCCGTGTCGAAGGCGCGCGCGGACAACCGCGACATCCAGCTGCTCAACACGCCAGCCGGCCTCGCGTGGGCGGTCGAGAGCTCGGGCACTTACGCGCTGGAGCTGGTCTACGAGACCGACCTGCGCCGCGCCGAGCGCGGTGGCGCCGCCGTGTCACTGGTGCTGCCGCACGTGCCGGGCAGCCAGTTGACCGCCAGCATTCCCGGCACGGACATGGACGTGGCGGTGATCCCATCAGCGGCGATGACCACCGCGAACACCCGCGACTCGACCGATGTGACGGCCAGCATTCCGACCACCCCGGGGGTGCAGCTCTCGTGGCGCGCGCCCGGTGGTGAGGGGCACGCGATCAGTCGCGCCCGCTACACCGGGAGCCTGCTCGGCAGCGGCGTGCGCTTCCGCGCTGAGCTCACCGTCGAGCTCGCCGGCGACGCCCACGCCGAGGTGCCGCTTTTGCCGGCGAGCGTGACGCTCGGGGACGTGAGCATCGATGGCAAGCCCGCGCCGATCCGCGTGGTCGGGGGCCAGTTCGTGACGACGGTGCGCGGGCAGGGCAAGCGTCGGGTGGCCGCGGTCTTCGAGGTGCCGGTGGTGCGCGACGCCGGACCGCCCCACGTCGCCTTCAAGATCCCGCAGGTGCCCGTCTCCCAGCTGGAGCTGACGTTGCCCGGCGACAAGGAGATCAGCGTGACGCCGGCCGCGAATGTCTCTGCGGTGAGTCGCAACGGCAACACCGTCTCGACCGCCTACCTGCCGATGTCGGAGCAGATCCAGGTGTCCTGGGCCGAGGCCGTGCCGGAGGCCGAGAGCGAGGAGCTGCTGGCCAACGCCAACATCTTCCACCTGGTGCACGCGGAGGAGGGCGTGCTCTACGTACGCGCGATGACGGTGGTGGAGGTGACCAGCGGGCAGACCAACGTGATCGATCTCGAGATTCCTGCCGACGTGCAGGTCAGCGACATCCGCGCTGACGGCGGCGGGATCAAGAAGGCGATCCCGAAGCGCGGCGCCGGTCGCGGCCAGCCGGACGTCTACCGGGTCTTCCTCGATCACCAGCTCGAGGGCCAGCTGACCTTCGACGTCTTCTACGAGCGCAAGCTGGCCACCGGGGCGGACAGCGCGAGTCTGACGATCCCGACCATCCGCGCGGCCGACGTGCACCGCCAGCGTGGGATGGTGGCGTTGCTCGCGAGCAAGGAGCTGACGCTCAAGCCGGAGACCGAGCGCATCGCGGACGCCACGCGTGTGGGCGAGAACCAGCTGCCGGCCTTCGTGCGCCAAGCGGTCGACAAGACCGTGGCCCACACCTACAAGTACCTGGAGAGCTCGCCCACGCTGGTGGTGCAGCCGGCGCCGCCGGAGCGGCGCGAGGGCAAGTTCGACGCGCAGATCGATACGCTGATCTCGCTCGGCGACGTCACCATGAAGGGCGCGGCGACCGTGGAGGTGCACGTGAAGTCGGGCGCGATCGAGGGGCTCGCGCTCGGGCTGCCGGCCGGGACCAACTTCCTGAGCCTGACGGCGCCGTCCCTGCGCAGCCACAAGGTGCTGCCCGACGCGGAGCGGGATGACGGCGCCCAGCTGATCGACGTGCAGTTCACCCAGGAGATGGAGGGCCAGTTCCGGCTGGAGGTGGCCTACGAGAAGATCACCACCGAGGGCGAGCCCGAGGTCGGCGTGCCGACGCTGAGCGTGCGCGGCGCGGAGGTGGAGCAGGGGCGCATCGCGATCGAGGCCCTGAGCGCGGTCGAGGTGGGGGAGGCGAAGCGGGATCAGCTCTCGCCCCTCGACCCGGTCGAGCTGCCGCAGCAGCTGGTGCTGAAGACGACGAACCCGATCCTGCGCGCGTACAAGTACGTGCAGACCGATCCGCCCTACGCGCTGGCACTCAGCGTCACGCGGCACCGCGAGGTGGACGTGCAGAAGGCGACGATCGACAGCGCGCGCTACCAGACTCTCTACACGCGCGATGGCCTGGCGGTGACCAGCGCGAGCTTCATGGTGCGCAACAGCCGCGAGCAGTTCCTCAAGGTGCGGCTGCCCGCTGGGTCCAAGGTGTGGTCGGCCTTTGTGGCCGGCCAGGCCGAGAAGCTCGCGATCGAGGCGCCGCCCGAGGGCGAGAAGGGCAGCGGCGACGACCGCCCCAACGTGCTGATCAAGATCATCAACTCCGCCGAGGGCTTCCCGGTGGAGCTGGTCTACGAGACGCCCGTGTCGCCGCTCGGCACCCTCGGAAAGGTGAGCGGCGAGCTGCCGGTGCCGGACATGGTCGTGACCCACAGCCAGTGGGAGGTCTTCCTGCCCGAGGACCTGAGCTACGGCGCGCCGGACACCAACATGGACATCGTCGAGCAGGGCGAGTCGCTCTCCGGCGAGGAAATGCAGCAGCGTCTGTCCGAGCTCGGCCGCAGCGTCGGCAACCAGGCGGTCAGCCCCCTACGCATCCACGTGCCGAAGGCCGGTGTGCGCTACGCCTTCAGCAAGATCTACGCAAACCGCTCGGACGAGGCGGCCGCGTTTGCGATGCCGTATGCATCCGGCGGCGGCGCCTGGGTCGCCGAGCTCCTCGGTTTGGCGGGCACGGTGCTCTTCTGGCTCGGCCTCGGCGTGGCGCTGCTGCAGGGGGACCGACGTCGCGGTCTGGCAATAGCCGGCGGTGGTGTCTTGTTGCTGTTGATCGCGGTGCAGTACCTGGGCGCGGGTGTTGCTGCGCCGGTGCTGATCAGCTTGCTTGGGGCGTTGGCGTTTGGGGTGAAGGTGTTGCTGGATCGATCGCGGGCGGCGGCTAAGGCGTGAGGGTGCTGCGATCGGTTTCGGATTCGGTTTCGGTGT
>JAPPOT010000818.1 GCA_028817855.1 Myxococcales bacterium
ACCCGGGGTGCTGCCCGAGGGCGCGGGGCGTCGATCGGCGCAGCCGTTGACCAGGTTGATCATGTAGAGGGTGGTCGCCATCCCGCAGGCGCTGGCCAGGAACTCGCGACGGTCCACGCCCTCGCGCCGCGCGACCTCCTCGGCCTTGTCGTGGACGAGCTTGCGGATCAGCGCCTTGCGCGGCGTGTCCGGCCAGAAGCCCTCACCGTTGGAGACCGCGCCGCAAGCGATCGGTAGGCGCAGCGGTGGCTCCGGATCGGTCTTCTTCAGGCGTCTCAGCCACGGCAGCTTCTCGATCACAATCGCCCCTCGAGCTCGGGTGTACAGCCAGTGTCGCAAACCGCGCGTGCCGTGGCGCGACCCATTGGGGTGTCATCGGGGTGTCATCGGGTGCCCCGCACGCGCCACGGATGACCCCGCGGAGCTACGCCTGCGCTTCGGGGCTTGTCCGCGCGGCCGTTCTGTCCGATCAGTCGACCCATGTCCACACGCGCACCGACTCCCGACGCGCCGCCCGAGCCACGTTCCTTCGTACCGTCGGAGGTGGTCGAGACCGCCTCCGGTCGTGTGCGCGGCGAGGTCTTTCGCGGCATCTCGATCTTTCGCGGCATCCCCTACGGTGCGCCGACCGGAGGTGCCAACCGCTTCTTGCCGCCGCGGCCGCCCGCGGCCTGGACCGGCGTGCGCGAGGCGCTCGACTACGGCGAGACCGCGCCCCAGGCGCCGGGGTGGCTGGCGCGGGGCGGGCTGCCCGGCCGCCCGACGGAGATGGGCGAGGACTGTCTCTGCCTCAACGTATGGACGCCGGCGCCGGACGGTGGTCGGCGTCCGGTGCTCGTGTGGCTGCACGGCGGAGGCTTCGAGGCGGGCAGCGGCTCGAACCTGCTCTACGACGGCACCAGCCTCGCGCGCCGCGGCGACGTGGTGGTGGTGACGGTGAACCATCGGCTCAGCATCTTCGGCCACTGCCACCTGGAGGATGTCTTCGGCGAAGCCTTCGCCGGTTCCGCCAATGCCGGCTACCTGGACGTGGTGCAGGCCCTGCGCTGGGTGCGTGAGAACGTGAGCCGGTTCGGCGGCGACGCGGACAGCGTCACCGTGCTCGGCCAGTCCGGCGGCGGTCGCAAGGTCAGCCTGCTCACTGCGTCCGCAGCGGCAAAGGGGCTCTTCCGTCACGGCATCGTGCAGAGCGGTTCGCACTTGCGCTTGATGGCGCGCGAGCGCGCCCACGAGCTGGCCGAGCGGCTGCTGTCGCACTTCGAGCTCACCCGCGACGACGCCCACAAGCTGCAGCGGCTGCCGTGGCGCGACGTCCGGCGCGCCAACCGCGACATCACCCGCGCCACCCGCCAGCGCTTCTCGCCCACGCTGGACGACAGCACCTTCGCCGCGCACCCGTGGGATCCGGAAGCGCCGGAGACGGCGGCCGCCGTCCCGATGATGATCGGCACGTGCCGCACCGAGCTGTCCAACCAGCTCGGCAACGAAGAGACCTTCGCGCTCGACGAGGCGGGCCTGTTGCGGCGCCTGCGCGCTTTCGTGCCCGAGGGCGACGTCGCCGGCCTGGTCGAGCTCTTCCGGCGCGAGAGTCCGGACGCGAGCCCGTCCGAGCTCTTCTTCAAGATCACGACCGCGCGCGGCTACTGGCGCGACAGCATCCTGCAGAGCGAGGCCAAGGTTCGGCAGGGTGGGGCACCCGTCTACGCCTACCGGCTCATGTGGCGTACGCCGATCGAGGGCGGGCGGCGCATCACGCCCCACTCGCTCGACCTGCCCTTCATGTTCGACAACGTGGGGCGGGCCGCGCACATGGTCGGTCCGGAGACCGACGAGACCACGGCCATGGCGCACGCCATGAGCGAGACCTGGCTGGCCTTTGCGCGAACCGGCGACCCCAACAACGCCGCCATCCCGACCTGGAAGCCGTATGACCTGGAGCAGCGCAGCGTGATGCTCTTCGACGTGCCTGCCCACGTGCAGGCCGACCCCCACGGAGCCGAGCGGGTGGCGATGGAGGCCTATCCGACGCAGCAGCTGGGCCGCGTGCTGCACGGCCCGTGATCAGTCCCGGCGGCGGGCAGTCCCTGGAGCACGACGCCCGGCGACCCGCGGTTCCGAGAGGATCAGTGCAGGTGAACCCGCTCGCGGGCGGAGCCCGACGACGTCCCCCGCTCAGCCCGGGTTCGCCGCGACGATGGACAGCAGGGCCTCGGCACCCACCTCGCCGCTGCGGCCGACGTTGAAGACCCAGCGGTTGCGCGCTTCGCGAATGCCGCGGGCGAAGCCGTTGGCATCGGCGCAGAGCTGGGCGACGGCGCGGGCGGCCTCCGCCACCTCTGAAGGGGCGAGGATGCGGCCGATCTCGCTGCGCATGTGCTTCTCGAGCGGGGGCAGGTCGATGCGGTCGTGCTCCGGGTTGTTGATCTTGGCCGGTGTGTCGATGAAGAGCACCGGCTTCTCGAGGCCGAAGGCGTACTCGGAGGCGGCGCCCGACCAATCGCTCACCATCAGGTCGGACGCGGCCAGGGACTTGCTGGCGTCCATGTCGGTCTCGACCACGAAGCGTCCCGACGGCGCGAGCTCCGCGCTCAATTCGGACGCCAGCTGCGGCATGCGCCTCACCGTCATCGGGTGCAGGCGCAGGGTCAGGCGGTGGCCCGCGGACAGCAGGGCTCGCAGGAGCTCGCGGCCGCAGGGCGCCTCGATGAACGAGCACTCGCCCCAGGACGGAGCGAGCAGGACCTCCTTGGCGTCGCTCGACGCTCGCGGCGTGACCTCGCGGTCCGCGGCGCGCTCGAGGATCGCGTCGAGGCGGCCGTAGCCGTGCTCCACCAGGGCCTTGTGCGGCAGGCCGTAGACCTCCTCGGTCCTGCGAACCTCGGCTGTGTGGTGCGGGCCGGCGCAGAAGATGGTGTCGTAGTGGTCGAAGGCGCCGCGGCGGTAGACCCGGTGCGTGCTGTTGAGCGAGTGCTGGAGGTAGGCGTAGTGGACGCCGTGCACCGAGCGCTTGAGCTGGTAGGTCTGGAGGTCCGGCAACGTGAGGGCGAGCACATCGGCGCGCATGGCCTGAAAGGCCCAGGTGCGGACGACGCCCGATCCGATGCAGAAGGGACGCAGCTGCCCGCCGGGCTCGGACAGGACCGGATCCTGCGGATCGGAGGTGAGGTAGGGGATGGGGCGATCCCAGCGTGACTCGAGCGCGGCCAAGACCGCGCGAAAGTGCGGCCAGTCCGCCCGGCTCTCCGCGTAGAAGACCAGGCGGCGCTCCTCGGCGGCGAGCCCGTGGAATCGTCTCAGGGCCTTGGCGTCGGAGAGAAGTCCCACGGTGATCCAGGGCCCGGGACGGGCGGCGCGTCGGGCGCGCTCAGAGCTCCCGCGGGATCTCGGAGTCCGATCCGGAGGTCGCGGGCCCGCCCGCCACCGGTTGTTCCGCCGAGCGTCCGGTGAGCGCACGGACCAGACGCTGGATTCGGCTGCGGAGGAAGAAGAAGACGCTCGCGATACCCGCGACGTTCATCTGCAGGATGAACGCGCCGCTCGCCGGATCGAGGTAGGCGTGCGCGCGGTTCGGCAGCGCGATGTAGACGAGGGTGAGCGCGAGTACGGAGATCGACAGCCGCATGGGACCCAAAAATCCTGCCACGCCGCTGCAGGCCGGTCAAAAGTGAGTGCGGGTGGGTCGAAGCGGCACAACCGGCGTGGGTGTGCATCCGAGGCTGACCGGAGCCCGCCCTCGTCAGGCGATCGACTCGAAGATGGCCGCGATCGACTCCGAGGTGAGCGGGCGCGGATTGTTCTTCAGGCGCTGCGCGTTGACCGTGCTGGCGAGCAATGCCCGGTCGGATTCGCGCTGAATGCCGAGCGCCCCAAGTCGGTTCGCCAGGCCGAGCCGCGCGATCAGTCCCTCGATCTCGCCGCGCGCGCCCGCGGCCGAGGACGCCCCGAGCGCACCGATGATGCGCTCCAGCACGGCGCGCGCCCCGTCGCTGGTGCCGTGCCAGTTGTACTCGAGCACAGCGCCCAGGGTGAGGGCGACCGCGTGCCCGTGGGGCACCCCGAAGCGCACCGACATCGTGTAGGAGAGCGCGTGGGGCGCGGTCGTCTTGGTGATGTCGATGGCGCGGCCAGCGAGGTTTGCGGCCTCCGACATGGCCGCGCGCACGCTCGGCGTCGGCGTGTGCACGGCCTCGTGCAGGTTCGACAGCGCCATCTCCATGCCGCGCCATGCCAGCTCGCGGGAGGCCTCCACCGCGTGCACCGACCACAGCGACTCCATCGCCTGGGCCAGCGCGTCCAGCCCGGTCGCCGCGGTCAGCGCGGCCCCCATGCTGTGCGTGAGGACAGGGTCGACGAGCGCGACCGCGGGGCGCATCGAGTCGTGGGCCAGCGAGTACTTGGTCCCGTCGATGTAGACCACGGCGAAGTGGGTCGACTCGCTGCCCGTGCCGGCGGTGGTCGGGATCGCCACCACGGGCACGGCATCGGCCTGCATCGGCGTGCGCCCGGTCACCACGTCGGCCGCGGCATGGCGCTGCGTCGACAGGGCGGCGATCAGCTTGGCCATGTCGAGGGCGCTGCCGCCGCCGACCGCCACGATCAGCTCCGCACCGGCCTCGCGCAGGCGCTCGACGCCACGCACCGCGTCCTCGATGCGCGGGTTGAGAGCGAACTCGTGGAAGCGCGCGACGCGCACGTCCTCGAGCTGCGGTCGCAGGGCCGCCTCCGCGCCGCTGAGCGCGAAGCACTCGTCGCCGGTGACGAGCAGCACCGAGCCCACCGCCCGTGCTCGCAGCACCTCCCCGAGCTTGCTCGCCGCACCCGCCTCGACGGTCCGCGCCTGCTCGGGGTCTGCGGAGGCCGCCGGCATCAGGTCACCGGCGGGATCAGCTCGAGGATCTCGGGCAGTGGCATGCACCCGTCCTCGGCCTCGAGCGCCCGCCCGTGCTCCAGGATCGAGCGGGCCACGTGTTGCATGCTCGGCAGGGCCGCCCGCAGCAGGTGGTTGGCGTAGATGACCACGTTCGCCCCCGCCTCGCCGAGCTCCCGCTCCGTGTACTGGGGGAAGGCGCTGGGTACCACCACCAGCGGCCGGCGGTTGTCGAGCGCGTTGTAGCGCTTGCAGAACTCGAACAGCTCGACCGGCTCGCGGTCGCGGCAGTGGATCATGATCCCGTCGGCGCCGGCCGCCAGGTAGCGCTTCGCCCGATCGAAGGCGTGGTCCACGCCCTCACCCAGCACCAGGGACTCGATGCGCGCGATCACCATGAAGTGCTCCGTCACACGCGCGTCCCGGCCCGCGCGGATCTTCTGCGCGAAGTGCTCGGGATCGTCCTGCGTCTGCGGCACGTCGGTGCCGAAGAGGGAGTTGCGCTTGGGCCCGACCTTGTCCTCGACGATCGCCGCCGAGACCCCGAGGCGCTCCAGGGTTCGCACCTTGTAGACGAAGTGCTCGATCAGGCCGCCGCTGTCGCAGTCGACGATCAGCGGTTTGGTGCTGACCTCGAGGATGTCCTGGATGGTGGACAGGCGCGAGGTCATGTCCACCAGCTCGATGTCCGGCCGTCCGCGTGCGGTGGAGTCGGTCAGGCTCGAGATCCAGATCGCGTCGAACTCGACTGGGCGTTGATCGCGTTCCACGGTGGTGCGCTCGATGATCAGCCCGGTCAGGCCATTGTGAGCCTCGAGCGCGCGGATGCACGGGCGCGTCGACAGCAGGCGCCGCAGGCGCTTCATGCGGACCTCCGGCGTGGTGCCGAGCTCCTTGATCAGGCTGCGCAGCTGGCTCGAGGAGATCCCCTCCGTGTAGGCTGGCTCCACCAGCTCGCCGCCCCACTCGGCCAGGGTGTCGATCACGTCCTGGCGGACCTTCTTCTGCACGCCCTCCTTCCAGTCGTCGCCGTGCACGACGTAGTCGGGGCGCAGCTGCCGCAGGTTGGGCACGTAGTCCAGGGTGTGCTGCGGGATCACGTGGCTGACGCCCTTGATCTCGCGAATCACTTGCTCGCGGCGTTCGTACTCGAGATACGGCAAGCGCTTGTAGGTGGCGATGGCCTCGTCCGTGAGCAGGCCAACCGTCACCTCGCCCAGGTCGCGCGCGACCTGCAGGATGTTGATGTGACCGGGGTGCACCAGGTCCGCGCTCATGGCGACGTAGACGGTCTTCTCGGTTCCCACGTTCAAAGGATAGCGAAAGCCGGTGGCGCGGGGCCAGTTGGGGCGCGTTCAGTTCGGTCGTTCGAAGCGCAGGGACGTGACGGTCAGCGGCGCCGCGCCCGGTCCGTCGCCAGCGCGAAGCTCGAGACGGTGCAGCGCCCCGGGCGTGCCGCCGTCGAGCGCCACCTCGACCCGGGAGGCAGCCGCATCCCCCGCTGAAGCCACCGCGTCACGCAGCGGTGCGTCGAGCGCCCGCCCGTCCAGCCACAGGGTGTGCCCCGAGAGCCCTTCGGGTGGGGCGCCGATCCGCAGGACCAGGCGCGTGCACCCTGCGCCCCGGCGCCATTCGACCGTCGTGCTGGCTCCATCGCGCAGGACCGCCCAGCTGCGTCGATCCGAGCGTCCGTTCTGGAAGGCGCCGGCGTGCTCCACCACGAGCTCCGTGTCGCAGGCGGGCTGCTCCGCGAGCACTTCCTCCATGACCGCCGCGTGGATGGTTCCCAGCGCGGTCGTGCCCCGGCGCATCTTCAGGGTCCGGTGGGTGCGGAACTTCCAGCTCGAGTCGGGGCCCGCGGGGATCGTCATAAACGTTGGATCGTGGTCGGCCGGCACCCACTCGCCCGCCAGCAGATCGGGACCGCGGTAGTCGCTGCAGTCCATCGCAGGACCCGCGTGCTCGCACAGGGTCTTGGCCAGGTCGCCGAGCATGGTGAGCTGCGGGCGCCGGACCGGGGGCGCCGTGGCCGGGCCGAAGTCCTTGATGGCGAGGAAGACGACGTAGCGCCCGTAGCCCCACTTCTCGTGGTCGCCGCGGGCGTAGCCCTCGCCTCGGGTGGGGGACGGGAAGCTGCGCG
>JAPPOT010000823.1 GCA_028817855.1 Myxococcales bacterium
GGCCACGGGCGCGGCGGGCGGCGCGGAGGGCGCGGCGGCTGGCGCGGGCTCGGCGGCCGCCGGGGGCTCAGCTGGCGGCGCGTCCTGGGCCAGCGCCGGGGTCGCGGTGCAGAGCGCGACGAGAATGCAGATCCGAAGGTGCCAAGACATGCTCGTTCTCCCGCCCGGGCTGGCCCGAAGGCTCCGGCTGAAGCGGTGGCTGGGTAGCACGCCGGGTTCCGGGGGGTCAAATGCCAGAAGGACCGGCACGAACTGGCGCGGAGCCCTCGAAAATCGGGCCCTTGGCCACCACCGGCTGGTCCCCGGGACTTGACTGTTGGGGGCCCCTGGGGCCGTAGTGTGCCCGGTGACCGGCGCCGTGCGAATCGTGGCCCTCGGCGGGCTCGGCGAGATCGGAATGAACTGTCTCGTGCTCGAGGCCGAGGGGTGCCTGCTGGTCATCGACTGCGGGGTCACCTTTCCGGAGCGCGAGCCGGGCGTGGACGTCATCCATCCCGACTTCGACTACCTGTTGGACCGCGCGGACTCGGTCGAAGCACTCGTCCTCACCCATGGACACGAAGACCACATCGGCGCCCTCCCCTACCTCCTGCGCGACCTGGACGTGCCGGTGTACGGGCCTCGCTACGCCCTGACGATGGTCAAGGAGCGGCTGGCGGAGGCCGAGCTCGACACCTCCCAACTGCACGTGATCGCCCCGCGCGAGAGCCGTCGCTTCGGCCCCTTCGACGTCACCCCCTACCGCGTGACCCACTCGACGCCGGACTGCACCGGTCTGATCCTGAGAACCCCGGCGGGGGTGCTGGTCCACTCGGGCGACTTCAAGATCGACGCCGACCCAGTGGACGGCGAGCACTTCGACAGCGAGCTGCTCGAGCAGGTCGGCGACGAGGGCGTGCGGCTGCTGATGAGCGACTCCACCAACGTGGAGACCGCCGGCAGCTCTGGTGAGGAGCGACCCGTGCTCGAGGCGCTGGAGAGCGCGACGGCCGGGGTCGGCGGGCGTGTGGTGGTGTGCCTCTTCGCCTCCAACGTCCACCGGCTCGACAGTGCCCTGGCGGCGGCAAAGCGCCTGGGACGACGCGTGCTCCTGCTCGGACGCTCGCTGCTCAACCACGCGCGCGTCTCCCGCGAGCTCGGGCTGCTCCAACACGACCCGGGGACGTTCGTGAACGAGGAAGACGCCCAGCGCGTGCCCCCCGGAGAGCTCTTCGTGATCGCGACCGGCTCCCAGGCCGAGCCGGGTGCCGCGCTGCACCGGCTGGCCTACGAGACCCATCACCGCCTCAGGCTCGCGGAGGGCGACCGGGTGGTGCTGTCGTCACGCATCATCCCGGGTCGCGAGCGCGCGGTCTACGCGATGGTCAACCGGCTCGAGCGCCGCGGCATCCGCGTGCTGACGCGACGCGACGAGCCCGGGCTGCACGTGAGCGGCCACGCCTGCCGCGACGAGCAGCGCCGGATGCTGGAGCTGACGCGCCCGCAGGCCTTCATCCCAGTGCACGGCACCTACGTGCACCTGCGTCGCCACGCCGAGCTGGCGGAGGAGGCGGGCGTCACCGAGACCCTGACGGTCGAGAACGGGGCGGTCGTCGAGGTCGACGCCGCCGGGCTACACGTGGTGGACCAGATCGAGACCGGACGTGTGCACATCCAGTGGGGCGAGGAGATCTCCCGGGCCGTGTTGCGCGATCGCAGCCGCATGGCCGACGGCGGCCTGGTGATGGTGCTGCTGAGGCTGGGCACGGACGGCAAGCTCGAGGGCACGCCGGAGGTCTCGACACGCGGCGTGGTGGATGAAGTGGACGAGGCCGACCTGGGGCTGATCGAGGACTGCCAGCGTGCGGTGACCCGAGCGCTGCGCAGCCTCAATGGCCGCAGCGACGCCGAGGCGGTGGAGATGGCGGCCTCGCGCGCAGCGCGCCGGGTGTTCCGCGACGCGCTCGGCTGGCGCCCGCTAGTCCACACCCTGATCTCCCACGCCGAGCCATGAAGCGGCCGCTCGCCATGCTCGCGCTCGCGGCGCTGGTCGCCTGCGGCGCCCCCCAGCCCAGTGGCCCGACCGTCAGCGAGGCGCTCTACCCCGAGGACCTTCCAGCCGGCCACGAGCGGCCGCCCAGGGAGCGCGCCGGCGAGACCCGCGATGTGACCGCGCGCGAGCGGGCAGCCATCGGGCGCCTCTCGCGGATCGCGGAGCGCGTGCGCGGTCTGCGCTTCCGCCACGAGGTGCCTGTGCAGGTGCAGGACCCGGAAGCGATCATGGCCTACGTCGACAGCCAGATCGAGGATCAGGAGCTGCAGCGCGCGCGCACGGTCTACGTGGCGCTGGGGCTGCTCTCACCTGACCTCGACGTGCGCTCGCTGCTACTGCGGCTGATGGGTGAGCAGATCGTGGGCTACTACGACTCCGACGCCGGCAACCTGGTGGTGCGTGACGACGTGATGCGCGCCTTCGGCGGTGCCGAGGGCGAGGAGGTGGACCTGGACGAGGCGCGCATCGTGCTGGTGCACGAGCTGGTGCACGCGCTGCAAGACCAGCAGCTATCGCTTTCCGCGAACCTGGAGGGCGCCCGCACCACCGACGCGGAGAACGCCTTTCGCGCGCTCGTCGAGGGCGACGCGACGCTCGCGATGATCGGCTTCGCCCTGGAGGGTGAGCGGGTGCCCCTGTCGCACCTGACGATGGATGCCGCGCGCATCCACAACCTCTCGGAGATGGTGCGCGGCTCGCCGCTGACCGGAAGCGAGCTCACCAACGCGCCGGCCATCGTGCGCGTGCCCCTGCTGTCGGCCTACGTCGATGGGCTGTCCTTCGCCGCCAACCTGCACGGCAGCGGTGGTTGGGGGAAGGTGGACCGCGCACACGCCGAGCCGCCCGAGAGCACCGAGCAGGTGCTGCACCCAGCGCGCTTCGCCCGGCGCGAGGCACCCGAACGGCTGAAGCTCCGGGGTGCCGAGGGCTTGCTCGGCGAGGGGCGGGAGCTGGTCTACGAGGACACGCTCGGGGAGCTGGAAGTGAGCGTCTACTTCCGGCTCGGTGCCTCGCCCCCGGAGGCGGCCCGCGGCGCCGAGGGCTGGGGGGGCGACCGACTCTATGCCTTCGAGCGGCCCGACGGAGGCAGCGCCCTGGTGTGGTTGATGACGTGGGACAGCGAGGCCGAAGCGCGCGAGGCGCAGGCCCTGGCAGAAACGGCCGTGAAGGCCACCCCCGCCGGGCAGCCCCGCAGCCACCGCGTGGAGCGGCGCGGGCGGGCATTGCTGGTGCTGAGACACGTGACGCCGGAGCTCCAGGATCCCGTCGTGGAGCGCTTCGCCGAGTGGGCGCGGGCGACCAAACGGGCGGATTGAACGGGCGGCTCCCGCGTGGTAGCCACCCCGACACCCGCGCGCGTGCGCGGTGAATTTTTGGAGGCACTCCGAAATGCAGTCAGAGGTCGACCAGATCAGCCCGGTCCTCGTCGCGGTCAAGATCGCCGTCCCCTGGAAGAAGGTGAACGAGCAGCTGGAGGAGGCCTATCGGGCGGTCCAGCGCTCCGCCAAGGTGCGCGGCTTCCGCCCCGGCAAGGTGCCGCGCAACGTGGTCAAGCAGCTGATGGGCAAGTCGGTCGAGGCCGAGGTCACCAACCAGCTGGTCCAGGAGGGCGTGGGCGCCGCGGTCGAGGAACACTCGCTGGTGCCGGTGGCGATGAACGAGGTGGACACCCCGAGCATCGCCAGGGGCAAGCCGCTCGAGTTCACCGCCAAGCTCGAGGTGCGACCGACCATCGACGAGGTGGTGACCGAGGGCATCGAGGTGGCGCGCGAGCGCGAGCCTGTGACCCAAGAGGCGATCGCGGCCGAGATCGACAAGCTGCGGGAGCAGAACGCGGAGCTCGCGACCCCGGATCCCGCGCGGCCCGCGGCGACCGACGACGTGGCGACGGTCGACATCGAGGTCGAGGTCGAGGGCGAGCCACGGCCCGAACTGACCAGCAACGACACGCGCACCGAGCTCGGCACAGGCAACCTGCTGACCGAGATCGAGGAGGGCCTGCTCGGGCTGTCGGTGGGCGAGGAGAAGGAAGTCACGCTGACCTTCCCGGAGGACTACGGGCGCGAGGATCTGGCGGGCAAGCCGGCCAAGTTCCTGCTGCGTCTCAAGGAGCTGCAGGAGAAGCAGCTCCCCGACGTGGATGACGAGTTCGCCAAGGACCTGGACCACGAGTCGCTCGACGCGCTGAAGGCGGGCCTGGACGAGCAGCTGAACGAGACCGCCGACAAGCGCGCCGAGGCGCTGTTGAAGGAGGCGGTGGTCGAGGCGCTGATCGACAAGAACCCGGTGCCTGTGCCGCCCAGCATGATCCAGCAGCAGCACCGCGTCATGCTCCAGGAGTTCCTGCAGTTCTCGCAGATGCTCGGTCGGCAGATGCCGTTCGACGAGGAGATGAACAAGGAGTTCGAGGCCAAGGCGGAGCGCAAGGTGCGCGCGGGGCTGCTGTTCGGCGCGATCGCCGACCAGCAGAAGCTCGAGGTCACGGACGAGGACGTGGAGGCCAAGCTCGGGGAGATCGCCGAGCAGACCGGCAAGCACGTGGCCAAGGTGCGGGCCGACTACCAGGGAGAGCGTCGCGATCAGCTGCGCAACCAGCTGCTGGAGACGAAGCTGCTTGAGTATCTGCTCGAGCGGGCTACGATCACCGACGCGGCTCCCGGCGAGAAGGCCGAGGGCGGCGCGAAGAAGAAGGCGGCGAAGAAGAAGGGCGCGACCAAGAAGAAGGCGGAGACCAAGGCCAAGACGTCCGAGGGTGGCGGGCCCGACGACAAGGGCCAAAAGAAGGCCGAAAAGGCCGCCACCAAGAAGAAGGCCGCCACCAAGAAGAAGACCGCCACCAAGAAGAAGACCGCGAAGAAGAAGGCGTCCGACGAGTAGGCGCCAAACGGCGTACGACGAGTAGGCGCCAAACGGCGTGCGACGAGTAGGCGCCAAACGGCGTACGACGAGTAGGCGCCAAAGGCTTCAGGAGGCCCAGATGAAAGTGGATCGCCCGGTTGGTTTCATCCCCTACCCCCAGGTCGTGGAGACTACCCCGCGTGGCGAGCGCAGCTGGGACATCTTCAGCCGCCTGCTCAACGAGCGCATCATCTTCCTCGGCAGCGAGGTCAACGACGACGCGGCCAACATCATCATCGCGCAGATGCTCTACCTGGAGAGCGAGGATCCGGACAAGGAGATCACGCTCTACATCAACAGCCCAGGTGGTTCGATCACCTCCGGTCTGGCGATCTACGACACCATGCAGTACGTGCGCGCACCCGTGGCTACCGTCTGCCTGGGGCTGGCTGCTTCGATGGCGGCGTGGATCCTGGCCGCCGGCGAGAAGGGCCTGCGGCGTGCGCTGCCCAACAGCCGCATCATGATCCACCAGCCCCTGAGTGCGGTCCGCGGCCAGGCCACGGACATCGAGATCCACGCGCAGGAAATCCTCTTTCTGCGCAAGCGCATGAACGAAATCATGCACAAGCACACCGGCCAGCCCGAGGACAAGATCAAGGACGACACCGAGCGCGATCGCTATATGACGTCGTCCCAGGCGCTGGAGTACGGCATTATCGACGGCGTGATCGAGGCCCGCGGCGAAGCCAAGTAGCTGGCCAAACCCCCCTGGTGGCCCCATATCCAGCGTCTATGTGGTCCCCAGCCCAGATCCTTGCTGGCCCCGGGGGCGGTTGTTAGACTAAAGGCTCCACAATCCTCTGCACACGCGCTCAGTCAGGTTGAACATTGGTCGACAGGCGGAAGGACGATAGTCACGGAAATTTGCAGTGTTCCTTCTGCGGGAAGTCGCAGAAGGAGGTCAAGAAGCTCATTGCTGGGCCCACGGTCTACATCTGCGATGAGTGCATCGGCCTCTGCAACGACATCATCGCCGAGGAGGTAGACCGCGAGGACTCCTTCTCCACTGGCGGGCCCTTGCCCAAGCCGATGGAGATCAAGGCGATCCTCGACGAGTACGTGATCGGCCAGGAGCGAGCGAAGAAGATCCTCTCGGTCGCGGTCCACAACCACTACAAGCGCATCGAGTCCCGCGTCGCTTCCGAGGACGTGGAGCTGCAGAAGTCCAACATCCTTCTGCTCGGGCCGACGGGCTCGGGCAAGACGCTGTTGGCCCAGACGCTGGCCAAGATTCTCAACGTCCCGTTCGCAATCGCGGACGCGACGACGCTGACCGAGGCCGGTTACGTGGGCGAGGACGTCGAGAACATCATCGTCCAGCTGCTGCAGAACGCCGACCACGACGTGGAGCGCGCCCAGCGCGGCATCGTCTACATCGACGAGATCGACAAGGTCGCGCGCAAGGGCGACAACCCCAGCATCACCCGCGATGTGAGCGGCGAGGGCGTCCAGCAGGCGCTGCTCAAGATCATCGAGGGCACCGTGGCAAACGTGCCGCCCAAGGGCGGGCGCAAGCACCCTCAGCAGGACTTCCTGCAGGTCGATACGACCAACATCCTCTTCATCTGCGGCGGCGCCTTCGTCGGGCTCGATCAGATCATCGAGCGGCGCGTAGGCGAGAAGACACTCGGCTTCGGTGCGGACATCCAGTCCAAAAAGGAGAAGAAGGTCGGCGAGCTGCTCGAGGTGGTGCAGCCGGAGGACCTGCTGCGCATCGGCCTGATCCCGGAGTTCATCGGGCGCCTGCCCGTGATCGCCACACTGCACGAGCTCAACGAGCCGGCCCTGATCGACATCCTCTGCCAGCCGAAGAACGCGCTGGTGCGTCAGTTCCAGAAGCTGTTCGAGATGGACGGCGTGAAGCTGAAGTTCCAGGAAGAAGCGCTGAGCGCGATCGCCAAGAAGGCGCTCGAGCGCAACGCCGGCGCGCGCGGCCTGCGCGCGATCCTGGAGAGCGCGATGCTCGACATCATGTACGAGGTTCCGTCAGGCAAGGGCATCAAGGAAGTGGTGATCACGCCGGACGTGATCGAGAAGGCCGAGAAGCCGCTCACGGTCTACGAA